>CAMDKQ010000001.1 GCA_945901095.1 Bifidobacterium breve
AGCAGCCCGCAACCCGGCGCCAGGGCACCGGAGTCGCGAACCGCCGGGACACCGAAATCGGGATCGAGCAGGATCCCGGTGGCGTGCGGGGTCAGGTGCTGAGCCACGTCGATCTTCGCCTGACGAAGGTCGTCGATCGTGGCCTCAACCCCGACCGCAGTGAACATCCGGCGCAGGGTGTTGCGCTGGTCCATTGCGATGATCGCCAGGGTTCCGTCGGCGTCCGCAATCGCTGCGAGCGTTCCGGCGTTCTCCTGTACCGCAGTGGGACTCATCAATGCACTCCTTCATGTTGGGTGTAGCAGGCGTTTGGGGTCAGGCGTGTGTCGGAACCGCCGGTCTCGAAGGGGCTTGAGCAGTGATTGGTCCGAATGAGACTCCGGATGCCTGGGCTGCGAACATGGCCGCTCCGGTGGCCCCGGGCAATTGCACGTCGCTGACGATCAGTCCGGGCATCAGATGAGCTTTGCCGCGATAGACCCCCGTCACATGTGCCCACCCTCCTGCTGCAATCGCAGTCTCGTACGGTCCCGCGACCTCCGCAACCGCTTCGAGAAGTTTGGCTGTCTGCGCGAGGACATATTCGGTCGCAGCTGCCCAGACCTCGGCGGGGGTGGCATCGTCGCGGAGGCGAACGGTCACCTCGTTCGTCCAGTCGGAAGGCTCTGAGACGAGCACTCGAGCCGAAGGCTCGCGGTCGGCTCGCCAGGTGTCGGCAAGTTCCTGCCGCGCGGCCCTGTCATCGGCACCGAGCATCGACATGATGCGGCCGAGCACGAGGCCGGAGCGGGTTGCGCCAAGGATTGCAGTGGAACCGGCAAGCACGTGGCGACCAGCGCTGAGCCCGCGCCCAACGAGGTGGCTGCGGTCAGCATTCGACAGTGTGCGCGGGACCGTCCGTAGGATCACGTCGGCAGTGCCGCAGGAGTCGAACAGGTCGTCGCCACCAATAGCGCCCGCCCCGACCGAGCCAACGAGGTGATCGTGACCGGCCACCGTGACCGCCGCACGTCTGAGCGCAGCTGGTGCGCTCGCAAGGACTGGACCGAGGCTGGTCCCGGCGCTCACGAGCTCAGGAAGGAAGGAGTCGCTGGCGCCGATGAGGTCAAGAGTCGTGGCCCACGGGCCGATCGAGCCTTGGTCAAGGAGCCCGGTTCGCGATGCCAGCGACGGCTCACTCCCCCGGACTCCAGTCAGCCGGAATGCTATGTATTCCAACGCATTCAGCCATTGCGTGCCGGCCAAGGATGGTCCGCCGTGCGATCCGAGCCAGAGTAGCTTCGCGAACGAGCACTCTGCCTTCGCCGCAAGGCCGGTGACCGAGATGAACTCGTCGCGGAATGCCTGGGGCAGTGCCGCGAGTTCCTCTGCTCCCCGCTGGTCGTACCAGGCCATCGCAGGCGTAAGTGCTTCGCCTGCGGACGACACGACCACGCCGACCTCCGCCATGCCGGTGATGCCGATGCCGGTGACCCTCGTGTCCTCGCCGACCGAAAGAGCCGTTTCCACGAGAACACCAGTGACCGCATCGGTGAGACGGTCGATGTCTGTCTGGATCTCGCCATTGATGCCGATGTCCCAGGTCGTCACCGCACTCGCATTGCCCACGACAGCGCCGGTTGAATCGATGGCGACCGCTTTGGTGGTGGTCGTGCCGACATCGATGCCGATGACGACCTCATGCAACGTCGAATTCATGACACCGCCCGCAAGGCCGGGAGTTCGCCTGAACCCCGCGCGATGAGCTCGACCGCAACGATGGTGTCGACTGGGCTCGCAGGAGCGCCGTCGAGCCGTTCGCTCAGCATTTCCATCGCGCGGCGAGCGAGGGTCCGGGGATCGTGATCGATGACCGTGATCGCTGGGCTCAGGACATCGGCGGTCGCGAAGTCGCCGAAGGAGGCGAACGCGATGTCGGTGCGTCGGCGCAGGTGAAGGGCTCTGACAACGCCCAGTGAGGTTTCAGACCGAGCGCTAAAGATGGCAGTGGGGGGATGGTCAAGATCGAGCATGTCGTTCGTGCACGTCTCGGCCTGAGCCGCATCGACGCACCAGGTTGCCTGAAGCTCCTGTTCGATCGGAAGGTCGAGCTCGAACATTGCCCGAACGTAGCCCTCGCGGCGCAGGCGTGATGTCTCAATCGTGAGGTCGTCGGTGAGGAGTGCGATGCGACGATGCCCGAAGGATGCGAGGTGCATAACGATGCGGTAGGCACCGCCCTCGTCATCGACAATGACAGCTCCGACGTCCATGCCCTTGGGGTGTCGGTCGAGGAACACCACCGGGGTTACGACCCGTTCGAGGAACGAGTAGTCAGTCGAGAACGGCGTAACAATCAGCCCGGACACGCGTCGGGCAAGGAGTCCATCGACCACCTTCCGCTCACATTTGGGATCGCGAGAGTTGCTTGCAACGAGGAGGTTGATACCCCGCGGAAGCGCCATTTGCTCGATCTCCTCAATGGCCTTGGCAAAGAAGGGGTCGCCGATCGTCGGCACGACGATCCCCACGGTGTCATCGACCCCCTTGCGCAGGGACCTCGCCATGAGGTCGACCTGATAGCCGAGTTGATCGACGGCCTCCTGCACGCGATGGCGAGTGTCGGTCGCGACACGGGCATCGCCGTTGATGACGCGCGACGCAGTCTTCGTGCTCGTTCCGGCAGCGAGCGCAACGTCTCGAAGCCGCACGGGGCTCGGGCTCATGTCGGCACCATCCCCGCAGTGACGTGGACTCGTGAAACGTTCGCCCCGGCACCGAAACCGTGATGTTCACTGAGGTCTGCGAAGATTTCGCGGATCCGTTGATCCTTCGCTCCCCCCGCCCTGACGAGTTCACAGGACGCGGCAGCGGCGGCAACCCCGAAGCGCACCGCAGAGCCCCAGTCCGCCTGCCCACCGTCATCGCTCGACTGCGCCAAGGCGAATGAGAGGCCCGCAACGAAGGAGTCCCCTGCCCCCACCGTGCTCACTGCCTGAACGGGGTACGCGGGCTCCCAGGTCACACCGGATGCGTCGGCCGCCGCGACTCCCGCAGAGCCTGCAGTCACGAGGGCGTGTGCGGCACCGCGATCGCAGAGTGTGCGTGCTGCGCGCTCTGCACGTGGTCGAACTGCCTCGACGGCGAGATCGCCCGAATCCATGAGGTGGGCGGCCTCGCCTTCAATCGCTGCCTCGGCCTCGTCGAGGTTTGGGGTGACGATGTCAGGGCGATGAGTGAGCGAGGCGGCAAGCCATTGCGGGGCGCTGTCAACGAGAATCTGCCCACCCGCTGTATGGACATCATCGATGAGCTCGCCGAGTGCCGACGTCGGCAGCCCAGGAGGGAAGCTGCCCATGCACAGAACAAGGTCGCCGGAGGTGACCCTTCCGCGAACCGCATCGCGGACCCGGGCCCAGTCGGACATCGCCATCTCGGTGCCAGCGTCGTTGACGACCGTGACGCGGTTACTCCGCTCCTCGAGGTAGATGCTCGCGGTGCGCACTCCCCCGGGAACCTCCACGACATTGAACTCGGCGCCCTCGCCCGCCAGTAACGACTCGTAGCGCGCGCGGTCATCGGCACCAACCGGGATGACCATGGGTGCGGGCCGACCAAGTGCGCGCAGGACCCGGGCCACGTTGATCCCCTTGCCCCCGGCGGTCAGTTCGACGTCCAAAGCTCGAATGACCGCCCCCGGGACGAGTTCGACAATGGTGATCGTGCGATCAAAGATGGGGTTGGGATTCACGATGAGCGTGCGCACGTGTGGTCCTCCCCTTCGATCCTCGTTGCTTTTGGTGAGATTGACGTCGCGGTAATCGTTGTCAGGCAGTAGCCCGAGCGAGACATTCCTTTGCCAAAGAATTCATCGCCCGTTTATGAACCAGTCACGCGAATGTCAAGGTAATCGTTGTCACGCGCATTCGGAAGGTAACAGCCGTCAAGAATATTCGTCTACCAAGAAGAGGAAACGTTACCAAAATGAGACATTGCGACGCGGATTTTCTCCTCGTTACCCAACTGCGCATCAAGGCCAAGGTGCTCGACCACCGGCGGGGCGGAAGCAGGCAGTTGAACGGCAGGTCTGCTCGCCATCGTCAGCCGTGCGTCGCGGCTCGCACCGCGCACCCTCATCCGGCGCAACCGCTCATCCGGAGTGATCTCCAGCCAGATGAGATGCAGATTCGCCACCTCGGTGAAGGAATCCACGAAAGCCCGCCAGCGCTCCAGCGACGAGATTTCAGCAGTGAAGGGAGCCGTTACGATCACCGACTGACCGCTCGAAGTCGCCATCACCGCGGCACGCTGCAAGTCCCGATAGCGGTCCTCTCGTACCGCAGTGAGCGCCTCGGCCTCATCAAGCCCGGGATGGGCAGCCCAGAACGCCGCGACAAGCGGGGCCGTCACCTCGTCAAGGTCTAGGAGCGGTATTGCGAGGCGCTTCGCGAGGGCGCGGCCGAAGGTGGTCTTGCCGCTGCCTGCAGCACCGGCGATAACGAAGACGTCGACCATGCGATCATTCTGCCGCGAGACCGACACGGGCCTCCACGCAATGAATACAGATCACCGGTTCAATGAACAGGAGAACGGATGCCTGACGCAAAACATGAGGTCCATGGCGCCACTTCAGTCACGGTGCGCAGTGATTCGGTTACCGCCTCAGTCACGCTCGCCGGCGCGCACGTCGCGCCAGTCGTCTTCACCTCCGGCAGCGCCACCGCCGACCCCTACTCCCTCGCTCCCTGGCACCCCGGCGAGATTCCCGGGGTCGATCCTCTGCTCGACGTATTGCGCGGGGACTTCTTCTGCTTCCCATTCGGCCCGCAGCCCGACGGCCCCGCCCATGGCGAGCCGGCCAGCGGCGAGTGGACGGTCTCCGCGTCGAGTGAGCATGCCGTCACCCTTCACCTCGAGGCTCATGATTCGGGCGGCTCATTTGACAAGACCGTGAGCGTCCGCGACAGGCAGACCGTGCTCTATCAGGAGATCGCGATTCGCGGCATCTCAGGTGCCTTCAATTACGGCACCCACCCGATCCTCGATTTCAGCAGCCAACCCCCTGCCAGTGCACGGATCAGCACCAGTCCGATGCGATGGTCGTCCGTCTACCCGGGCGTGTTCGCCGACCCCGCCATCGGCGAGACCCAGATCCTGCGTCCGGGCGCGACATTCGACAGCCTCGCCGCAATACCGCTCGAGGCCGGTGGCACCGTCGACATCTCGCGGTATCCGACGCCCGCTGGCCACGAGGACCTCGTCATGATGGTGAATGACCCTGACGCCGGCCCGATCGGGTGGTCGGCCGCAGTATTCGACGGCTTCATCTGGTTCTCACTCAAGGACATCACGTCGTTCCCGGCGACGTTGCTTTGGATTTCCAACGGCGGCCGTACCCAGCCACCCTGGTCGGGTCGGTTCACCGGACGAATGGGCATCGAGGACGTCCATTCCCATTTCCACGATGGCCTTTCGGCTGCACGCAGCCAACCCCTCGCAGACCTCAGCATTTCAACTGCACGCGAGTTCGACGCTTCCAAGGCCACATCGCTTCGCACCGTCCAAGGTGTCGCGTTCACTCAGAATGGGTTCGGCCAGGTTGTCACTATTGAGACGAACGTCCCCGGGCGCATCACGTTGACGGATGAGGCTGGCACTGCCGTCACGACTGACGTCAACTGGGAGTTCGCGCTCGAACAAAAGTGACGACCATTTCAGTGACTGTGCCCCGTCTGGGTCGGGAGCAGTTGCCCGACACCGGCACCATTTCCGTCCGCATCGACGATGTCGATGACGCCCATCATGCCGAGATCTTCATGCCCGAGGACGTGGCAGTGGAACACCGTGCGGCCCACGTAGTCGGCGAAACGGATACGGATGCGAACCCATTCCCCGGGGGCAATATTGAGGGTGTCGAGCTCCGCTCGTGGATATGACTTTGTGCGCGTAAGGATGGCACCGGTCGCCGGATCGAACTCACCATGATCGACGACCCAAAATGGATTCACGTGGATATGGAATGGGTGATTCTCAACAAACGCGCTGAAGGGCGCCACATTGGTGTTCTTGAGGATCCAGTCCTCCGTCGTGCCGACGCGGACGGTGATGACGTTCTCTAGCGTGATGTTTTGATACGGAACGTTGTCAAACCAGAAGTCTGGTGGCGGTGGCGTGCGGGTCGTTGCGCCCAAGGTCAGCACGCGCTGCTGGGCCACTGGACCTTCGAGGTACTTCGGGCTCGGCGCCATCACCTCAGGGAGCGTGACCGGATCGCGCCGCGGCCCGCTGACCGTCACCGATGCGAGGGTCGCCTCCGGCAACGACCACGACAAATTCTGCGCGAACGCCTCGGTCATGAGCGCTGTCTGTCCCGGCGCTGGGGGTGCAGTAACCAGCACCCCCAATCTCTTGCCGGGCGGCATGAATAGTGTGTCTGGCCTCCACGTCTGCCAGGTTGGGCAACCGTCCTCCTCGATAACCTGGAAAGTGGCCCCGGGGACAAGTAATTTCCAATAGCTACGCGTCGACGTGTTGGCGATCTGCCAGAACTGCGTTTCACCCGGATGCATGTCGATGTTCGGTTGAAATGCACCGTTCACCAGAGTCACCATCGCAGTGACCGTCATCTGGTCGATAGGAACGAAAGCTTGCCCTGCCCCAAGGTTCGTGATGCCAATGTTGCGGATGTTGAGGATTCGTCGGCGCAGCGGGGCGACCTGAGGATAATCCGCAGCCCCCCCTTCGATGACGATGAGCCCTTGGAGTCCGGAGTAGACCTGTGCGTTCACGTAGCCGTGTCGGTGCGGGTGGTACCAGTAGAGCCCGGCCGGGTGATCCGCTGGAATCTGGACGTTGTACCGAAAGTCGTAGCCCGGTGGGATGTCCAGGAAGACGTTGTCACTGTGACCGCGCGGGGATACATGGAGCCCGTGAAAGTGCAGGTTCGATGGGGTGTCAATACGGTTCTGCAACGTCAGGTCGAGTCTGTCGCCGGGCCGGGCGACCAGCGTTGGACCAGAGAATGTTCCGTTATAACTCGAGACCCCAGGGAGCGGATTTCCAGCAACCTCCGCCGTACCCGTCCGCATTGTTAGGGTCCCGCTGAGCACGCCGTTCGAACTGCGCCAGACCGAACCTGTTGGAGGCGTCCGTTGCCTACTTCCCGCGGCCGCCAGAACTGCGGAGCCGCTGCCGCCGGCGATCCCGAACCCGGCTGCGACCACGGCTGATGCGCCAAGCATTCTGCGTCGTGAGATCTCCATAGGCAAAGGATAACAATCAAAATCGAGCCCTGCCGAGCCAAGGGAGCCATCTTCCGTTACGTCCCATGGCGTATAAATGCCCCAATGTCAGACCCCCCGAGGATGTTTGATCATGCTGGACGGGCCGGTAGGTCCTTCGTGCTACCAACTGCTGACAGGGGAGCCCCATGACAAACGCCAACTACACCCACCTGACCCTGCTCGTCGATCGGTCCGGATCCATGGGGTCGGTTCAGACCGATGCCCAAGGAGGCATCAACGAGCTGTTGGCCCGCCAGTTTGCCCTGCCGGGGAAGCTCACAGTTACCCTCGTCGAGTTCGACACCGAGATCGACACCGTGGTGCGAATGAGCACCGAGCCGGTGACCTATCTGCTCGAGCCACGAGGAATGACCCGTCTCCTCGATGCAGCCGGCATCGAAATCAAGCAAACGGGGGCCGATCTCGCCTCGATCGATGATGCAGAGCGGCCCGGCCGGGTGCTCTTCGTCGTCGTCACGGACGGCCAGGAGAACTCGAGCAGCGAGTACCGGTTCGAGCAGGTCCGCGCCCTCGTCGAAGAGCAGATTTCTGCCTATCAGTGGGTCTTCCAGTTCATCGGCGCCGACGACGCGGCGTGGCAGGGCGAGTCCATGGGCATGAAGACCGCCAAGTACCGGCCATCTGGCAAGGGCACGCGCAACGCCTACAAGACAATCGACGATTCGCTGATGGCTTTCCGCGCTGACTTTTCGCCGATGGCCGCGTTCTCCATGCCCGATGACATCCCCGAGGATGACGACTAGGGGCTGGCGAGCACAAGCTCGTTAAACCTACACACGCTACTGAAGGCGTATGCACATGTCCCACCGCCTGCAAATCCTCCTCGATGAGGAGCAATACGACCGGCTGGCCCAGCGGGCGAAGGCGCAGGGGCGCAGTATTGGGGCCTTGATCCGAGAAGCCATCGATCACATGTGGACAGGTACCGATATCCGCAAAGCCGCGTTGCTCGACGCAATTCTCGCTGACGCGCCGATGCCGGTTCCTGAGCCAGCGGATTTAGCCCTCGAACTCGATGAAATCCATGGCTCTCGATTCCGGGATTCCTGATGCTCGTCCTTGATACATCGGTGCTGGTGTACGCATCGGGTGCAGACCACCCGCTTCGCGAGCCGGCGGTCCGGCTCCTGCGCGATGTCGTTGCGTCTCGAGTTAGTGCTACCACCACGCCGGAGGTGTTGCAGCAGTATGCGCACGTGAGGGCGCGCCACCGTGGCGATCGCCCATGGTTGGGAGGCTGTCTCAGCGGTTCGGAGTTTCGGTTCGGTTACCGGCCTGCGATGGATTGACATAGCGAACTACTGACGCCGCGCTCCCCTCATTCGCGAAACGGTGAGCCCGGTGAATAGTCTGCGACCTGCGGATCCGAAGCCTCGATGCACCGATGAGCGACGTGTTGGGCCGCAAACCCCTTGATCCACCTCGCCATTGGCCCTATGTTCCACTTGTGACGTCGTGATCACGCCCATCACGCCCCAAGTGAGGATGCACATGCCCATCGACCTTCGAGGCACCACTGCCATCATCACCGGCGGCGGGCGCGGCCTTGGCCTCGCGATCGCCCGCGACCTTGCCTCAAACGGTGCCGGCATCGGCTTGCTTGACGTCCTGCCAGACGTGACGGCGACCGCGGCCGCCGTGGCCGCCGAATTCTCCGTCCCCGCAGCCGGCATCATCTCCGATGTGCGCGACGCGAGCGCGGTCGAGGCCGCCTTCGGCGCGATTCAGGAGCAGATAGGCGTTGCGACGACCCTGGTCACGGCAGCGGGAATCACGATCTGGGGCGAGAGTGCGAAGGTGACGCCCGATGATTGGCAACGCGTCCTCGACATCAACCTCAACGGCACCTTTTTCGCGTGTCAGTCATTTGCGAACCGATTGCATTCGGCCCAAGCCGTCGACGCCGGCCTGCGGGGTACAGTCATTCTCATCTCCTCAATGTCGGCGCGGATCGTCAACGTCCCGCAATTCCAGGCGTCGTACCACGCGTCGAAGGCAGCCGTAAGCATGCTCGCGAAGTCACTCGGAGTCGAATGGGCAGCGTCCGGCATCCGGGTGAATGCGGTCGAGCCCGGCTACATGCTCTCGGACATGACCCGCGAGTTCATGGACGCCAACCCTGACCTCGCCGGACAGTGGCGGGGACTCATCCCTGCCGGGCGAATGGGCGAGCCCGCCGACCTCGTCGGCCTCGTCCGGTTCCTCGCCTCCGCCGAATCGGGGTACCTGACCGCACAATCGGTCGTCCTCGACGGCGGCTACACGGCGATCTGATCACGCAGGCTGACCGATGATCGAACCTCGAGACCTATGACTGAATCGCACCACTTCATTGCCGTCGACCTCGGTGCGCAGAGCGGCCGAGTCGTGCTCGGCACCTTCACGCAGGGCGGGCTCGATCTTGATGAGGTGCACCGCTTTCCGAATGAACCGGTGACAATCGCCGGCATCCTGTGCTGGGACACAGACGAACTCTTCGAGCAGACTCTCGCCGGGATCGCGCGCGCCATCGGTCAAGTTGTTGCGCGGGGCGGGCGCGTCAAAGGCATCAGCGTCGATTCCTGGGGTGTCGACTACGGGCTCATTGATGAAGGCGGTGCCCTAGTCCACCCGGTCCGGAACTACCGCGCAAGCGATCCGGCTATCGTCGCAATTGCCAATGAGCGAGTGAGCACTGCGGAGGCATACGCCCGTACAGGCGTCACCGAGATGGCGATTAACACCTGCTTCCAACTCATCCGCGACGCTCGTGCCGGGCTTCTCGCCGGGAGCCCCAGCATGCTCCTAACTCCAGACCTTTGGACCTACTGGCTCACAGGCACCATCGGTGCCGAACGCACGATCGCATCGACAACCGGCCTCCTCGACCAGCAGACCGGCGAATGGGCGCACGATCTCGCCGACCGCCTGGGCATTGCGTCAGCCGAGCTCCCCAACCTTGTCGACGCTGGGTCGCCGGCCGGGGTCACACTCCCCGCAATCAACGAGCGGCTCGGTATGCACGACCCTCGCGCCCGTTTGCACGGACCAATCCCGGTGATTTGGGGCGCGTCACACGACACCGCGAGTGCCTTCGCGGCTGTTTGCGACCCTGACGATGGCATCGCGGTTATCTCCTGCGGCACTTGGGCCCTGGTCGGCTGCAGCACCCAGGCACCAGTCCTCACTCGCGACGCAATGAACACCGGCTTTACCAACGAGCAGGGCACCGAAGGTTCGACGATCTTCGTACGAAACTTGAGCGGCACCTGGCTGCTCGAGGAGTGCCTACGCACGTGGGTGGGGGAAGACCCCGGCCCGCAGACTGTGTCGCAACTGCGCGCCGCACTGCTCGGCGAGGTGTCCGCGCAGGGCGGCCCGGACCTCGCGGGCACCATCGACCCCGGTGACGCCAGCCTCGTGGAAGCGGGCAACATGCCCGGTCGAATCGCGGACCTGTACCGGCGCACGTGCGCCGACTCGCAGGACCTCACCCGCGTCGACCTTGTCCGACTCATCCTCTCAAGCCTCGCGAACTCGTTCGACAGGTCGATCGTCGAGGCGAGCCGATTGACCGGGCAATCGTTCACGGAGATCCGCATGATCGGTGGCGGCTCGCAGATCCAGCCTCTCGTCAACCGGACGAGGGAGGTTACGGGTCTGCCTGTCGTCACTGGGCCCGCCGAGGCCACGAGCATCGGCAACCTGTGCATTCAAGCCGTCGCAGTCGGCATCTTCACGACCCTGCGTCAGGCCCGCCTTACCGCCCGACGATTGGACCGGTCATGACCACAGCACGCTTGGCACTCCTGCGGCTCGGCAACGCGCTCGGCGAGCCCACCCGAGACCTCGTCCTCAGTGCGGAGGGCAATGTGTCGTCACGGGCCGACAACCCGGAAATCGGCACTTCCCACATGATTATCAAGGCGAGCGGCTGCTCGCTGGCCACGATGATCGAACCTGATCTGCTCCTCGTCGATCGTCAAGTCATTTCCCCGCTGCTTGCCCGGGAGAGCATCAGTGATGATGTGACCGCAGCGACCTACCGGGCATCGGTGCTGGGCGGTGGCACCAACCCGCGGATGCCGTCCGTTGAGGCGATTCTCCACACCGTTCTCTACGACGAGACACACGCTCAGGTGATCGCCCACACGCACCCGACCGCGGTCAACGCGATCCTGTGCTCCACCTCGCCCGAGCTCCTCGTCGGCGGCGCGCTTTTCCCTGACATGATCGTCGTCCTCGGGAGGCGGCAGCTCCTCCTCCCATATGTCGACCCCGGCGTGCCCCTCGCCCTGGCAGTGCGCGACGCAGTTCGGGAATTCATCGCCGAGGAGGGCTTTGTGCCCCGGGTCATCTACCTTGCCAACCATGGCGTCTTCGTCCTCGCATCGTCGCCAGACGAAGCCCTCCAGATCACGACCATGGTTGTGAAAGTGGCCCGCATTATCTTCGGTTCACTCGCGGCCGGCGGACCCGCTTTTCTCCCCAGCCACCACGTCGATCGCATCGAGAACCGTCCCGACGAGCAGTATCGACGAGGCCTACTCGCGGCCGCCGCAAGCAAGGAGACCTTGACATGACCGCTCACTCGTCGTCACCAGTCGCCATCGTCACCGGCGCCAGCTCAGGCATCGGCCGCGCGTGTGCCCTGGCGATGGACGCCGCAGGCATGCGGCTCGTCATCGTGGGCCGCAACCGTGAGCGACTCGAGTCCCTCGCGCCTCTGCTGACTACCAAGCCGGTCATCGTGGCGGGCGACGTCGCCGAGCCTTCCACTGCCGGGCAAGCCGTCGAGCGGGCGATCGAGTCCTTCGGCCAGCTCGACGTCCTCCTCGCCAACGCCGGCTTGTATCTGCCGGATCGCGGGTGGGAGGTTGCGCCCGAGCTCGTTACCGAGATCGTCTCGACGAACGTACTCGGGGTCATGCACGGCGTGCATGCGGCCCTGCCGACATTCATTGCACAGCGCACCGGCGACATCGTCGTGACGAGCTCCGTCTCCGGTCATCAGGTGATCCCCTGGGAGCCGATCTACTCGGCAACGAAACATGCGGTGCAGACCTTCGTGCACGGTACTCGGCAGCAGCTCATCGGCACCGGAGTGCGCTTGGGCTCAGTCGCGCCAGGCATCGTCCTCAACGAGCTTTGGGGGGTGAACCGCGATGACTTGTCGATCGAGGAAGAGGTGGCAGCCGGTCGCGGAATGAGGTCGGAGGACGTCGCGGATGCGGTGCTGTTCATGCTTCGTCAGCCGCGCCACGTGACAATCCGCGACCTCGTTATGGTGCCGACGAATCAGGAGATCTGAGCTCCCCTCCAAGACCGGACGAGATGAACGAATCGAGCGTTTAATGAGCGCCATTCGTTCATCCCGCCCGGAATCTGGATGAAATGACTGGGGGTTGGGGCTAGGCCGGGACTCGGATGAGGAGGGCGTCGCCCTGACCGCCTCCACCGCACAGGGCCGCAACTCCCGTGCCGCCGCCGTTCCTCTGCAATTCCAGCGCTAGGTGCAGGACGATGCGCGCTCCTGACATGCCGACCGGGTGGCCGAGTGCGATGGCCCCACCATTGACGTTCACGATGCTGGCGTCGACGCCGAGCGCCCGCATCGAGACCACGCCAACCGCAGCGAAGGCCTCGTTGATCTCGAACAGGTCGAGATCGGAAACCGCAATGCCCTCGCGGGCGCAGGCCTTCTTGATGGCATTGGCCGGCTGTTCCCGGAGCGAGGCATCGGGCCCGGCCACCACTCCGTGTGATCCAATAACCGCCAGCGGGGTCAAACCGAGTTCAGCAGCCTTGCGCCGGCTCATAACCACAACGGCCGCAGCGCCGTCCGAGATCTGTGAAGCACTACCCGCCGTGATGGTGCCCTCCTTGGCGAAGGCGGGGCGAAGCTTGGCGAGGCCCTCGGCTGTCGTGTCGGAGCGGATCCCTTCGTCTTCGGTCACCATGATCGGGTCGCCTTTGCGCTGCGCCACGGAAACCGGAGCGATCTCGGCCGCGAAGAGGCCCGCCTCCTGGGCGCGGGCGGCGCGTTGATGCGAGGTGGCCGAAAATGCATCCTGGTCCTCTCGGGTGAGGTCGTAGCGGGCATTGGCACGTTCAGTGCTCTCCCCCATGCCGCACTCGTCAATCGCACACGTGAGCGCATCGAAGGCCATCGAGTCGACCATCGTCCAGTCGCCGTACTTGACGCCGGTGCGCGAACCCATGAGCAGGTGCGGAGCATTCGTCATCGACTCCATGCCGCCCGCCACGATGCAGTCGAACTCGCCAGCGCGAATGAGTTGGTCCGCAAGCGCGATGGCGTCGATACCCGACAAACAGACCTTGTTGATCGTGAGCGATGGGACGTCCATCGAAATGCCCGCGTTGATTGCTGCCTGACGCGCCGTCATCTGGCCCGCACCCGCCTGCAGCACCTGACCCATGATGACGTACTCCACCTCGGAGGCCGAGACACCCGACTTTTCGAGGGCCCCTGCGATCGCAACCCCGCCGAGATCTGTCGCAGAGAACGAAGAAAGGGAGCCGAGGAGGCGCCCCATCGGCGTACGCGCTCCCCCGACGATGACCGAACCGTTGTCGAACGACATGCCTTGCTCCCTTGCTCACGCGACCGTGATCGCGACCGGTTTCTCGCCTTCATCGGCGACTGGCTATCCACACATCGACGCGGCTCACGAAGTCGAGGACCGCCGCCTGCAACTCTGACTCGCGACCAGTAAACCGCTGGGTTGGAACGGGAATGCTCAGCGCCAGCATGTCGTGATCAATGGTCCCGATGACCGCCCCGATCGCACTGACCCCCAGCGACTGCTCCTCGCGATCGAAAGCCACACCGTCTGCCGCCCTGATGCGCTCAAGTTCGGCTCGAATATCGGTCACAGTCACGAGCGTGTTCTCAGTGAGTGCCTCAAGTCGCCCACCCAGCACGCGGTTGACGTCGGGAGCCGGCATCGCAGCCAGCATTGCCTTTCCATTGGCGCTCGCGTGCAGCGGGAACGAGTCACCCACCGCACTCACCGCCCGCAACCGATTGTCCGCCACCACCTGATCGACGAAGATTGCACGGTCGCCTTCGAGGACCGACAGGTCGACTGTCTCGCCGATTTCGAAGGAGAACTCGACGAGGAGCGGATGCAGTTCAAGCCAGGCCGTGCGCCGGGCGGAAGCTGCGAGCCGGATGAGTTCAGGACCGAGCCGGTAGCGCCCTCGCGGGCCAAGGGACATCACGAGGCCTTCACTCTCAAGGGCCATGAGCAGCCGGCTCACGGTTGAGCGGGCGAGCCCAAGGCGCTCACCGATCTCAGACTGGCTCAGCCCGCCGGGATGGCCGAGCAGTTGGCGAAGGATATCGACCGCCCGAGTGAGCACCTGAATGCCGGAGTGGCCGTCGGCATCGCCGGAGGGGGTGGCCATCGTTCTCCCTCGCTTCATGTTGGGTTGGGGGCAGTCACAGGATAGTGACGGCCCAATAGCGGGAATTGGCTCTAGCCCACCCAGCCCTTGGCATGTTCGAGGAAGCGCGTATTAGCCTCAGGCTCACCGATCGTGATGCGCACCCCTTCGCCCGCGAATGGTCGGACTGAAAGGCCAATGGCGTCGCACTCCGCGGCGAACTCCATAGTCCGCTCACCAAGCCTGAGCCACACAAAGTTGGCCTCCGATTCCGCAGGGTGCAGACCGACCAATTCGAGCGACGCCTGCACGCGGCCGCGCTCCCCCATGATCGTCCGCACTCGCTCGAGGAGCTCCTCCTCGGCATGGAGCGAGGCGATGGCTGCTGCCTGGGCGACCGAGTTGACTCCGAAGGGAACCTGGACCTTGCGAAGTGCCTCGGCAACCGGCTCGTGCGCGATGCAGTATCCGACGCGCAGGGCGGCAAGGCCGTACGCCTTGGAGAAGGTCCTCAGCACCGCAACGTTCTCGTTCGCCCGGTAGAAGTCGAGCCCGTCCGGGATCTTCTCGGGATCAACGAACTCGCAATAGGCCTCGTCGATGACGATGAGGAGATCGCGCGGCGCGCCCTCAATGAACCTGGCGATGGCCTCGCGGCCAACCGCAGTGCCGGTCGGATTGTTCGGATTGCAGATAAGGGCAATACGCGTGGTGTCGTCGATCGCCGCGAGCATGGCAACGAGATCGTGTCGATCATCGTCGTCGAGCGGCACCTTCTGAGCCGTGGCTCCCGAGATCTGGGTCATGATGGGATACGCCTCGAATGAGCGCCATCCGAACAGGACACCATCACCCGGGCCGGCGGTGATCTGGACGAGCTGCTGGAGGAGCCCCACACTGCCAGTGCCCACCGCGATATCGCCGGCGGGGACCGCGAAGTGCTCGGCAATCTCGCTGACCAGCGCGGACGACCCGTAGTCCGGGTACCGATGCATGTCGTAGAGGGCGCGCTCGGCGGCCTTGAGCACCGACGGAAGCGGATCATGGTGGTTCTCGTTGCTCGAGAGTTTGTACGAGGTTATTCCGGGCGCAACCGTCGCAGGCTGCCCAGCCTTGTAGCCGGGAATCCCGTCGAGTGTGCTCCGCAGTCGGATCGGTGTCATCGGTCCTCGTCGTCCCTCTCGCATCGGTCGGTTGCCACTCATGCCAGCGCAGGTTGGCACGGCCTACACATCTTGTCATCGCGAGGAATAGCCCGAACTCGGTGGTTGAAATTCTCCATCTAACGGGCCCAGTAAGGTTCAGAATGCCCGGACGAGATGACGCGAGCGAGGAGGTCCGATGGACAAGGTCGTGGCGAGTGCCGCGGAGGCTGTCGCCGACATCGGCAGTGGAGCCTCACTGGCGGTTGGTGGATTCGGGCTGTGTGGAATTCCGCAGACCCTCATCGATGCGCTGGTCGCGGGTCCGGCCTCTGACCTTCGGGTGGTGAGCAATAACTGCGGCGTCGACGACTGGGGCCTGGGCATGTTGCTCGGCCAGCGGCGGATCGCTCGGGTCATCGCGAGTTATGTGGGCGAGAACAAGGAGTTCGAACGTCAGTTCTTGTCCGGCGAACTAGAGGTCGAACTCATCCCGCAGGGCACCCTCGCGGAGCGACTGCGCGCAGGCGGAGCGGGTATCCCGGCATTCTTCACCCCAGCCGGTGTCGGCACACCTGTCGCCGACGGCGGCATGCCGCTGCGATACGCGGCTGACGGGTCGGTCGAGTTGGCATCGGATCCCAAGGAGGTCCGATCCTTCGACGGACGCGACTACGTCCTTGAGCATGGCATCGTCACCGACTTCGCGATCGTGCGGGCGAGCCTCGGCGACCGGCACGGCAATCTCGTGTTCGACAAGGCGACCCGCAACTTCAACCCATTGGCTGCAACAGCAGGGCGGATCACGATCGCGGAGGTCGAGCGCCTCGTCGAGCCCGGGGAGATCCCCGCCGAGCACATCCACACGCCAGGAGTATTCGTCCAACGCGTTGTGGTCCTCACCCCCGAGCAGGTAGTGACGAAGCGGATCGAGCGCCGCACCGTCACAGCCCCCACCGCCGCCGCGTCAGGAACGGAGTCGTCATGACCCTCACCCGCGATGAACTCGCCGCACGCGTCGCCCGCGAGTTGTCCGACGGCCAGTACGTCAACCTCGGCATCGGTCTGCCTACCCTGGTACCCAACCACCTGCCCGCGGGAATCCATGTGGTCCTCCAGTCGGAGAACGGGATCCTCGGCACCGGCCCTTACCCGGTGGAGGCAGCAGTTGATCCCGACCTCATCAACGCGGGCAAGGAAACCGTCACCATCCTGCCCGGGGCTTCCTACTTCGACTCAGCCACCAGTTTCGCGATGATCCGCGGCGGTCACATCGACATCGCCATCCTCGGTGCGATGCAGGTCTCCGCGACAGGCGACCTCGCGAACTGGATGATCCCCGGCAAAATGGTCAAGGGCATGGGCGGCGCCATGGATCTCGTTCACGGCGCCAAGCGCGTCGTTGTCATGATGGAGCACGTCGCTAAGGACGGCACCCACAAGATCGTTGAAGAGTGCACCCTGCCCCTCACCGGCAAGGCCGTCATCAACCGCATCATTACCGACATGGCCGTGATCGACATCACTCCCGGCGGCCTCGTACTCATCGAGACCGCGCCTGGCATCTCCACGGACGAGGTCCGCGGCGCCACTGGGGCGCCGCTTCAACTCCGCGACTGACGCTCAACTACCCATCATGCATCTCACTTGACGGTGGGATGGTCACTGCGGTGCAGCGCTACTCGTCCGCGTCTGCCTCCGGATCTTCGTCTGCCTCCGGATCTTCGTCCGCACCCGGATCTTCGTCCGCACCCGGATCTTCGTCCGCACCTTGATCTTCGTCCGCACCTTGATCTTCGTCCGCACCTTGATCTTCGTCCGCACCTAGATCTTCGTCCGCACCTAGATCTTCAGCGTCGCCACTCCCGGAGTCATCGGCATCCTCGCTACCGGCGCTGTCGCCATCAGCCGAATCCTCCACATCCATCGATCCATCGGAGGTCTCGACCGAATCATCGGACCCACCGTCAGCGCTCATGTCGGCGAGCCAGGCTAGTGCCTCTTCATTGACGTCCACAGGCTCCGCAGCCTCCTCGGTCACATCGAAATCACCGGTCTCCGGGTCGAATGCGGCCGTGCTGTCCATGACCATGCCGTTCTCAGTCTCGTCATCAACGACGTACTCGCCGACCACGTTTCCGTCCTCATCGACGAATTCCACATCAGCGACACCCTCGTCGTCCGTGCTGATCGTCATGTCGAGGTTCTCGTCCAGCGGGAACACGACATCATTCAGACCATTGGCGACGTTGACTTCAGCGTCCGTCCAACCTTCCGAGTCAATCGTGAGAATGCCTTGCTCATCAACCATGAACTGACCTGTCGGCCCACCTGTCGACGCCACAGCACGGACGGTGGATCGCGGTGCGCCGACAGCGTCCGCCGACATCGTGAACGGTGTCGAGTCTGAAGCACCGCCCGTTGCCCTCGGCGATGCCGAGAACGACGTCACCTTGGAGTGGTCGACCACGACTGTTGTACCTTTGCCGGACAGGACAGCACCGAGCGTTGAACGGACGAGGACACCGTCCGGAAGGTCCACAGTCGGGTCAGCCGTGTCGTAGGTGCTTCCATCGATCGTGAGATCGAAAGACGTCTGCGCCTGCGGATCCGGCGACGTCAGGAGCAGGTGGGTCGATGCCGCATTACCTCGAGCAACCCCCTTGGCCGGCGCGTCATCGAAGGGCGCAATCGAGGGCAAGGCCCGACTAGACATCGGCGTAAGTTCTATCGTGCCGATACCTCCCTCCCAGCCATCTGTGGGCTGGTCCGGATTCGTGGAGCCCATCGCGTAACTCCACTGCTCCGCTGCGGGATCAATCATGATGCGCTGCACAGTTCCGGGGAAGTTGTTGTCGTAGACCGAGATCGCAATCTGATCACCCTCATTGGTGACGGCGAATGGAGTAATCGCATGGCCACCAGCGGGTGAGTAGATCCCCAAGGTGTAGCCATCTCCACGCTGCAGCCCCGCCGCAAGCTCCGACGCAATCTCACTCGGCTGGTACTCTTGAAAGGCCATGTAGGCCTCCTGAACCGGTGCGAGCATCTGCGTCGCCCACCAGGTATCGATCGCACTCGCAACGTCAGGATCCTCGAAGAGCAGATCGAATGTGGACTCAGCAGCAGGATCAAGGTCCTGCAGGTCGTCGTCGCCTCGGAAAAGCCGTGCGGCCATGACTGCCATACCCTCGCAATGACCGCCGGCCATTGCCTCATTAACCTGCTCCGCCCATTGCTTCGCAGCCGGGTAAAGCACGCAGCGACCCTTCTTCAACGTCGCGCACACCTCCGACGCGCCGAACAGGGCGATGAGCCCAGTCGCCTCAAGTTTGCCGGTCTCGCCCCAATTCGCGAAGCTGAATCCGTCGACTAACGGATCGAATCCGTCATACGAACAGGTGGCCGGATCTTGCCCCGTGCAATCAGGCAACGGGTAGCTCTCGCCCCACTCCGAAGTCTCACCGGACCCGCCATTGGCGCCCGCCAATGGCGGGGCACCGGAGGAGTCCGGCGCACTCGATCCACACGCGGCCAAGACACACGTGAGCACCGCCATCGGCACGAGGACGGTCATAAGACGGGATGTCCGAACCAGCATGTGAACCCCAGAAATCAAAGTAGCGTGACCGCGTGTCACGGTGCCCTTATGAGAACACGCGGCGAGGGAATACACAAGCCGCAACCAGGAGTTCATGTAGGCCCACGAGCAACGATCCCTTTTCGAGACAGGTCGGGTATGTTGTCACCGAACTGCCACCAAAGTTGAGAGGCTGACCATGCATCGACCAAAGCTCGCCGTCCAATTCGCAGCAGCCATGGCCCTCGGGGCCCTCCTGCTGTCAGGGTGCGGCGGCAGCAGTATTTCCACTGCTGCATCAGGTGCCGCCGACTCTCCCACGGTGGCTGCGACGGGTTCGTCTGCCGAGCCCGTCACCGCGGAGGACAACACGGTCACCTATAGTTCTGCCATCTTCGAGAAGATGTCCTCCGTTGCCATCGAACCAAACTGCCAGTCCCCCGCCACCTACCTCAGCGCCGACTACAGCGCAGAGGACTTCAGTTGTTCCCTCACTCTCGACCGGGTTTCCCTCTTCGATGAGGTGTGCGCCTCCAACGACCCGGCGCTCGTCTTCACAAACGACCCCGAGGCCGGGACCTGTTCGATGACATCCGACAACCCGGTTAGCGTCAAGGCTGGGTGCGATGCCATCGTCGGCGACAACACTGTCACCGCGTCGTTCGACGATGCCACCGTCAGCTGCGTCTTGACAGTGAAGCCCGAGGCGATTATCAGCGGGGCCTGTGATCCGGCCACCGTCGACCCTCTGGAGGCCAAGATTGACGGTTCCGGGCTCACCTGCACGCTTTCGCTCTCCGAGTCTGTCGTCTACGAGATCATCGCTCAGGCCGTGACTTCGGGCGACATCACCTGCGAGGACAACTCACCGCGGAACTCGCCGAGCGAGGCCTGCGTGATCGCGGCCCTCGAAGAGGTCAACGCGAAGCCGTAACCGAACGCGCGCCGCCCATAGGACCCAAAAAGAAGGCCAATATGACAGACGCATCCTCTGAGAACCCGACTCCACAGCCGGGCCCCCTTGACCCGTTGCTCGGTCCCTTGGACCCGGCCCTCGGAGCGCTCACCCCACCACCCGGAGGCGCAACCCCACCACCCGGAGGCGCAACCCCACCACCCGGAGGAGCACCGGCTCTCGCTCCGCCACCAGGGGCTCGTTACCAGACGATGGCAACGGGAAGCGGGGTCAGCAACACGTTCGGAAACATCGCGCTGATCTCCGCCATCCTCGGTTTCTGCTGCGTTCCATTCGTGGGTAGCGTCATCGCCATCGTCATGGGCAGGATCGGAATGGACCGGGCCAAGCGAGGTCTTGCCACGAATGGGGGCGTCGCGCAGGCCGGTTTCTGGCTTGGTGTGGTCGGCGTCGCAGGTAGCGTCATTCTCTTCTTCGTGACGATCATTTCCTCCGTCATCAATTCGCCCAGCGGCGCCTAATTCGTCGAAGTGGACTGCTAGAGCACTTCGCTCGGTGGCGTTCGGGGCTGAGGCCGTCGCGCTTAAACGTGGCAAGGACCAGCACCCCAAAACACCGACACCGAACCGAAAACTGGCCCTCGCGCTGGCACCGATGACTATCTGCTATACGCGCCGTTCCAATTACCTCCCCGAAGTATCAACAAGACATTCAAACGTTCACCCCGGCCGCCACGTTCATCGACCGTTGAGCCCCTCGCGCGTCGTCGGTGGAAGGCTGCGTTGCATAGCCGGTTCGTCCACGCCCGCGCGGATGAAATGACCAAGAAGACCGTCAAATGACCACGTAAACGTACATTTCAGCCGGATTCTGGCTGAAATGACGAGGTAGCGGGGGGGTGGGAGGGGCTTAGTTTGGGGCCGGCACCCAGAAGGTGAAGATCGTCAGCCCGATCCCTAGGGCTCCGAGCACCATGACATCAGTTCTGCGCGACCTCACCGCGAGCATCCCGACATCCCCATTTGGCATCATGAGTCGCAGGAACATAGCGAGCAGAACGCTAGCTGACAACACGATCGACCCGCGCCGGAAATGGTCGGTCCCGATCATGACGAGCGCCACGCCCATGCCGAAGAGCACCACGCTGATGGGCCACTGGGCGAATGACACCCGACCCCACTGCCGCGTTTGCCGGATCGGCCGGACCTGCGCAAGTCGCTCATCAGGCTCGTCGGTCACTGCCGCTCGGCCTCCTCGACCACGTTCATGATGAGCATGGCTCGAGTCATCGGACCCACGCCCCCAGGCATCGGCGCAACGAACCCCGCGACGTCCATGACATCCGGGGCGACATCGCCCACGAGACCCGAGTCGGTGCGGGTGATCCCGACATCAAGGACAGCCGCACCGGGCCGAACGAGCTCGCTCGTGACGAGATGTGGCACCCCTGCCGCCGCAACGATGATGTCGGCACTGCGCAGGTAGTCGGCGAGATCCCTTGTACCGGTATGGCACAGGGTGACCGTGGCGTTCTCGCTTCTGCGGGTGAGGAGGAGCCCGAGTGGACGTCCCACGGTGACACCGCGACCAACGACCACGACATGCGCCCCGGCGATCGGCACCTCGTAGCGGCGAAGGAGTGCGACGATCCCCCGGGGAGTGCAGGGCAACGGTGCATCCTGACCAAGGACGAGGCGGCCGAGATTCATCGGGTGAAGACCATCGGCGTCCTTGGAGGGATCCATGAGCTCCAGGGTGCGGTTCGCGTCGAGTTGTCGTGGAAGAGGCAGTTGGACGATGTAGCCGGTGACGGCGGGATCTTCATTGAGCCGTCGGATCTCGTCATCGAGTTGCGCTTGCGTCGTGTCGGCCGGGAGGTCGATCCGTATCGATTCGATCCCGACCTCGGCACAATCACGATGCTTGCCGGTGACGTAGGCGTGGCTTCCGGGGTCGTCCCCCACAAGGACCGTTCCGAGGCCCGGACTCTTCCCTGCAGCATTCAGCACATCGACGCGCGCTCGCAGGGCGGCCTTTACTGCTGCCGCAGTGGCCTTTCCATCCAGAATCGTCGCAACCATGCGCCCATTGTGTCGGACGTGGACGAGCGCGCCAACCCACCCACCTCAAGCCCGTTGGCGACGTCGCAGGGCCCCAACGGCGACCGCCATGAATGTGAGGAGGACTCCCGCAACGAGGTTCACCTTGACTCGGTTATCCCCCACCGGCACCATGACATCGAGGGCGAGCGCCGCAGTCAGTTGGCCGGCGATCGTGGTGAGCGTGAAGGCGAGGACGCCGTATCTCGGCACCGCCCATGCAGCGGTGAGGATGAACACGCAGCCGAAGACACCGCCCAGCCACATCCACCACGGCCCGGCGGTCGGCGCCGTCAACTCATCACCGAGAAGAAGGACCCCGATCGCGGTCCCGATCAGGAGTCCGAGAGTTCCGAAGACGAAGTTCAGCCAGGTTGTCGCAAGCGGATGACGTGACGCAACCGTGATGCGACCATTGAGTCCCTGCTGCACTGTTGTCGCGGTTCCTCCGAGCAGGGCGGCCAGGATGGCTGCGAGCGAGAATCCCTCGGCATTGATCGAGCCGCTCGCAGCGACCACGACGGCGAACACCGCGATGACCGACGAGATCACCCGCGCTGTCGTGAGGGCGGTGCGGCCGTTGGGCCCGACACCAAGCCGATCGACGAGCAGTGCGGTCGCCGTCTGTCCAACCACGGCCCCCACCGCGAACAGCGCCACCCCGACGATCGCGACGGCGAAACTCGCGCAGGCGATGAACACTCCCCCGAGAACTCCAGCAGGCACTGCCCACCAAACAAGGGTGCCGTCACGGACGGTCCCCGGGATCCGGGCAATCGCCGCACGGATTCCACGGGAGGAGACAGCGATAACGCTGAGGATCAACAGGCCGATGATGAATGAGAACAACGCGGAGTTCACGCCATTGCCCGAGTGCTGAGTCAACTCACCATTCGACCTCGATTGGAGCGCCGACGCCACCCCCGCGAACATGAAAATCGATGCGAGCCCAGCGGGCCCGGCACGGTGAACGGTGTTCAATGGAAGAAGTGACGCGTCCCGGTGAAGTACATCGTCACCCCCGCATTCCTCGCTGCCTCGATAACGTCATCGTCACGCACCGACCCACCCGGCTGGACGACGAATCGAACGCCTGCGTCGATGAGGACCGCGAGTCCATCCGCGAAGGGGAAGAACGCATCCGAGGATGCCACCGAACCGGCAGCACGGCCCCCCGCACGGTCGACCGCGAGTCTCGCGGAGTCGACTCGATTCACCTGACCCATCCCGATGCCGACGGCCGCACCGCCCCTAGCAAGCAGAATCGCGTTGGATTTGGCTGACCGAACTGCCCTCCACGCGAAATCCAGATCGCCCAGGGTCTGCTCGTCAGCCGGCTCCCCGCAGGCCAACCGCCATGAAGCCGGACTGTCACCATCAGCCTCGATATCGTCGACTGACTGCACGAGCACGCCACCACTGATCGATCGCATCTCGAGTCGACTCCCCGGGTGGGGGCCACCCACTTCGAGGACCCGCAGGTTCTTCTTCGTCGCCAAGAGGTTCAGGGCTGCGGGCGCGTATCCCGGGGCCACGATGACCTCTGTGAAGACGTCGATAAGTGCCTCGGCCATGGCGAGCGACACCTCACGATTGGCTGCCACGACACCGCCGAATGCCGAGACCGGGTCGGTCTCATGGGCGAGGCGATAGGCGGCCGCGATGTCTGCACCGATCGCGATTCCGCAGGGGTTCGCGTGCTTGATGATCGCAACTGCGGGTTCGAGGTGGTCGAATGCAGCCCGCCGCGCAGCATCCGCATCGACGAAGTTGTTGTAGGACATCTCCTTGCCCTGATGCCGGAGGGCGCCTGCGACACCCTGCTCACGCGAGTGACTCAAGTAGACGGCCGCGTGCTGATGCGGGTTCTCGCCGTATCGGAGCACCGAGCCACGCTCCCATGCGGCACCTGTCCACCTCGGAAATCCTTCTCCGGTTGGATCAGGGGCAACAACGGAGCCCAGCCATGACGCCACAGCGATGTCATACGAGGCAGTATGCGCGAAGGCCTCCGCAGCCAAGCTCGCCCGTTGCTCAAGGCTGAACCCCTCGCCGCGCACTGCCTCAAGGACCGCGTCGTAGCTTCGTGGCGACGTCACGATTGCAACGTTCGCGTAGTTCTTAGCGGACGCCCGAACCATGGCCGGCCCCCCGATATCGATCTGCTCGACGCACTCGTCGATACCAGCCCCGGATGCCACCGTGTCGTTGAACGGATAGAGGTTGACGATCACGAGTTCAAACGGAGCGATGCCAAGCTCAGCCAACTCCCGCTCATGCTCGGGCTTGCGCATGTCGGCGAGGAGACCCCCGTGAATATGCGGATGAAGGGTCTTGACCCGGCCATCAAGGCTCTCAGGGAAGCCGGTGACGTCGTTCACCGCGGTCACCGGGCAGCCCGCGTCCGCAATCGTCATCGCCGTCGATCCGGTCGACACGATCTCGATCCCGGCGGCGGTAAGGCCGCGCGCGAGCACGTCGATCCCGGCCTTGTCGTACACCGACACGAGCGCCCTGCGGATCTGGCGCCTGCCCTCAGTGCTCATGATGTGGCTCCGATCAGTTGGGTGAGCGTCTCGACGAGCAACTCGCGCTCGACGACCTTAATCCGCTCGTGGAGGCTGGCCTCGGTGTCGCCCGGGAGTACCGGCACCGCGCGTTGGGCGAGGATCGTCCCGGTATCAACCCCTTCATCGACGACATGGACGGTGCAGCCGGTCACCTTGACCCCGTGCCGCAGCGCATCGCGAACCCCGTGCCCACCAGGGAACGACGGCAGGAGCGCCGGATGAGTATTGATAATCCGGCCGGGGAACGCGGAGACGAACACTGGGTCCAGGATCCGCATGAAACCGGCGCTCACCACCCAGTCGGGCCGACACGCCTGAACAGCTTCAAAGAATGCGGTGTCCCAGTCACCTCGCGTCGCAAACCCTCCTGGATCGACTTCGAAAGCCGCCAGCCCGGCCCTCAACGCCCTGCCGAGGGCCGGTGCATCGCTTCTATCGCTCCCGACCGCGACGATGCCCCCACCAATCGGGGAGTCGAGGAGGGCCTGCAGCAACGTGCCAGAACCCGATGCCAGCACGACGATTCGAGGCTCCACGCTGCACGAGCCTACCGCTGGGCCGGCAGCCAATCCTTGCCGCTACGCGACTACTTCGCCGTTGAACTGCCGATACATATGCACGATGAAAAGCGACGCGAACGGCAGGGTGACAAGGGTGAGTATCCCGTAGAAGACGCTTCCGAGAAGCGTGACAAGGATGCTGAAGAGGACCATGACGATTGCCGGGCCCACATTCCGGCTGATGACCGAGTAGCTCGCCTTCATTGCCTCCACCGGGCGGTAGCCCTTGTCAAGGATGAAAAACGGCCCAAGTTGGAGCAGGAACGCGACAAGGATGCCCGGAATTACGCACAGGACGAAGCCGAGGATGATGAGCCCGAGGTAGGCGAGGGAGAAGACGACATAGCGGCCGAGGTTTTCAGTCTTCAACAAGACCGTGAACTCGGGCGCGATTCCACGGCTCACGTCAAGGGCTGCGCGATAGATGCCGATCGTCGCGAGAAACGACAGGGCGATGAAGACAAATGTCACCGCGAGGCCAACAATCGCCGCGAAGCCGACCGCTGCAGCGCAGGCATTGATCTGTCCTGGCGTCTGAGGGTCCGTGCAGTCCTCAACGATGGCCGTGAGGGGCTGCGAGCCAATCTGCTGAATCACCTGAATCACGGCCACCACTGCCGCCAACGCGATGAACGGCAGCGGGTTCCTCTTGAAGGTATCGAATGCCCAAGAGATCGCCAGACTTACCTGCGGCCGTGGCACTGCAGAACCTGGCATGGACGTTGGCTCGTTAGACATAGCGATCCTTCACTGGTTCGAATCGGTGACCACGCGCATCGTAGGCGGTCATGTCCCAATCATCGGGAGCGACGATCGATGAGCGCATGAGGAGTGCGACCGGGATCGCCCCGAGGAGCAGCAATCCACCGCTGAGAAGTGCGACAGTCTCCGATGGCGGCCCAATGCTCACGAGTTTCTCATCGCCGAGTGAGCCAACAGCGAGGCGGGCCAAGACCGCGAGGGAGATGCTCGCCATAACGACGGCGCCAACGACGAGGCTCAGGCGTGCAACAGCCGACCGCTCCGTGCGACGTCCGATCACGCCACCCATGATGGCCCCGGCCACGATACCCGCGAAAGGCAGGGCCACCCCGAGGGATCCGAGATCGCTTGGGATCGCAGCGAACAGGGGGAACGGCGGAAGGGGTGACGGCTCGCCTGCCGCAGCGAAGGGCGAGATCACCACCCCGGCTCCAAGGACGACGCCTGCGCCAACGAGATAGGACGTGGCCCACATGATGATCACCGGGGCATACCCAATGCCCAGCAGGAGCAGGGCAACGCCGCCAACCGGACCAGGATCGAGGAGTCGCTGGGCGGCAAGAGCTTGCGGGAAATTGAGCCCGAGGGATACCGCTGCGGCAATCGCCCCAAATCCGACAAGGGCGACAGCACCGGCGGTCGCAGCCGCAACCATCGTTCGGGCGTGCGGCGACATGCGCGCTCGCAATTCAGCCATGAGTCCTGAACCGCGCAGCACTCCCCATGCCAAGCCGGTTGCCGCTACAAACAGCCCAACGCCAAAGGCTCGGGTCGGGCTCGTTCGGAAGTCAGGGGTGTTGGACAACGAACTCACTCCGGACAGGATGAGTGCGTAGAACACGGCTCCTGCAGCTGCTAGGGCCCCGGCATCTCGGAGCGTGGTGACCGCGGTAGCCCGAGCAGCCCACCTGCCGGCATGTCCGAGCAGTGCCAGCCAGATAAGCAGCAGCCCGAGCGGCAGCAACGAGTACGTTGCCGAGTCGGCGCGTACTGAGACGCCGTGGGCGATCACCCAGGCCAGACCGGAATCCCGAAGTGCCACCAGCCAGGAACTCTCGCCACCAGTGGCGGTGAGCCAGACCGCGAAGATGGGGATCGCGATGATGGCGACGCCGATTCCGGTGGCCCACAGGGCAGCGACAAGCGCCACCCACCAGATCCTGCGCGGAGTCCCGGCCTGCTTCGGCGCTGGCCTACTCGGCTTCGTTGACGCAGCCGGCGCCTTGCTCGCCGGAAGCACTGCTCGCCTATCGGCTGAAGTCGGGGCTGCCACGTGCTCAGACTCTCAAGAAATCGCCGTTGAAGCGTCCCGGCGCGCTGAAGAGCCTCAACCCTTCACGATCAACCAAACGGAGGCCGCGGCGGAAAGGCCGAGCGCGATCCGTGTAAACCACAGCGGTTTCATCCCCCGAAATGCCAGGGCACCGATACCCGCGCCGAGCACCAGAACGGGGATGAACCAAAGATCGGCAATCAGACTTTCGGGATGAATGAGTCCGAGGCCAAGGACCAGTGGCACCTTGATGACATTGAGAATAAAGAAGAACCAGACCGACGTCCCCATGAATGCGAGCATCGACACCCGCATCTTGACGAGGTAGACACTCATCGCCGTCCCTCCGGCATTCGCTGCCATCGAGGTCATGCCAGCGAGTGTTCCGTAGAACGCAATGGCAGCCCGATTCGTCATTTCCGCCTGCTTCGCCCCGGTCCTCCCATCGGATCGCAAGCGGCGCACCTCGAGGCCGACCGAGATGATGATGAGCACCCCAAGAATTCGACTTAACAGGCCGGTTTCGACGAAGCGGAACAGCAGCGCGGTGAACGCGAACCCAACGAGCACCCCCGGCACGAGTCGGCGGATGAGACCCCAGTCCGCATGCTGCCGGTATAGCGCTAGGCCAAACACGTCGCCAAGGATGAGCAGTGGCACCGCGAATCCGGCGGCACCCGTCGGTGTGAGCGCAGCGGCGAGCACTGGCCCGGCGAGCACACCGGCCACCGGCATCGCGGTCTTGGAGAACCCCATGAGGAACACCCCTATCGCGACGCTCACCATGAGCGTTGGCGTCCAAACCTCGGGCATCATCGCTGTGCCCCCGCCCTGACCTACGCCTTCGACATAATCTCCCGCATGAGGCGAGCCGTTGCCGAGGGCGTCTTGCCGACCTTGACCCCAACCGCCTCGAGGGCCTCCTGCTTTCCGGCCGCAGTGCCCGACCCACCGGAGACAATCGCGCCCGCATGACCCATGGTCTTGCCCTCGGGGGCCGTGAAGCCAGCGACATAGCCGACAACCGGCTTCGTGATGTGGTCCTTGATGTACGCCGCCGCACGCTCCTCGGCATCGCCGCCGATCTCGCCGATCATTACGATGGCGTCGGTGTCGGGATCGGCTTCGAACGCCTCGAGGCAGTCGATGTGGGTGGTGCCGATGATGGGGTCGCCACCGATTCCGACAGCAGTCGAGAAACCGAAGTCGCGCAGTTCGTACATCATCTGGTAGGTCAATGTTCCTGACTTGGAGACCAGTCCGATGCGCCCGGGGGGCGTGATGTCGGACGGGATGATGCCTGCGTTCGACTGTCCGGGCGAGATGATCCCGGGGCAGTTCGGGCCGATGAGTCGAGTGGCACCTGAATTTTGTGAGTACTGAAAGAACTGGGCGGTGTCGTGGACCGGGATGCCCTCGGTAATAACTACCGCAAGTTCGATGCGCGCATCGATAGCCTCGATGACGGCTGCCTTCGCGAAACGAGGCGGCACGAAAACAACCGTGACGTTAGCGCCGGTAGCCGCCATGGCGTCCTGAACCGAGTCATAGATCGGGATGCCATCGACATCCTGGCCTGCCTTGCCGGGAGTGACCCCGGCAACAACCTGCGCACCGGAGCCCACCATACGCCGCGTGTGCTTCGTGCCTTCGCCGCCCGTCATGCCTTGGACGAGGATGCGGGAATTCTTGTCGAGCCAGATAGCCATTGCGTGCCCTTACTTTCCGGCCTTGCGAGCAGCGGCCAACTCGGCCACCCGCCGCGCGGCATCATCCATGGTGTCGACGATCTCGATGAGCGGATGGTTTGCATCCGTGAGGATCGCTCGACCCTCGATCGCGTTGTTGCCGTCGATCCGGGCAACGATCGGCTTGGTGAGCTCCGCTCCATTGGCGGAAAGCATCTCGAGTGCCTGGAGGATTCCGTTCGCGACTGCGTCGCACGAAGTGATCCCGCCGAAGACGTTCACGAATACCGACTCGACCTCGGGGTCGTTCAGGACGATGTCGAGGCCGTTCGCCATGACTGAAGCGCTCGCGCCTCCACCGATATCGAGGAAATTCGCCGGCTTGATGCCCCCAAACTCCTCACCCGCGTAGGCAACGACATCGAGGGTGCTCATAACGAGACCCGCCCCATTGCCGATGATCCCGACCTCCCCCTGCAGTTTGACGTAGTTGAGGTCAAACTCCTTGGCTCGCAGTTCAATCGGGTCGGTGCCCTCGCGGTCGACGAAGTCAGCGTGCGACGGATGACGGTACCCGGCATTGTCGTCGAGGGTGACCTTGCCATCGAGCGCGAGAACGAGACCGTCCGGCGTAAGGACGAGCGGATTGACCTCGACGAGGGTGGCATCTTCCTCAACCATAACGACCCAGAGCTTGACGAGGATCGCGACCACCTGATCGACGATGGCCTCGGGGAACCGGGCTGCCGCCACGATCTCACGGGCCTTCGCCTCGTTAACGCCCTTGAGGGCATCAACGGGAACCTTCGCGAGGTCATCGGGACGGGTTGCGGCGACCTCTTCGATATCGACCCCGCCCGCGACGCTCGCCATGGCGAGGAAGGCGCGGTTCGTACGGTCGAGGAGGAACGAGACGTAATACTCCTCGGCAATATCGCTCGCCTCGGTGACGAGCACCCGGTGAACGGTATGCCCCTTGATGTCCATCCCGAGGATAGCCTCTGCCTTCGCCTGCGCGTCATCGGGAGTATCGGCGAGTTTCACACCGCCGGCCTTGCCTCGTCCGCCGACCTTCACCTGAGCCTTCACTACGACGGCAGAGCCGATCTTGCTGGCTGCCTCGTGCGCTGCTGCGCTGGACGTGCAGACCTCACCCGGGGTGACCGGAACGAGGTGCTTGCCGAAGAGGTCCTTCGCTTGGTACTCGTACAAGTCCACGCTTAATCGACTCCTTTTCGAAAGGCCTCCCGAACGACTGCGGGTTGAGCCTAGTTACTTACGGGGGTGTCCTTAGTCCTTCTTGATGTGATCTTCGACCCAGTCGACAATCGCCTGCATTGGGGTGCCGGGAGTGAAGATCCTCGCGACGCCCATTGCCTCAAGGGTCGGGATGTCATCGTCGGGGATGATTCCGCCCCCGAACACCATGATGTCGTCGGCACCCGCCGCCTTCAGGAGGTCCATGACCTCGGCGAACAAGGTCAGGTGGGCCCCGGAGAGCACGGACAGACCGATGATGTCAGCGTCCTCTTGGATGGCCGCATCCACGATTTGAGCCGGCGTCTGGTGCAGGCCCGTATAGATGACTTCGATGCCCGCGTCGCGCATCGCGCGGGCCACGACCTTGGCGCCACGATCATGGCCGTCGAGGCCCGGTTTGGCCATAACGACGCGTATTGGTGCTGTCACGATGCTGCCCCTTCACCAGTTCTGAACCTGCGGCACATTGTGGACCTGTCGCGCGAAGAGTTCGAATTCATTGTCTTTGGTTGACGACCGCCAAAAGTGCAGCATAGGTGGTAGCGGTGCCCTTCATGACGAAGGGGTCAGGCGCTCTGTCAGTGCCGCGGCGGCGGCAGCGAGCCAGCGGGCCGGCTCCCTACGGGCTACCTGCGAGGACCCTGCAAGGTCGCTGCAGGTGATGACCCCGGCGACACCGCGTGACCGCCATTCCTCTTCAGCCAGCCCAGACACGCCTGCAACAACGTAGACGGGACGACCGATCTCGCGGGCGAAATCGATGACGAGCCCTGGAGCTTTCCCTCCAAAGGTCTGGTGGTCGAAGGCACCCTCGCCGGTCACGACCACCTCCGCTGCATGCACCCGTTCGCGCAGTCGAGTGAGATCGGCGACGTACTCAGCTCCGCTTTCGATGCTCGCGCCGAGCGCGGCTCGGGCAGCGGCGGCAACCCCACCGGCCGCCCCGCCACCGTTCGTGCGAACGATCTCGATGGCGAATGCTCGCTCGAGCAGGCTCGCCCACCTGCACATTGCCGCGCTCACCCGGGGGAGGTCGCGGGGTGGCAGGCCCTTTTGGGGACCGAAGACTTGCACAGCCCCATGCGCACCGACGAGTGGGTTGTTCACATCGACGAGCACCCGCCATGCCCCGCCGACCTCACGTGATTCGATCGCGTGCGCCTGCACCAGCCCGGCCAGGTCGGGCGTCACCTGTCGGCCGTTCCTGTCGAGGACAGTAAAGCCGAGGCCCTCGAGCAGGCCAACGCCTCCATCGATCGATGCACTGCCGCCCAGTGCCAACGTCACAGATGACGCCCCAGCATCGAGCGCGGCACGCGCCGCGAGGCCCAGACCGAGGGACGAGGCTCGCCACGGGTCCGGTGCAAGATCGATGACGGTTGCCAACCCGCACACTTGCGCCATTTCAACGATCACTTCGTCACCACACCAGGCGATCACCCCGGTCCGCGGCCGGCCTAATCCGTCGACTGTCGGAGTCTCACGGCGTTCGTATCCATGTTCAAGAACGACATTGATCGTGCCATCGCCTCCATCGGCCAATGGGAGCCCGTCGACCAGGTGCCCAGCGGCCTGCAACACCGATGCAATCGTCATGACGACCTCACTCGCGGAAAGCGTCGCCTTGAACTTGTCAGGGGCGACAAGCACCCGGCTCATAGCTTCTCGACGGGCGCGTACCTCAGGAGCAGTCGCTTCACGCCTGCCGCACCGAAGTCGACGGTGGCGTCGGACTTTTCACCAACCCCGGCGGTCGAGACGACGGTGCCGAGGCCGAACTTCTCGTGGGTCACGCGATCGCCGGCCGTGAGCGATACGACCGGACCGCCACCGACGACTCGATCACCAAGGCGCAGGGCAGCACTGCTACTCGACGGCGAGGAACCGAATCCCCCCGCTGAAATCGGCATGTCACTCGGCTCCACCCTGCGCCAGTCGAGGATTTCCGCGGGAATCTCGTCAAGGAAACGGGACGGCGGGTTGAACGCGGGAGAGCCCCAGGCCGAGCGCATCATCGAACGGCTGAGATACAAGCGCTCCCGGGCCCGGGTGATCCCAACATAGGCCAGGCGCCGCTCCTCCTCGAGCTCCTTGGGATCGCCGAGGGAACGCATGTGGGGGAAGACACCGTCCTCCATGCCGGTGAGGAACACGACCGGGAACTCGAGGCCCTTCGCTGTATGGAGGGTCATGAGGGTCACGACTCCCCCTGACGCATCGGCGTCCGGAATATCGTCCGAGTCGGCCACGAGCGAGACGCGCTCGAGGAAATCAATAAGCGTCCCATCGGGATTCTCATTCGCGAACTCCTGCGCAACCGTCTCGAGTTCGGCGAGGTTCTCCACCCGGGTCTCGTCCTGCGGGTCGGCCGAGGCCTGAAGTTCGGCGAGGTAGCCGCTCTGCTCAAGGATCGCCTGCAACACAACGGCGGCATCAGCACCCGACTCGACGAGGGTGCGCAGACCGGTCATGAGCTGGACGAAGCCGGTGATGCTCGTCAGGGATCTTGTCGCGATGCCCGGGGCCTCCGCCGCCCGCTCGAGGGCCTCGGCGAAGCTGATGCGCTCGCGCTGGCCAAACGCATCGACCATGGCCTCGGCTCGCTCGCCGATGCCGCGCTTGGGTACGTTCAGCACCCGGCGCAGGGACACCTCATCGGTCGGGTTCGCGAGGGCACGCAGGTAGGCGAGTGCATCTCGGACCTCACGCCGCTCGTAGAACTTGGTACCACCCACCACGCGATAGGGCATGCCGACCCGAATGAACACCTCTTCGACTGACCGGGACTGCGCATTCGTGCGATAGAACACGGCCACATCACCGTGCCTGACCCCCTCCACGTCGGTCAGCCGATCGATTTCATTCGAGATAAATGACGCCTCATCCCGCTCGTCGTCGGCGACATACGCGACGATCGGCGCGCCCTCGCCGGAGTCGGTCCAGAGGTTTTTCGCGCGTCTGCTCGAGTTGCGGGCGATCACCGCATTTGCAGCCGTGAGGATCGTCTGGGTTGACCGGTAGTTCTGCTCGAGCATGACGGTCCGGGCATTCGGGTAGTCGCGCTCGAACTCCTCGATGTTGCGGATGGTCGCGCCGCGGAAGGCGTAAATCGACTGGTCTGCATCGCCGACCACGCAGAGCTGGCCGGCCGGCAACTGCGGTGTGCCCGGGCCGACGAGCTCCTTGATGAGCGTGTATTGCGCATGGTTCGTGTCCTGGTACTCATCGACGAGGATGTGACGAAACCGGCGGCGGTAGTGCTCGGCAACGTCGGGGTAAAGCTGCAGGACGGCAACCGCACTGAAGATGAGGTCGTCGAAGTCGAAGGCATTCGCCCGCTGGAGGCGGGCCTGATACTGGCCGTACGCCTCAGCGAGGGTCTCCTCCATGTGGTTCACCGCCCGGCCCGCAGAGGTCTCGAAGTCGATGAGCTCGTTCTTGAGGTTCGAGACCTGCGCGAGGAAGGATCGAGGCGTATAGCGCTTCGGGTCGAGGTCGAGATCACGAAGCACCATGCCCATGAGGCGCAGGGAGTCAGCCTGGTCGTAGATTGTGAAGCCGCTCGTGACCCCGAGGCGCGATGACTCGCTCCGCAGAATGCGAACACACGCGCTGTGGAAGGTCGAGACCCACATGACCCGGGCTCGCGCGCCAATGAGCTCGGCTACCCGCTCCTTCATCTCGCCTGCGGCCTTGTTCGTGAAGGTGATGGCAAGGATCTCACCCGGCTGCGCGGCACCGCTCGCAAGGAGGTGGGCGATCCGGCGGGTGAGGACGCGGGTCTTGCCGGACCCAGCACCCGCGACGATGAGGAGCGGCCCACCCCGGTGCTCGACGGCGGCACGCTGGGACTCGTTGAGGTCCTCTACGAGCCGGGTCTCACGATCGGAGGCGACGGTCACACGACCATCGTAGGAGGAGGCACCCACAACGCGGATTCGTCGACGTTCCCCCGATGAACATCACACCTCCGCCGCAGCGGTTCACGACAAGTCGACCGATGCCTGAACGTCGCTGATTCGCTGAACGAGCATCATGCGACCGGGAAGTTGGCGGAACCCGAGGGTCTCGTACAGTCTTGCGACAGGTTCAGCGATCGCGTCCACGACAACAAGTCGCGCCCCAACGATCTGTGACGCTTCGACGACCCGCTCAAGTGCATCAGAGACGAGGACAGGTCCCAGACCCTGTCCACGCAAGTGCTGAGCAAGGGCGAGCCGTGCAAGCAGCACGGCCGGGATCTCCGCCGGTCCACCGCGTCCGATGCCGTCCGGGACCTGATCACGCACAATCTTGTGAGCGGCGAGCGCGTAGAAGGCCACGACCGCTCCGGCCTCGTCGGTCCACACCCAGGTTCGAGCGGTCCCTCGCTTGGTTGCCGGGACCGCCTGCTCGCGCAGCCAGCGATCGAGCACCTCCTCGCCGCAATCGAACGTGAATGGATCGTGGTACTCGGCATCGAAGCGCTCGGAGCGGAATTGCTCAGTCACGTGTCACAGTTGCGCGCAATCGCCTTGCCGCATTGTGAAGTCCGGGATTCGCCTGCGCCGGAGCGTCAAACGCAGCAATGAGTTCGTCGAAAAACTCGGCGGGGAAAACCGTCGTTGCCTCATACTCGCGAAGGAGGCGATCAGCCTTCTCCTCGGCGGCAGTACGTGCGAACATCGACACCGACTCCCCCGACAGTTCTGCGGCACGTTCGATTTCCGACTTTTGCTGCGGGCTGACCCGGAATTCCAGCCGAGCGGTCGCTGTCGTCATGACGCATCCTTCCCTCGTGTACCGACAACACTCCGGTCATGTCAATGAGGGCTCCCGTCCATGCGGGTCTAAGAATTTGAAGAGGCGGCCAATACAGCATCCTGCTACGTCACATAGCCGACGACGGACACCCTCACCTTCGCCGACACCGACGATGTCACCGCGATTCGCCCGTCAGCACCGACGGGCGCAAGCACGACCGCGGCGTACCGGGTATTCGCGACCACAGGGGCCGAGCGAGTGCCAGGCGAGACCCCATCGGAGGCGAACACCGAGACCGTGCCGTCCTGCGCGCCCTTGCGAGTCTGCACTCGGAGCAGCACCGCCTTCAACCGCTTCTTCTTCGGCAGGCCGAACTGGCCGGCGGCACTGAACATCTTCGTCTCGCCCGCGGCGAAGGTGGACGAGAACATCGGGCGGGGCGTGATGCCGGTGGCAGTTCTCATCGTTTCAGCGGTGCCGTAGCCGAGTACTTCCACGCGCAGGCTCACCGCCGGCCGCTTTGACGCAGTCAGCCGCACCTGGCCGCCTGAAACGGGCACCAGCATGATCTCCTTGTGCATCTTCGCCTTTGGGAAAGCGAAGCGGGCGGCTGCATTCTTGTCGTCAATTCGGCCGATGCGGACGGAGCCCTTGCGAGTCGCATCCTTGCTCGTCACGAAGATGAGGGCAGATCGCGCTTCCGCCGGAACGCCCGCCAACGTGACGTTGCGCTCCTCCCCCGGCTTTAGGGGGCCATCGGTGGCCGACTCGTAGCCGACGACAGACCCCAGCGGGAAGAAGTCGGTGGGCTCGGGTGCCAGTGGCGGCGCCGGGGTTCCCCCGGGCGGCGCTACCGGTTGCACAGCCGGGCCACTGGCCCCGCTCAGGTAGTAGCCGAGCACATCGACCACGAGATCGGTTGCCCCCGCCGAGGTCGCCAGCGCAATCGTCCCGTCGGACGCAACCGGCACGACAACCTCGGCCGCCGCGTCGGTGCTCATGGCGACCTTCACCGCAGGCTGGCTCTTCACCTGGCCGGGTGACCACACCCGTACGGTCGACGGTGCGTTGGACTGGACGGCGGTAAGGCGGATCCTGACGCCGGATACTCCTGTGGCTGGAACGGCTCCTTGACCGACCACACGCGCGAAGATTCGGTGACTGTCCCCCGACCATCGGTCCTGCTGCAGTCTGCAACGCTGCTCGATCCCGACACCGTCGGCGGTACTGAGCACGCGAACCGGCTCAATCGCGATCATGTCGCCCTTGACCGCCTCATCCGGTGTCGTCGCACCCGTACTCTTGCGAGGGCAATAGAGCCCGGTCGCCGCTGAGCCGTCCCAGAAGGAGTTGGTCCCGGTGGCGCCATCCCATGTCAGCGATATGTGGATGTGATTTCGATGGCAGGTCGTGTCGGATGACTTCTCCGGCTTCGAGAAGCAACCCTTGAGCTCCGTCCATCCCCGGTCAATTTCGTAGCCGCGCCAGATCCGGTCATTCCAGCCCACGTACATCACCCCGAGGCGAACCGCATTGCCGTAGGGCCGCCCCGCGGCGTCAGGGCCGAGAAGCCAGGTGAGGAAGGCCTCCGCATTTGCACGCTCCTGCGCCTTTCGCACATCGGTCATCCAGTCGAGGGCTCGGCCCTCCTTGTGCTCACTTTGCCCACCGACCTCACACCCTCGTGGGATCCACACGGTCTGCTCAGACCCATACGTGGCCTTGATGAGGTCAGCGAGTTTTTGGGCACCCGGCTTGACTGACGGATCACACTGCGACTGCCCCTCGTACGTTGGATCGACGTCGTACTCGACAGGCAGCGGGGTGGTCCCCACCGGAACGACAGCGGCCGGAAGCCCGGTGCCGGGTACGGGGGGTCCGGCGGCGACCCCTGTCCAATTCGAAGACTGCCATCCGGATGGTGCGTCCGCGGCGTTGGCCAAGGGGACCAGAAGCGCTGCTCCGACGAGAGAGACGACGGCGATAACCGGACCGCGCTTCAGCCCCCGGCCAAGTGGTCCCCGCCCGAGCCCCGCAACGACCTGACCCGGGGTGCCGGGCAGGAGGCGGCGCAGGGCAGAATGCCCTAATCGGCGGGGAAGCACCTAGTTATGGTGTCACGGAAGTGGCGAAAGTTTCTACTGTGGCGCGATGAGACCCAGGTTTCCTTGCCTAATTCACCCTTCCGTCCCGCGAACCGCCCGGAATTCTCGCGGGCTTGTGAGGAAACACATGCTTGACGACACCGACATCGAACGAATTCTCGTCGTGACGGCCCACCCCGATGACGTCGACTTCGGCGCTGGCGGAACCGTCGCCGCAGCGACCACAGCCGGTATCACCGTCACCTACTGCATCATCACCGATGGCGATGCTGGCGGATCTGACCACGAGGTCCCCCGCTCCGATATCCCCGCCATCAGGCGTTCAGAGCAGCGGGCAGCCGGTGAGATCCTCGGCGTCCGCGACGTCCGCTTCCTTGGCTACATCGATGGTGAACTCACCGTCACCCATGAACTGCGCCGTGACATCAGTCGAGTCATCCGACAGGTACGCCCGCAGCGGATGCTCATCCAGTCCCCTGACCGCAACTGGGACCGCATCTATGGTTCGCACCCTGATCACCTCGCGGCAGGCGAGGCCGCGATCTGCGCCGTCTACCCCGATGCACGGAACCCATTTGCGCACACGGTGCTGTTCCAGGACGAGGGCCTAGCCGACTGGGCCGTTCCCGAGGTGTGGGTGTTCGGCACGCCCACCCCCAACCACTACGTCGATGCCACTGAGCACTTCGACCGCAAGATCGAGGCCCTCAGGGCCCACATCAGCCAGACCGCCCACATGGACGACCTCGCCGATCGAGTCCGCGGGTGGATGACGATGCAGGCAGCTGAAGCAGGCATGCCCGACGGGCGCCTCGCCGAGGCATTCATGGTCGTCAACACCGCCTGACGGAAATGCGCGGGCAAGCTACCAGAGGACAGCGACCTACCAGAAGACAGAGACGATGACGTTCACGAGGGTGAGCGCGCCAATGATGCCCCAGAGCGGAACCTGCGGCGGCTGCTTCTTGCGTCCCACGAAGGCGAGCACGGTGATGACGAGCACGATAAGCAACTTGACCGAGACCTTCGTCATGTCCAGCGGGTCGCCCTCCAGCGAGCCCGACTCCGCGATCCCGACCATGAGTACGCCGGTCACAAGTTGGGTGAGCGCGCCATGCCACATGGCCGGATTCACGCCCTTGTCGGCCGACTTCATCTGCACGATGAACCCGCCGAGGAGGCTGGCAAGTCCGACGAAGTGCAGCACCAGAATCACGTTGTAGAGGGACTGCATGGCGTTACTCCCACTCGATTGTGCCCGGAGGCTTTGATGTGATGTCCAACGTAACGCGATTGACCTCGCGGACCTCGTTGGTGATGCGTGTCGAGATACGCGCGAGCAGGTCATAGGGCAACCGTGACCAGTCCGCGGTCATGGCATCCTCACTCGAGACCGGGCGGAGCACGACCGGGTGACCGTACGTGCGGCCATCGCCCTGCACGCCAACCGACCGGACATCGGCGAGGAGTACGACCGGGAACTGCCACACCTCGCGGTCGAGACCGGCAGCCGTGAGCTCCTCGCGCGCGATGGCGTCTGCCTCACGCAAGATCGCTAGACGTTCCGCGTCGATCGCGCCCACGATGCGAATGGCCAGGCCCGGGCCCGGGAAGGGCTGGCGCCAGACGATCTCCTCGGGCAGGCCGAGATCAAGGCCCACCTGCCGAACTTCATCCTTGAACAAAGCGCGCAGCGGCTCGACGAGGGCGAACTTCATGTCCTCCGGCAGACCGCCGACATTGTGGTGACTCTTGATATTCGCAGTGCCTGATCCGCCGCCAGACTCTACGACATCCGGGTAAAGGGTGCCCTGTACCAGGAAATCTACGGTCTGACCCTGAGCGCCGGCAGCGGCGATCACCTGTGCCGTGGCGTCCTCGAACACGCGGATGAACTCACGTCCGATGATCTTGCGCTTGGTCTCGGGATCACTAACACTGGCGAGGGCAGTGAGAAATCGCTCCTGCGCATCGACGACGACAAGCTTCACGCCGGTGGCTGCGACGAAGTCGCGTTCAACCTGCTCAGCCTCGCCCTTGCGCAGCAGGCCGTGGTCGACGAACACGCAGGTGAGCTGATCGCCGACCGCACGCTGCACGAGCGCCGCGGCGACAGCCGAGTCAACGCCGCCAGAGAGACCGCAGATCACCAGCCCACCGCCGACCTGCTCCTTGATTCGAGCGACCTGCTCGTCGATCACATTGGTCATGGTCCAGTTCGGCGCGAGCCCCGCGATGTCGTAGAGGAAGTGCACCAAGACTTCTTGCCCATGCGCACTGTGCCTGACCTCAGGGTGAAACTGCACGCCTGCCATGCGGCGCTCGGCATTCTCGAAGGCTGCCACGGGCGCACCGGCCGATGTGGCCGAGATGATGAAGCCGTCGGGCGCCACCGACACGCAGTCGCCGTGAGACATCCACACGTTCGCAGTGGCGGGCAGGCCGGAAAAGAGCGCACCCGGCTCGGCAACCGTGAGTTCAGTGCCGCCGAACTCGCCTAGGCCCGTCTTGATGACGGTGCCACCGAGGGCCTTCGCCATGGCCTGAAATCCATAGCAGATGCCGAATATGGGAATGCCGAGCTCGAGGATCGCCTGGTCGAGGGAGGGCGCACCCTCCTCGTACACACTCGACGGACCGCCGGAGAGCACGATGGCGGCAGGAAACTTGGCCGAGACCTCGGCCGCGGTGATGGTGTGCGGGACGATTTCGGAGTAGACCCGCGCCTCACGCACCCGGCGGGCGATGAGCTGCGCGTACTGGGCCCCGAAATCAATGACGAGGACCACCTGCTGCGCATCTGCCACGTCCGAGATCCTATTGAGAGCCAGCAGAAGGGAAGGCTCCGAGCAGTCCGAGCGAAGCCACGATCACGAGATCGATGAGCACTCCAAACACCACTGACGCGATGAGCCAGCGCCTAGCCGCCTTCGAGGATCGCTCCGCGCGAACGCGGTCCCCGTTGCCTGTCGCCTTCGCGGATCGCCACCCGAGGTACACCGCGACGAGCCCGAACGGCAGGAAGCAGAAAGCCGTGGTGGCAATGGCCCGGCCCAAGTACGTGGGCGGCGCCTCGTGCTGGGGCTTCCGAGCCGTTGCCGGCTGCTCATTGGACATCGGAAGGCAGACTACCCGCGGGCCGCAGGGCAGCCGAACGGGAGTCGTGATGACCTACGCGTCACCAGCGGATCAGATGCCGTGGACAACAATGCGCAGGGCTCCAACTGCTTCATCGGGCACGACCGGATTCCTTGGGGCCGTCGCCTCCACCCGCCGGTACTGCTCACCGAGTGCTGGCCGCTGGTCGACCTCCCCCTTGTTCGGCCACATCGACATCGCACGCTCGGCCTGCGCCGTAATCGTGAGGGACGGATTGACTCCGAGATTCGCCGTGATGGCAGACCCGTCGACAACGTGCAGCCCCGGATGCCCAAATGCCCGGTGATACGGGTCGATCACACCGTGCTCTGGGTCAGCCGCGATCACACAGCCCCCGACGAAGTGAGCGGTCATGGCCGCGTCGAAACTTTCGAACACATTGCTCCCTGGCACGCCGTCGATCTTCTCTGCGATTCGGTGAACGACGTCGGCCGCTGCCGGAATATAGGTCGGGGCCGGGCGCGACTCGTCCTTACGCGTCGTGAGCTTCCATCGTCCGAGTCGGGATCGTCCACCGGTGAGCGTGAGCGAGTTATCGACCGCCTGCATGACGAGTGAGATAACCGCTCGCTCACTCCAGCGATGCACGTTGAGGAGGGCAACCGCCTGACGACGCTGCCGGACCATCTCGCGCGTCCACACCCGCCAGCGGGCCCTGCCCTCCTGCGGAACGGTGAGCACCGATTGCAGCAGGCCCATCGAGTTCGAGCCCTTGCCGTACCGCACTGCCTCGACGTGAGTGCTCTCGTCGGGGAAGAAACTCGAAGTGATCGCGACACCCTGGGTGTAGTCGCTGTCCGCGGAGCGAGCCACTGCACCGAGGATCGACTCACTATTCGTGCGCGAGAGTCGGCCAAGAGCCGGTGAAAGGTTCGGCAACCGGCCATCGTCCTTCATGCGGTGGAGGAGCCGCTGGGTGTTGTACGTGCCGGCTGCCATGATGACGTGATCTGCGGTGAAGGTACGGCGGCGGCGCCGGATCCAGGCACCCGTGCGCTCAGTCGTGATGACGAATCCTCCACCCGGCTGCTCGTCAATCGCGACAACGGTCGTGAGTGGGCGGACGGTGGCACCTGCACCCTCGGCGAGGCCGAGGTAGTTCTTCGGCAGCGTGTTCTTTGCCCCGATCCGGCATCCGGTCATGCAGGAGCCACAGTGGGTGCACCCGGTGCGAGATGGTCCAGCGCCACCGAAGAACGGATCCTCCCGTGTCACGCCGGGCCCGTCTCCGAAGTAGACCGCCACCGGCGTAAGCCGGAACGTATGCCCGACGCCCATGTCGTCGGCAATCGCCTTCATGATGAGGTCGCTTCGAGTCATCAGCGGGTTGTCAGTGACACCGAGCATGCGCGAGGCCTGGTCGTAGTGCGGTGCTAACTCCTGGGCCCAGTCTGTGATGTCGCGCCATTGCACATCGTCGAAGAATGGCTTGGGCGGGACGTAAAGGGTGTTCGCGTAGTTCAGTGAACCGCCACCGACACCGGCCCCGGCGAGGACGACGACGTCCTTGAGAATGTGGATGCGCTGAATGCCGGTGAAACCGAGCCGCGGCGCCCACAGGAATGAGCGCAGGCGCCATGAGGTCTTCGGCAGGTCTGCATCAGCGAAACGGCGGCCGGCCTCGAATACCGACACTCGGTAGCCCTTTTCAGTGAGCCGCAGGGCGGACACAGACCCGCCGAAGCCAGATCCGATGATCGCGACGTCAACGTCCGACATGCTTCCTCCCGCGGTTTGCCGGCCTACTTCAGGCCGAGCCGTTTCAAGGCCCCTACGGCCAAGACAAGTGTCTCGCCCCAGCGCTCATCTGACCACCCGTTTGGGGCACCGAATCCAAGGAACCGCTGATGGGCGACCGTCTGCGGCTCCGTGTACTTCAGGAGTCCCTCTTCGCCATGCCTTCTGCCCATGCCGGAATCCCCCATCCCTCCCATCGGTGCGCGAGTACTCCCCCACGCTGCCGCGTGCCCCTCATTCACGTTGACCGTGCCTGCGTGAAGCCGTGCGGCGATCCGACGACCCTGCCGATGATCACGGGTCACCACCGATGCATTGAGCCCGTATGAGGAGGCATTCGCCGCCGTGATTGCCTCCTCGTCGGATGCCACCTTGTAAAGCGCGACGACCGGGCCGAAGGTCTCCTCATGGCAGAGGGCCATGTCAGTCGTCACGTTCTCTAGGACTGTTGGCTCGACGTAGTAAGGGCCGATGTCCGGTCGATGACGGCCACCGGCAAGCAGTCGCGCGCCACGGGTCGTCGCGTCGAAAATGTGCCCGAGAACGCGCTCGACCTGAGTCGCCGAGATGAGTGAGCCCATATCCGCTCCCCAGCCGACTCCCGCCTTCATCGTCATTGCATCGATACGCCGGACGAATGCCGACACAAAATCCTCGTAGACGTGCTCGTGCACGTAGATGCGTTCCATCGAGATGCACAGCTGCCCCGAATTGGAGAAGCAGGCACGTACTGCGATCTCTGATGCCCGCTCGATATCGGCGTCAGCTCGTACGATCATGGCATTTTTGCCACCCAGCTCCATCGAGTGACCGATCAGTCGCTCCCCGCAGCGGCGGGCCACCTCACGTCCGACTCGCGTCGACCCCGTGAACATGACGTAGTCGACCTCCTCGATGACAAGGGGTCCGACGACGGGTCCCTCTCCGGTCACCACCGGGATGAGATCCGCCGGTACACCCGCCTCGATGAGGAGATCGACAGCCCACAGCGCGGTGAGGGTGGTCTGGACGTCGGGCTTGAGGATCACCGCATTGCCGGCGAGCAGCGCCGGGATGCCGTCGCTCACCGCCAGGGTGAGCGGGTAATTCCAGGGCGCGAGCACTCCGACCAGGCCGCGCGGATGGTGCAGTTCCTGCACCCCGACCATGAGCGGGAAGACGCCACGGTGACGAGTCGGACGCAGGAGCCTGCGGGCATCACGCGCGTAGTGCCGCGCGGTGACGAGGACGTCAAGGAGTTCCTCCAGCGCATCGCGACGTGCCTTGCCCGTCTCGAGTTGCACGATGTCGAGCGCAGTGTCGCGGCGCCTCCGGACGAGATCATGGAAGGCGAGGACGATGCCACACCGCTCGCGCACTGACCGCGCGGACCATTCCACCTGTGCCGTGCGCGCCCTTTCAGCGGCGTGCTGTACCTCGGGCGCACCTGACAGAGGGAGTGAGTAGAGAGGCTCCCCGGTGAACGGAGCGAGGACGACTCGGGTCGATGGATCCGCCCCAAGGGTCGCTCGCCCGAGCAGTCGCTGAATAACTGCGGGGTTGATCGAAGTGGCCGCATCAGTCACGCAGTGACCACCATCTCGACTCGCTGGAACTCCTTGACGTCGCTGTAGCCGGTCGTTGCCATGGCCTTGCGCAGCGCCCCCACGATATTGAGGGTGCCCTCCGCGTTGTCAGAAGGACCGTGGAGCACCTGAGCAAAGGCACCGACCTGCGGCAGCAGGTTGCGCTGACCGCGGGGCAGGTGTGGATGCCATGCCTCCGCTCCCCAGTGGGCCCCGGCCCCTGGGGCATCGGTTGCCCGGGCGAGCACAGAACCGAGCATCGCGGCGTCGGCTCCGCATGCAAAGGCCTTCACGATGTCGCCGCTGCGCCCCATCGCACCATCGGCGATGACGTGGACATAGCGGCCACCAGACTCATCGAGGTAGTCGCGTCGGGCGGCCGCGACATCGCTGACGGCGCTCGCCATCGGCACCCTGACCCCGAGGACATCGGCGGTCGTGTGTGCTGAGCCGCCGCCGAAGCCGACGAGCACGCCAGCCGCACCGGTTCGCATGAGATGGAGGGCAGCTTGGTATGTCGCGCAGCCTCCGACGATGACAGGAGCATCGAGCTGATGGATGAACTCCTTGAGGTTGAGCGGGACTCCATCGCCGCTCACATGCTCAGCCGAGACTGTGGTGCCCCGGATGACGATCATGTCGGCGCCAGCAGCAGCGGCGGCTGGTGCGAGGGACGTGGTGCCCTGCGGACTCACCGCTGCCACGACCGTAACGCCGGAGGCCTTGAGGTCTGCGATGCGCTGTGCGACGAGGTCGAGATCGACTGGCTGCGTCGAGTAGATCTCCTGCATGCGGGAGGTGACCCGAGCACCGTCGAGGCCAGCGATCTCCCGTAGGAGAGGCTCCGGATCCTCGTACCGGCCCCAGACTCCCTCAAGGTTGAGTGCGGCCGGCATGCCCAGTGCACCGAGGGCGCAAACGCTCGCCGGCGACACGACGGAGTCCATCGGAGCCGCGATGAACGGGAGATCGAAGTGGTACGCGTCGATGGTCCAAGCGGTCGACACCTCTTGGGGATCCCTGGTTCGACGGCTCGGGGCAATCGCAACCTCGTCGAATGAGTAGGCACGGCGGGCTCGCTTCTGGCCGCCGATCTGGATATCGGTCATCGGGTTCCTATCGACTTGAGTAGTTGGGGGCCTCGATGACCATCTGGACGTCGTGCGGGTGGCTTTCGCGAAGGCCAGCCGCGGTGATGCGAACGAAGGAGCCCTTCTCGTGCAGCTCCGCGATGGTCGCTGCTCCTGAGTAGCCCATGGACGCCCGCAGGCCACCAACGAGTTGATGTGCGACATTGCTGAGGGGCCCTCGGTAGGCGACCACTCCCTCGATGCCCTCGGGGACCAGTTTGTCGTCGCTCAGGACATCGTCCTGAAAGTAGCGGTCCTTGCTATAGGAGCGGGCCTCGCCACGGGATTGCATCGCGCCGAGCGAGCCCATGCCGCGGTAGGACTTGAATTGCTTGCCTCCAACGAACACGACATCACCCGGTGCCTCCTCGGTTCCGGCGAGAAGCGACCCGAGCATGACGGTATCGGCGCCGGCCACGATGGCCTTCGCGATGTCACCCGAGTATTGAAGGCCCCCGTCTCCAATGACCGGTACTCCTGCTGGTCCTGCCGCGAGCGAGGCCTCGTAGATCGCCGAAATCTGCGGGACTCCGACGCCGGCGACGACACGGGTCGTGCAGATGGAGCCCGGACCAACGCCCACCTTGATGCCATCGGCCCCCGCATCGACGAGTGCCTGTGCACCCGCCCTCGTCGCGACGTTTCCTCCGACGATGTCGATCGAGGTCTCGAGCTTGAGCAACCGCACCATGTCGATGACGGCCCGGGAGTGTCCGTGCGCGGTGTCGACGATGAGAAAGTCGACTCCCGCGTCAGCGAGTGCATGCGCACGCTTGCGGGCATCCTCGCCAACTCCAACGGCAGCGCCAACGACAAGGCGGCCGCTGAAATCCTTCGTGGCGTGCGGGTACTTATCAGCCTTGACGAAATCCTTCACTGTGAAGAGCCCGCGGAGGCGGCCTTCCGCGTCGATAAGCGGGAGCTTTTCGACCTTTCGGGTCGCGAGGAGTGCCAGGGCATCGTTCGGGTCGATCCCCACCCGGGCCGTGACAAGGGGCATACGGGTCATGACAGCTGACGCGGGCTTGCCCATGTCGTCCTCGAAGCGCATGTCGCGATTCGTGACAATGCCAACGAGGATCCCGTCGGTATCGACCACCGGAACTCCTGAGATTCGGTAGCGACCACAGAGTCGGTCGACGTGCTCGAGGGTGTCGGTCGGCAGACATGTCACCGGGTTTGTGACCATACCGGCCTCGGAGCGCTTGACGAGGTCAACCTGCGCCGCCTGCTCGTCGATCGGCAGATTGCGATGGAGCACCCCAACCCCGCCCTGGCGAGCCATAGCAATAGCCATTCTCGCCTCGGTCACGGTGTCCATGGCGCTGGAAACGAGGGGCATGCGCACGGTGATATTGCGGGTCACCCGTGAGGTGGTGTCAACCTCACTCGGGACGACATCGGACTCCGCTGGAAGCAGGAGCACATCGTCATAGGTGAGTCCTAGATACCCAAACTTCGAGGGTCCATAACCGCCGGCGGTGGCACCGTCATCGTTGGCGAGGGGGTCGTCTTGCCTGCCGATGGCCAACGCGGGCTCCGATGTCTTGTGCTGCTGGGTCGGCTAAGGCTACTCGCCGGCGGCGCGTGCGATTCGCGCGACCGCATCACTCAGGCTCGTGACGCGATCCACCCCGCGAGGCAGGTCACCGCACCACCCGGGGCCGCCAACGAGTACACGCGGAGCGGGGCGGAAGTGGGGCAAGGTCGCGACCTCATTCGGATCGCCGGTAAGACTGGTCTGCGACCACACGAACACCGCCGCCGGACCGATGCGCTGCACCGCCTTGACTAGGGAGCTAGCTGGCATTGGCTCGTTGAGAAGACGGACGGAGATCTGGCGCTCCGCAAGCCCCGCCGCCACGGCCCACAGCGGCAAGGAATGCTGCTCACGGTCGGCGGCAGCAAGGATCACCGCGCGCGCATTGAGGGGGGTCTTGAGCCGGTGCATCACCTCTGAAAGCGATGAGATCACGGCGCCGGTAAGCGTGTGCTCAATCTCGATGCCCTTTCCCGTCGAGCTCCAACGCTCGCCCACTCCGGCGAGTACCGGAACGAGCAGGTCGTTCCACGTCGAAATGACTCCTTCTAACTCAATGGATGCATCGATGATCCCCGAGCAGGTCGGGCCATCGAGTGCCAGTGCGGCTCGGGCCAGCCCGCGCGACGTCGCCGACGCGCCTGGCAGCGCAATGACGTGCCCCCCACCCGGCCTGCCGGTGCTCTCAGGAACCGTCATGACCTTTGCGGCAGCGGGGCGTCGGATGAGTTCGGTAACCGAGGCAATGTGCACCGTCTTTGGTTCGGATGCGTCGTCCTCCAACGGGAGGACCTCCGCGTTGAGCGCGTCCCGGGCCGCGTCGACAGGGGGCACTCCTGCGATGACGAGCCTGCGCATGTGCTCGAGTCGGATCATGTCCTGCGCCGAGTACCGACGATGAGTCCCAGCCTCATGGGCGGACGGGCCGAGCCCATACCGGCGGTCCCACGTTCGTAACGTGGCTGGCGCAACCCCTAAACGGCGTGCCACGGCCGACACCGTGAGGCCTGGGGCGACGCGAGCGGAACGCACCTGCACATTGTGAGTGCCACGGTCCCGACTCGCATCTCATCGAACCGCCCGTGAAGCAAATTCTTCTCCGCGCCCCTTCTTGACCAACCTATGAAACGTTTTGTATCATCGGACTAGTCGTTCATCGAGAACGTGCTGCACAACTTCTCAGGAGGTCCCCCATGGCCGACGTCTCCCGCCTTCCCGGCCCTAACGCGGACTTCTGGGACTGGCAATTGCAGGGTGCCTGCCGCGGTGAGGACCCGAATGCCTTCTTCCATCCGGAGGGCGAACGTGGAACAGCACGCGAGGAGCGGGCAAAGCAGGCGAAGCGCATCTGCCACCGCTGCCCAGTTCTAGACGAGTGCGCAACCCATGCACTCGCCGCCAGAGAACCGTACGGCGTCTGGGGCGGCATGTCAGAGGAGGATCGCGAGGCGATCTACCGGCGCAAGCAAACCGCGGCGCGCGAGGCCAACGCCTTGGCAGTGGCGTCAACAACGCTCATCATCCGAGCAAGCTAACCCCAACAGCCCGCCCGCCCGCCATTTGATCCAGAATCCGGTTCAAATGACCGTTGAGTTGGTCATTTGGCTACGTTATTGGTCATTTGATCCGGGTCTCACAGGTAAGTTCGCGCCTGAGATCAGCGCACATCGATGTAACAACTTCGAGGCATGTGCCCGCTCAAATCTTTCGGGTGTTCGCGTGCCAATGAACATGTAGACGGCACGTTCTGATGAGGGGCGGACGTCTGCGCTCGGACCTCGCGGGCATCTTCTCGGCGCACGCCTATTCCTTCAGTCCGGTTCGAACAGCGTGCTCGCTTCCTGCCATGCGTCGTGGGATGACATGACCAAAAATTCGGACATTTCGCCCAAAAGTTGGTCAGTCGAGCCGGATTCTGGATGAAATGACCGGGGCGGGGTCGGGTGGGGTGCCGCGAGGTGGGAGTTGGTGTGTGGTGGGCGCTGGTGTACCAAAGGAAAAGACCGCGCCGGGAGCATGCTCCCGGCGCGGTCTTTAGTTGTGGCTAGTGCGAGTGACCGTGCCCGTGGCCGTTGCCACCGGCAGCCGGCTCCTCTTCCTTCTTCTCAACGATGAGGACCTCTGTAGTGAGGAGCATCGCCGCGATTGACGCCGCATTCTGCAGCGCTGACCGCGTGACCTTGACCGGGTCGATGACACCGGCCGCAATCATGTCGACGTACTCACCCGTGGCCGCGTTCAGGCCGTGGCCGAGGGGAAGCTCAGCAACCTTCGACACGACAACGTAGCCGCGCTCGCCAGCATTCTCAGCGATCCAGCGCAGCGGCTCAACCGCCGAGCGTCGCACGATGCCGACGCCCGTTGCCTGATCTCCGGTGAGTCCGAGATCGGAGGTCAGCACAGCAGCGGCCTGGACGAGGGCCGCGCCGCCACCGGCGACGATGCCCTCTTCGATTGCCGCGCGAGTCGCAGAGACGGCATCCTCGATGCGGTGCTTCTTCTCCTTGAGCTCAACCTCGGTGTGAGCACCGACCTTGATGACGACAACGCCGCCGCTGAGCTTGGCGAGACGCTCCTGGAGCTTCTCCTTATCCCAGTCGGAGTCAGTGCGCTCGATCTCGTTCTTGATCTGAGCCACGCGATCGGTGACCGCGGAGTGCTCGCCACCGCCGTCAACGATGGTCGTGTTGTCCTTCGTCACAACGATGCGGCGGGCTGAGCCGAGCACCTCGAGGCCAACCTGATCGAGTTTGAGGCCGACCTCGGCCGAAACAACCTGCGCTCCCGTGAGAACAGCGATGTCCTCGAGCACGGCCTTTCGACGATCGCCGAATGCCGGGGCCTTGACCGCGACAGACGAGAACGTGCCACGAATGCGGTTTACGACGAGCGTGGAAAGCGCCTCACCGTCAACATCTTCAGCAATGATGAGGAGCGGCTTGCTCGCCTGCACAACCTTCTCGAGCAGCGGTAGCAACTCCTGAACGGAACTGATCTTGCCCTGCACCAGCAGGACTCGACCATCCTCGAGGACGGCCTCCATGCGCTCCTGATCGGTCACGAAATACGGGGAGATGAAGCCCTTGTCGAACTGCATGCCCTCGGTGAACTCGAGTTCCATCGCCGTGGTGCTCGACTCCTCGACGGAGATGACACCGTCCTTGCCCACCTTGTCGAAGGCATCCGCGATGAGTGACCCGATCTCGGAATCCTGCGAGGAAATGGTCGCCACCTGGGCGATCTCCTCCTTGCCCGCAACCGGACGTGCCACGCGGTGCAGTTCATCGATCATGGCAGTCACGGCCTTGTCGATGCCGCGCTTAATGTCCATTGGTGACGCGCCCGCCGCAACCTGCTTGAGTCCTTCGCGAACCATGGCCTGAGCCAGAACGGTGGCGGTCGTGGTGCCGTCGCCTGCGACATCGTTCGTCTTGGTGGCTACCTCCTTGGCGAGTTGGGCCCCAAGATTCTCGTAAGGATCCTCGAGCTCAATCTCACGGGCGATCGTCACACCATCATTCGTGATGGTTGGCGCGCCCCACTTCTTGTTGATGACCACGTTGCGGCCCTTAGGGCCCAGGGTCACTTTGACAGCGTCTGCGAGGGCATTGACACCGCGCTCGAGGCTGTGTCGTGCGTCCTCATCGAATTCCAGGATCTTGGACATGAGTTCGTTCTCCCAACAGGTTCGTGAATCGTTCGAGGGCCGCCGGCACGAAGACTCGCCCGTGACCGGGGTTCAGGACATGAATGGCCCGTCGTGGCCGCCCACCGAGGTGTGCGGCTCTCACGACGGGCCAGTCAACGAGTTGGAACGGTGTACTACTTCTCGACGATTGCGAGAACGTCGCGAGCGGAGAGCAGAAGGTACTCCTCGCCGTCGTACTTCACCTCGGTGCCGCCGTACTTGCTGTAGATGACGATGTCACCGACCTTGATGTCGAGAGGAATGCGCTTCTCGCCGTCCTCGTCGAAGCGGCCCGGGCCAACGGCCAGAACCTTGCCCTCCTGGGGCTTCTCCTTGGCGGTGTCCGGGATGACCAGGCCCGAAGCAGTGGTCTGCTCGGCTTCGAGGGTCTGAACCAGAATGCGGTCTTCGAGTGGCTTGATGGTGACCGACACGTGTGTCGTCCTTTCGAGTGAGTCTGCGCCCCCTGCGATCGCACAGCCGAGGGCTTCGTCAGTTAGCAGTCCCCGGTGGGGAGTGCCAGAACAAAATGTACGCAGCGGTTAGCACTCCGTCAAGTTGAGTGCCAGCAGGACGTCACTGCGGACGGGCCAGCCGGCCCACGCGAGACAATGCGAGGGTGACTGAACTCGGCATCCTCCGATGGCTCACCGGGCCATTGGCGGTGCCGGTGATCGAGCGAGCCCAGGACCTGAGCTCGCCCGCACTAGGCGCACCAGGCACTCTCGCCACCGCTGCCGTCCTGCGCCGCGCGTTCCCCGATCTCTCTTCCGACCAATGTGCCGCTGCCCTGACTCAGGCCAGCCTGAGGACCCTCGCTTCAGCTAGGTACGGCATAGAAGGAGCACGGTTCCTCACTCGCGACGGCCTCGAGCAAGCCACCCGCCCGGTCATTGCACGCCGCCGCGCGCAGATCATCGCAGCCTCAGGCGCTGCCCGGCTAGTCGACCTCACTGCCGGGTTAGGCTTTGACTCGAGCGCATTCGTGTCCGCCGGGCTCGACGTGACGGTCGTCGAGCGGTCCCCCCAGACCGCCTGCCTGCTCGCCGCCAATGTTCCGACGGCCAGACTCGTCCTCGGTGATGCGACAGATGCCAGCATCCTCGCCGAAGCGACACACGGTCTCGGCCCCGGTGACGTCATCTTCATCGACCCAGCTAGGCGAGATCCCTCCGGGCGCCGAACATCCGACGGCTCGCGCGCCCAGCCCGAGCGCGATCCCGAGCGATGGTCGCCCCCGTGGTCATTCGTCGTCTCCCTCGCCCGTCACCACCAGGTCTGTGTCAAAACCACCCCGAGCTTTCCCCCCGGGAACGTCCCTCCCGGATGGCATGGTGAGTGGACGAGCATGGCCGGCAATTCGACCGAGGCGTGTTTGTGGTCCTGGCCGGTATTCGACGCTCCGAGGCGCGCCGTGCGGATCGTGAACGCTGAAAGCGACGTCGCCGAGTTCGAGTGCACCGGCACCCCGGGCGGCACGAACGTGGAAGTCGTCGGCGCGTGGCTCCACGAACCTGATCCCTCGATCGTCAAGGCCGGGCTCATTGACGACATCGCCGCGGTGTTCGGCGCCTGGCACCTCGACCGAGGATCCCCTTGGCTCAGCAGCGATCATCCCGTGACGTCGCCATTCCTTCGCAGTTTCGCGGTCAAGGAGGCGCTGCCGAGCGACCCAAAGTCCCTTCGCCGGGCACTACGCGAACGCGGGGTAGGAACCCTCACTATCAAGGGAAGGTTGACCGGCATCGATCCTGAAGCACTGCGCAAACGCCTCGCTCTCGACGGCCCGAACACAGCGACCATCGTGATCGCCGTGAGTCAGGGGCGCCGCATCACGCTGCTCGTAACGCCTCACTGATCGCCCGAATCCCGTCAGCCTCAGTTCCGCAGCAGCCACCAATCCAAGTGGCTCCGTGGTCGCGCCACTCACGCGCGCAGCGAACGATGTCCTCATGCGTCACGCCGAGCCAATGGCCCGACAGTGAATCCCAGGTGCCGCCCGCATTCGGGTAGACGATGACCGGCAGGCTGGTAGCGGCCGTGATGCGGTCGATGAGTCCGTTGACATGCGCAGGCGCCGTGCAGTTGATGCCCACCCGCTCAAGACCGGGGATCGCCTCGGCTGCCGCCACCGCCTCTTCAATCGTCTGGCCTGCGCACACATGTCCCTCGTCCATCGCCGCGAACGTGATCCACGCTGGGAACCCGCCGAAGTCCCCAAGGGCGACAGCGAGGGCCTCCGCCTCACGGACATCCGGAATCGTCTCGATCGCAAGCATGTCGGGCGCCGCGGCGATAAGGAACTCGATTCGCTCACGGTGGAAGTCGGCGAGCTCGCGTTCCGTCAGGCCGTAATTACCTCGGTACTCACGGCCGTCATGGCTAATCGCCCCGTACGGGCCGACACTCGCTGCAACGATCGTGTCGGTGCCCTCTGCTGCCCGCCGAGCGATTTCGACGCTGAGGCCGAGGGCTCGATCTGCTTCAGCCGCAGTATGGCCAGCCTCAATGAATCCCTGCCGTGAGACCTGGTAGCTCCCGGTGATGACGATATCCGCGCCAGCCTTGATGAAGGCGCGATGCGCATCCTCGATGGCGGCCGGGTTCTCCTGGAGCGCCCGTGCGGTCCACAGCGGGCCGTTAATGTCGCAGCCCATCGACTCCAACTGCGTTGAAAGGCCGCCGTCGACGACCACGATCGTTCGTGCTGAGTTCATCTCACATCACCATTCCGACTCACGTCACTGTCCCTCAATTGATCACGACGGTCGAGATCGGCAGGACGGATCGCGTTGCAAATCCGAGATCCGACGGCACCGCGCCCTGACGCATAAGTTTGGCGCCGAGCGCCGCAATCATCGCACCATTGTCGGTGCACAGCCCCGGCCTCGGCACTCGCAGGGTGATGCCCGCGGCAGCGCACCGCTCCGCGGCCACCGCCCGTAGTCGACTGTTGGCGGCGACCCCGCCGCCGACGACGAGATACTCCGAACCATGCTCAAGACATGCAGCGACCGCCTTTCGCGTGAGCACGTCGACGACGGCCTCTTGGAATGATGCGGCGACGTCAGGGACGCTCAGCGGGTTACCGGCCGCCTGCTGGGCCTTGACCCACCGGGCGACGGCTGTCTTGAGGCCGGAGAACGAGAAGTCGTAGCGGTGCTCAGCCATGTCATGGGAGGCGGTGAGGCCCCGCGGAAAGGCGATGGCCGAACTATCACCCTCTCGAGCAGCCGAATCAATCCATGGCCCGCCTGGGAACGGGAGTCCCAGCAGTCGGGCCACCTTGTCGAATGCCTCGCCCGCGGCGTCGTCGAGGGTCGCACCGAGGAGGGTGATGTCGGCCGCGTCATCGTGAACGAGGAGCAGCGAGGAGTGCCCCCCTGACACGAGGAGTCCCACGGCGACGGGGGGCAGTGGGCCGTGCTCGAGTTCATCGACCACGACATGTCCCGCGAGGTGATTGACCGCGTACACGGGCTTGCCGAGCGCGAGCGCGAGCGCCTTGGCCGACGCGGTGCCCACGAGAAGTGCGCCCACCAGACCCGGACCCGCGGTGACCGCGATGGCGTCAAGGTCAGCGAGTTCGATATGCGCCTCAGTGCAGGCGCGCTCGATGGTCGGGAGCATTGCCTCGAGGTGGGCCCGACTCGCAACCTCGGGGACGACTCCGCCGAAGCGGGCGTGCTCCTCGACACTCGATGCGACGGCATCGGCGAGGAGGGTTGAGCCTCGGACGATGCCGACCCCGGTCTCATCGCAGGAGGTCTCGATGCCGAGGACGAGCGGCTCGTTCACCTCGTGCTCCCGGCGATTGGGCGCAGTCGCATGATGATGGCGTCGATCCCGCGCTCGTAGTAGTCGCGCCGCAGGCTGATGCGCTCGAACCCGAACCGCTGGTAGATCGCGATCGCCGAGGGATTGTCGGAGCGGACCTCGAGCAGCATCTGACGGCATCCGGCCGCCGACGCTTCGTCGATGAGCGAGCGCAGCAGGGTCGCGCCGATGCCCCGACCCTGATCGAGCGGGGACACCGCGATGGTCTGGACATCGGAGTCCGGCGCGAGAAGGAAGGCTCCGGCATAGCCGATGATGCGGTCGCCATCGACGGCGACGACATAGCTTCGAGTCGGCTGGGCGAGTTCTGACCAGAACTGCTCGATGCTCCAAGGGTCCACCGCGAATAGAACGGTCTCAAGTCTGTGCACGGCATCGATGTCAGGCCAGCGCATCGGTCGCACACTCACCGACGTCATGGCCCACCGACCGGCATGGCATCGGGGCGCCGCACATACAGCGGGAAGGGGGCGAGGAGTCGCTGTCCGGTGAGCTCACCAGCCATGGCGCCATCGTCAGTGCCGTGGGTTGAGAGTGTCCGGACGGGGGCGCCGGGCATCTCGCCTGACGAGAGCAACCGGTTCGCGAGTGCACCAAGCACCCCGGCGCGCACCTGCTGCTCACCAGCCCGCGCGCCGATCCAGGGTAGGGCTCGGGTTGCCTCGTCAACATCGTCCTGGCGACCGACGAATGGTCCCGATGCACGTTCGCCGGTAGCGCTGTAGACGGCCCAGTAAACCTCGCCCCGTCGCGCATCGGTCGCGACGACGAACGCCCCTGACTTCGCGGTAATTTCGTCAACCGAGGCGGCAATCGCGTCGAGCGAGCAGATACCAACGACCGGAACTCGCCACGCCAGCCCAAGCACCTGCGCGGTGGTGACCCCGATGCGCAGTCCCGTATATGGGCCCGGGCCGACGCCACAGGCGATGACATCGATCCGCGGTTGACCAGCGCGCGCCAGCACCTGCGACACGAGTGTCGCGAGGACCTCGGCGTGCCCACGGGGATCGTGATGCTCAGCTTCGGAAACCACGAAGTCGTCGCTTACAACCGCCACGGTCGACCAAGCCGATGCCGTGTCGAGCGCGAGGGTCACCAACCTGACTCCAAATCGGCCAAGGCCTGCGCTGGCCAGCGATGGCCATGGCCGGTGAACGTGACCCGCCGGATCTCGTCGCCCTCATCATCGGACCGGTCGATGCGCACGGTGAGGCGGTCCGGGGAAAGGTGCTCGACCTTGCCCTCCCCCCATTCGACGACGGTGACACAGTCGGCGAGGGTCGCGTCGAGGTCGAGGTCATCGAGATCGACGGCGCGGCCGAGTCGGTAGGCATCGACGTGAACGAGATCGACGCCACCAGCGGCCTTATGGACCCGGGAAATGACGAAGGTCGGGCTCGTCACCGCTTCACTCACGCCGAGCCCTCGACCCAAACCCTGTACAAAAGTCGTCTTACCTGCACCTAAGTCTCCAATGAGGACGATAAGGTCCCCCGCGCGACAAGCCGAAGCCAGGCCCGCCGCAAGATCACGCATCCGGTCGGCGGTGGGCACTAGCACCGTCACTGAGCAGCCCGCAGGCTCCGCACATTGCGCCACACCCGGTCAAGGAGTCCGCTGATGAGCGCATCAACCTCCTCGTGGAACTCGATGTTCACCATGTGGCCGCCATTGGGGATAACGACGAACTCAGCTCCGGGAATCGCGCAGACGATCTCCTCGCTGTACTTCTGGGGCGTGAGGCGATCGGAGCTCCCGACGATGACGAGGACCTCGGTCTGCTGAAGGATGGACAGGGCGCCGCGCTTGTCGTGCTCCTGCAGCGCCGGCAGGAACTCAGCGAGCACATCGATCGGTGTTGCATCGATCATGCGCGCCACGAAACGTCCGGCCTGCTCTGAAGCGAGCGACCCGAACGAATAGGCCCGGGTGAGGATGAGTGCGAGGTCGCTACTCGAGCGGCGCCCAAGCTCGACGACCTCCTTACGCTTGGCGAGCGCGGCAGCAGCGATGGGGGCGACCCGGTTCACCACTCCCCCGAGCGCGGCGGGGAGGCCGAGTGACCCCTGTTTGAGGCCGCCCGCCGTCGTCGCGACGAGCACGACTCCGTACACCCGATCCGCGAAGAGCTCAGGGTGCTGCTCCGCGAGAGCCATGACCGTCATGCCGCCCATCGAGTGCCCGATGAGGACGAGAGGGCCGGTTGGCGCCACGGCTTCGATGATGTGCCAGAGGTCTCGTCCGAGCTGATCGACATGGTGCGTGTCGAACTCCGCGCGACCCGAGCGGCCGTGACTTCGCTGGTCATAGGTGACGAGACGGGCGCGACCGTGGAGCTCCTTGCGCTGGAAGTACCAGGAGTCCAAGCTCAGGGCGTAGCCGTGCGCGAAGATGACCGTGACCCCCGCAGCCCCTGGATCGTGAGGCTCATCGATCTCGACGTGCAGCAATGTGCCGTCCTCGGCTGGCAGTTCGAGGATCTGGGCATCGAAGCCTTCGAGTTCCCACTCGTCATCGCGCCGCGCCGTGCGCGCCATGAACGCCCGCTCCGCAGCCGCTCCCAGCGCCGCGCCTGCGGCGAGGGTGCCAGCTGCCAGCAGCCCGGCTCCCGCAACCTTCAGTGCGCTCGCGAAGTCATTGCTCATGGCGCACCAACGTAGCGCCGCGGGACACGCGAGCTCACCCGGGTGACAATCTCATAGCCAATGGAGTCGGAAGCCACCGCCCAGTCATCTGCGGTTGGCGCGCCATCCGACTCGTCGCCGAACAGAACAACCTCGTCACCCGCCTTGACATCGCCTAGGCCATCATCAATTTCGATCACGAACTGATCCATCGCAATTCTGCCAAGGACAGGACATCGGGCGCCCGCCACGACGACGGCAGCTCGGCCACTCGCCGCCCGCGGAACCCCGTCGGCGTAACCCAGAGGTACCAGCCCGACTCGAGTGGGGCGGGACGCTGTCCACTTGCTGCCATATGACACCGACTGGCCGGCGGGTATCTGCTTCACGAGCGCCAGCCGCGCCCGCAATGTCATGGCACCGGTGAGGCCGAGCCCAGCCGCTGACCCGGGGGTCGATGGCGATACCCCGTACATTCCGATGCCGATGCGAACGAGGTCGTACCGGGTCTTGGGGTACCCCAGTGCCGCAGCCGTGTTCGCCAGGTGGCGCACGGCTGGCTCGAGTCCGGCATCAACGACCGCTGCGTCTGCCATCGCGAAGCAGGCATTCTGGTCGGCCACGGATTGGTCATCAGGGCAATCAGCATTCGCGAGGTGGGACCAGACGCCCACGACCTCGATGGAGCCACGATCCTGCTCCACCCTGGCGGCACCTAGGAGCTGAGTCCATTCGCTCAGCGCAGCGCCGTTGCGAGATAGGCCGGTGTCGACCTTGAGGTGCACGCGAGCGCGGACGCCAAGTCGGCGAGCGACGTCGGCAACCTCGGCGAGCGCCCATGTGGACGAGACTGAAATATCAACGTCGGCCTCGACGCACGGTCCGAGGTGATCATCACCGGGTGCCCAAAGCCAGGCGAGGACTCGACCGGTATCACCCGACACTCGCAGGTCCCTCGCCTCGGAGAGGAGTGCCACCCCCAGCCACGGGACTCCTGCAGCGCGGGCCGCCCGCGCAACCGGGACCATGCCGTGGCCATATCCGTCGGCCTTCACGACCGCCATCGTGACCGGCCCATTCAGTTCCTGGCCGATCGTCGACAGATTTCGGCAAACGGCATCGAGGTTGATAACTGCCTCAGCACGGATCACCGGCTTATTATCGCCCCGATGCGCGCAGGTCGGGCAGGAGAGCACGGCCCCAGACATTCACCTGCGAGACCGGTCAAATTCATTGGTTCGATTCGGGTCGGCAAAGACTCGTTTGCCGAATCGCCATGTCGAGCCTATTTGATGAAGCCACCTCAACCAGAAGGGAAATCCAATGGGCATCCGCACGCCATTGATCATCGGACTCGCGACCGTCGCAGTCTGCGCAACAACACTTCCCGCCTCAGCAGAGACGGGCTTCGCCTACGTCGAGCCGGCAGCCACTGGCGTCACCATCAAGGTCCTCGCGACCTCCGGCGATGTCATCACCGGCTACCAGTTGCCAGGAACCCCTGATGGCATCGGCGTCGTCAAGGACGGCAAGAACCTCAACATCTACGTGAACCACGAGTTCTCATCGACGAACAAGGCCGCTGCGGCACTCAAGCACGCCAATGGCAATGCTTCGGCTTCGACTGTTTCACATCTCACCTTCAACACCGATTCCAACACCGTCACCGCAGCGCGAAATCTGCTGCAGTCGGTCACCTGGTACGACTACTCCACCGGCACCTACGGCACCAAGCCCGTGGCCCCCGCTGGGGCAGCGACACTGGACGAGTACGGCTCCGCGAACCACAGCACCGCGCTCAACCGATTCTGCTCGTCCGCCCTTGCCCAGCCGGGCTCCCTCGCCTACACGACGAAGGTCGGCGGCAAGGACGTCACCTACGGCTTCACCGGTGCGGCGTACTTCACCGGCGAAGAGGGCAGCGATGAGTCGCGCGCCTTCGTCACCGACATGAACGGAAACCTCATGCAGCTCCCCAAGCTCGGTCTCGCCGCGTGGGAGAACTTCATCCCGGCTCCGAGCACCGGCATCCGCACGATTGTCATGGGCAACGAGGACGGCTCCGCAACCGACAGCCAGCTCTACATGTACGTCGGTGAGAAGACCACCACGGGCCACTGGACCGACATGGCGGGTCTTACGAATGGCCAGCAGTACGTCATGAAGATCGACGGGATCGCCACGGACAACGTCTTCCGTGCATCCAAGGGGAAGAACAACCCCACCGCCGTCTCATTTGCCAAGATTGATACGTCGGTCAACGGCAAGGCTCAGAATGCCCAGGCACGCTCGCTGGGCACGGTCATGGCCCGCGTCGAGGACGGTGCATTCGATCCAAATAGCCCGAACGACTTCTACTTCGTCACGACCGAGTCGAACAAGGATCCCAAGGCAACGGCGCCCAACCCGGCCACACCAACCGTTTCGCGGGACGGCGGTGCTCTCTGGCGCCTCCGCTTTAACGATGTCAAGAACCCGACTGCTGGTGCGACCGTCACGATGCTGCTTGATGGCTCAGAGGCACCCTACCTGAGCAAGCCGGACAACATCGATGTCGACTCCATGGGGAATATCCTCATCCAAGCTGATCCAGGCAACAACGATCTGCTCGCCCGCATCGTTTCCTACCGGATCTCTGACGGCAAGGTGGGCAACGTCGCCAAGTTCTCCGACAAGTACTTCAAGGTCGGTGCGACGCAGTTCATCACCAGGGACGAGGAGTCCAGCGGAATCACCGACGTGACGTCGATGCTTCGCAAGGGCGCCTCGGACAAGAACAGCTACTACGTGTTCGACGCTCAGGTCCATGCCACCCCGGCTGGCTCACGCCTTGACCTGTGGAGCGACCCCGCCGCAGTCGCCGCACTG
>CAMDKQ010000002.1 GCA_945901095.1 Bifidobacterium breve
GAAACGAACCCCACAAACCTCGGCGCCCTATGCACCAGACACCACCAACTCAAAACCCACGCCGGATGGCGCATCACCAACACCAAACCCGACGGCAGCTGCACCTGGACCTCACCCCAAGGCAGGCAATACCACCACCACCCACCACCTATCGGCACCGCTGCCTAAAGGCGACACTGTGTTGCGAGCAGGAGGTGGGACTTGTCCTCCTACTCACGTGAACCTCGTGTATCAGACGTAGTGGCGTGTGTGGGTCAGGGCTCGCTGTCAGCGGGCGTCGCTCATCGAGGTGAAGTTCATGCCGTCTACGACGACCGCCGGCATTGCAACGTTGTTGGCGTAGTCGGCCATCTCTCTCGGGAGAGTGCGCGCCGGCACAGTCGATGCCGTGATTCGATTCAGCATCGAAATCGGCGAGTCATTGAACCTGAAGTTCGACGATGCCCCGATGATCTCCCCGCCACGCACGACGTAGACGCCATCGCGGGTGAGCCCTGTCAGGAGCATCGTCTGCGGGTCGACGGTGCGGTTGTACCAGACGCACGTAAGCATCAGCCCGTCGCCGAGTCGGGCGGCAAGGTCGGTGATGGAGTCCGCGCGATCGCCAACGTCATTGATGTCGAGTCGAATGGTGTCGATGATCGGGGTCGCGGGGATGTCCAGTCGCGCTGCGTCGGCTGTGGTGCCGATGAGGGCTTCAAGCCGGCCATCTCGAATCCAGTCCGTGCGCTCGAGCGCGCGGCCGTTATCGAAGACGCTTGACATCCGACCAGAGGTCGAGACGACCGCGAATGGTGAAGCAGGAACCAGCGGGTCATAGGGGTCACTCGTGACGTGAATGCCCGGCGCGGCGACGCGCTCGTGGACCCGCGTACCAGAGAGAGCCGCATCGCTGTGGAATGCTGAACGACCCTCAGCAGCGTCCCTCGCACCAGCGGACCAGTACAGATCGATGACGAAGTCGCCGATGGCGGATGGGGAGAGCAGCGCACAGTGTCGGCCGGGGGCTACTTCGATGCTCACCCCCTGCCAGTCAAGCGATTGGCTGATGTCCGATCGAAGGTTCGTCCAGTCATCCTGAGGGAGTTCTACCGCAGCAAAGCCGTTCCAAGTGCTGCGGGTGCGAGCATGGCTCTTCGCCGTGATCTCAAGGCGGTCGGCTGGGGCGCAGAAGCGACGCCGGGCGCCCGCGCTCGTCGCGAGCCAGGTCGTGGTCGATTCACGTTCGAGGTATCCGAACAACTCGATCCTGTTCGCTCGGCCCCAGGTGATGAGCTCCCCAAGACGTTTCGTTGGAACCGTGAGAATCTCCGGGGAGAGTCTCAATGCGGGGGCGTCAAAGTCGTCGTCCACGCTTGGCATCGGGAACGGGGAGGCATCCTCCGCGGGTGATGCGAGAAGGGCGGCGGCATCTGCGGCATGAACGGTGTCGAGGAGGCCAGTCACGTCGCTCACGCTCTGCGTGACCGACGCAGCCGAAATCCCACCCGGCCTATCTGCGAATGCGATTGCTGTGACGGAGATATCGGTGGTGCTGCCATTCGTCGTGAGCGAACTTCGGGCCCAGCGCTGGTTCAGGTGGCTCGTAATCTCGACGATGATGTGGCAGTGAAGTGAGGTTGAGGCGGCGAGAGCGAGTTCGGCGAGGACGCTGCCAGCACCAGTTTCGAAGGGGTAGTCGTCGCTGGCCATCATGAGGCGTCCGATGCATTGAGAATGACAACATTCTCGAATGCTGCCGATGGGCAGCCGTGGGACACGGCGGCAACCTGTCCGGGCTGTGCCTTGCCACAGTTGAGCGCGCCGCCGAGGACATAGGTGGACCGGCCGCCAAGTGCCACGAGCGAGCCCCAGAAATCGGGCGTCCGGGACTGGTAGGCGAGATCACGTACCTGGCCAGTGATCACTCCAGACCTGATTCGGTAGAAGCGCTGGCCGGTGAACTGGAAGTTGTAGCGCTGCATGTCGATGGACCAGGACTTGTCCCCTTCGATGTAGAAGCCGTCCTCGACGCCCGCGATGAGGTCCGCGGTCGACGTGTCGGTGTCACCCGGGCGCAGGCTGACATTCGGCATGCGCTGGATTGGGGTGTGCTGTGGTGAATCGGCGTAGGAGCAACCGTTGCTGCGGGGCAGGCTGAACTCCCCTGCCATCGCGCGGTCCAACTGATAGCCGACAAGTACGCCCTCGCGGACGAGGTCCCACTCTTGGGCTGCGACGCCCTCGTCGTCCCAGCCGGTCGTCGCAAGGCCGAATGCTGTCGTTCTATCTCCGGTGACATTCATGAGGTCTGACCCGTACCGCAATGTGCCGAGTTGGTCAGGGGTGGCGAATGAGGTACCCGCGTAGTTGGCCTCGTAACCGAGCGCCCGATCGAGTTCGGTCGCATGACCGACGGACTCGTGGATCGTCAGCCACAGATTGGACGGATCGAGGACGACCGTTGCGCAGCCGGGTTCAACGCTGGGGGCTGCGAGCTTCTCGGCGAGGAGTTCTGGCATTGCATCGATCTCCGCATTCCAGTTCCACCCATCGCCGCGAAGATATTCGAAGCCGCGGGCGGTCGGTGGGGCTAACGACCGCATGGTGTCGATGACCCCAGAACGGTCGTTGCAACCAAGGGCGGTGATGTCCGCATGTACTCGCGTCTTGCGTTGGGAGACTCGAGTGCCGGCCGAGGTGAGGAGCAACGTGGCCTCGTCGACCGCCATGAAGGATGCATCAGTGTGCTGAACTCCATTCGCACCAGCAAGGAGCGATTCCCGCGCACACAAGAGGGCCTCGACCTCGGCGTCCGACACCTCGAAGGGATCCTCGAGGCATACCGATTCCCAGTGGCCAACATGGACGGGCTCGGGCGCGAGCACAACAGGGTTCGTCGCAAGCGGCCGGCTCGCGCGCGCAAGAAGGATGGCGTCGCGCACCGCTCGGTCGAGATCCTCGGGGCGATGGGAGCTCGTGCCTGCGAACCCCCAGCAGCCATCAACGAGCAGGCGGACTCCGAATCCACTGGAACGGGCCAGTCCCGCGGACTCGAGTTGACAATCGGCCGTCGACACGTGGCGCATTCGCGTGCGCATCATTCGCGCCTCAACATGGTTGGCTCCGAGGGATCGGGCTATGTCAATGGCGACCCCGAGCGTTGAGATGAGGAGTGGGTCGTCAAATTTCAAGGATTGCCCCGTCCTGCCTCGTTGTTGAGCATCGCCTGAAACCAGCTTTCCGTAGCAACGTATCGATGGGGATACCCGCGCAGTCTGCCATCTCTTCGCCCATCTAGTGCAGCACGCTATCGTTCGAGTTCTGAAAGGGGACGCCAATGGCTGGAGTTGCACTCGTCACCGGTGGTAATCGCGGCATCGGACTCGCGATCGCCCTTAGCCTCCGTGAGGCTGGATACTCTGTCGTCGTCGGAAGCCGCTCGGGAGCAGCCCCGGAGGGACTCGCCGCGGTCGAACTCGACGTGAGCGATCCCGCCTCCATCCTTGCGGCATTCGATCGCATCGAGACCGAGTTCGGCCCTATCGAGGTGGTCGTCGCAAACGCCGGAATCACCCGCGACGCCCTGCTGATGCGAATGTCCGATGACGATATCGACGAAGTGCTTAACACCAACCTTGGCGGCTCCATCCGGCTGGCGCGCCGAGCGCTTCGCTCGATGCTCAAGGCGAAGAGCGGTCGCATCATCTTCATCTCTTCGGTGGTCGGGCTCATGGGATCCGCAGGACAAGTGAACTACGCCGCAGCAAAGGCCGGCCTGGTGGGCGCGGCTCGATCCTTGGCCCGCGAGGTCGGCTCACGGGGCATCACGGTGAATGTCATTGCCCCTGGTTTCGTCAACACTGACATGACCGCAGAGTTGGGGGAGGAGCGGAAGGCCGAGATTCTCGGTGCCGTGCCCCTTGGCCGGTATGCTCAGGCGGCCGAGATCGCCGGGGTCGTCGAATTCCTCGCGGGCTCCTCAGCCGGGTACATCACCGGGGCAGTCATCCCGGTCGATGGAGGACTGGGAATGGGCCACTAGATGAAGCCTCGCGGAGTCTAGGTCGGTTTTGGGGCTTTCAATTCGCCTAGGCGTTTGTCTGCTCGACACGAATGAGGGAGACCTATGGGACTACTGGACGGCAAGCGGATCCTCGTCACTGGCGTGCTCACCGACGCGTCGATTGCCTTTTCCGTTGCGCGTTTGGCGCAGGAACAGGGGGCCGAGGTGGTCCTTACCTCCTTCGGCCGGACCATGGGTTTGACGAAACGGTCGTCGGGCCGTCTCCCGAGCCCGGTACCAGTCATCGAACTCGACGTCACGAACGACGAGGATCTTGCGGCGCTCGCGGACCGGGTATCAGAGCACATGAGCGGACTCGATGGAGTGCTCCACAGCATCGGCTTTGCACCGGAGGCCGCCCTCGGAGGGAACTTCCTCAACACTGCATGGCCGGATGTCAGCACCGCGGTGCAGGTGTCGGCCTACTCGCTGAAAAGCCTGGCAATGGCGGCAAAGCCACTCATGGGGCCCGGTAGTTCGGTCGTGGGTCTGGACTTCGACGCGACGGTTGCGTGGCCCAAGTACGACTGGATGGGTGTCGCGAAGGCCGCGCTCGAGAGTTGTTCACGCTATCTCGCGCGCGATCTGGGCCCAGATGGCATACGCGTCAATCTCGTCGCTGCAGGTCCGATCCGGACGATGGCCGCGAAGAGCATCCCCGGGTTCGACGAGTTCGATGCAGTGTGGTCGAGCCGGGCACCCCTTGCCTGGGATCTCGATGACCCAGAGCCTGCGGCCCGCGCCTGCGTCGCACTGATGTCCGACTGGTTCCCAGCTACCACTGGCGAGATCATCCACGTCGATGGTGGGGTGCATTCCCAAGGTGCCTAGCCGACTCTTGCTCCTGCGCCATGCGAAGTCCGATTACCCTGCGGGCATCCCGGACCACGATCGTCCGCTCAACGAACGCGGACTGCGCGATGCACGAGCGGCTGGTGCCTGGATCGCCGAGCACAGAGATGACCTCTTCTCAGGCGAGGCCATCGTGATCGTTTCCTCCGCCCTCCGGGCCCAGCAGACCTGGGGGTGCATCGAGGCGCACATGCCCGGCCTTCATTGGTTAACTGAGCCGCGCCTCTACGACGCAGCATGTTCCACGCTCATGTCCATTGCTGAGGCCAGCGAAGCTGATACCGCCCTCATCGTTGGTCACAATCCGACGATCGAGGAGACCGCGCTCTTTCTGGCGGCAGACGATGGCCGCGGGCTGAAGGAGCGGATTCGTTCGAAGGTCCCGACCTGCGGGTTGGTGGTGCTCGACCTCTCCGCGTCTGATCCTTGGGCTAACGGGTCCGCTGACCTAGCAGCGTTCGAGGTCCCGCGCGGTTGACAGACCGTGCGGCAAGTAAAACGGGCGTCACGTCCAACGGGCGTCACGTCAAACGGGTGGCGCTGGAGTGGAGAAACCGGTGATGGCGTCGGCCTCCTCGATCTCCTCGCGAGTGATGCCGAGCACGTAGAGCACCGAGTCGAGATAGGGCACTGACACCGATGTATCCGCTGCGGCGCGCGCAGCAGCCTTGCCATTAAAAGCGACACCGAGGCCAGCGGCCTTGAGCATGTCAACGTCATTGGCTCCGTCGCCGATTGCGATGGTCCTGCGCATGGGAATCCCATACTCGGCGGCGAAGGATTCAAGCGCTCGCCTCTTGCCGGCCCGATCGATGATCTCCCCAACGACCCTTCCCGTGAGGAGCCCGTCCTTGACCTCGAGGGTGTTCGCGCGGACCTTGTCGACGCCAAGGTCTGAAGCTAGGTGTCCGACCACCTCGATGAAGCCTCCTGAGACGAGGCACACGCGATAGCCGAGGTTGCTCAGCGTCCTGCACAGGGTGCGGGCGCCCGGTGTGAGCGTGATCCTCGATCTGACCGTGTCAAGGGCGGACTCGGGTAGTCCCTCAAGCAAGGCGACACGGGCGCGCAGGGACTCCTTGAAGTCCATCTCGCCAGCCATGGCACGCTCGGTGATGGCCGAGACCTGCTCCACCACCCCGGCCTCCTCCGCGAGGAGGTCGATCACCTCCTCCTGAATCACCGTCGAATCGACGTCCATAACGACGAGATGTTGTCCGCGCCTATCGAGACCATCAGCTTGGACCGCGATATCCGCTCCAATACGCCCGACGCCTGAGGTGAGGGCGTGACGCAACTCGTCAACCTCGGCGCCGGAACTCTCGAACACGACCGCCGTCACCGGATACGAGGCGATGCGGCGGATCCGATCAATATTGCCGCCACGATCGGCAATCACCCGGGCGACCTGCGCAATTGCCGACGGCCTGAGGGGGGACCCGAGCACCGTGACGGTGATCCGGTCACGACGGTGCGCGCTGTCCTCGCGGGCCCCGGTCACGGTGGCGACCTCCATGTCGAGTTCAGCCGCGACGAGCCGAGCGGCCCTGCGCAGATCGGCGAGTAGCTGATCATCTTCGGCAGCATCGATAGACAGGAGGACAGAAAGGACGAGTCGGCCACGGACGACGAGTTGCTCGATATCGTCGACGGTGACCGGGTAGTCATCGAGGGCCGTGAATAGTTGCCTCGTCACTCCTGGCTGATCGAGGCCTGAGAGGGTGACAAGAAGGGTTTGATGGCTCATTGGGCTTAACGCTAGTGCGTTCGGGTGAGCGACCTGCGGATAAGGTCTCGCTTAGCGGTTGGCTTGGCGATGGATCTTGGTACGTGAGCGGACGCAAGAGGAGGCGGGCGGGTGACGGAGGTCGTGTCCTGCATCGATGTGAGCGTACGCCGTGGTGCCCGACTCCTCCTCGATTCCATCACCTGGCAGGTCGAATCCGATGAACGATGGGTCGTCATGGGACCGAACGGCGCCGGCAAGACGACCCTCATGCAGATCATTGCCACCCGGATGTTCCCGACAACGGGCGATGTGAGGATTCTCGGCGAGCAGCTGGGCGGATTTGATCTCGCGGAACTTCGCCCGCTCGTCGGATGGGCGAGCAGCGCACTCTCACTTGACATACCACCAGGGGAGTCAGTTTCGGATGTCGTGCTCACTGGCGCGTGGGCCGTTACCGGACGCTGGCGCGAGCGGTACGACAGCATCGATGACGAGCGGACAGCACGGCTCCTGACCGCCTGGGGGATCGACCAACTCGCAAGCCGGACGTTCGGGACATTGTCCGAGGGGGAGCGCAAGCGAACGCTCATCGCACGGGCGCTCATGGCGAATCCCGAGCTCCTCATCCTTGATGAGCCGGGAGCTGGTCTCGACCTCGGCGGCCGGGAGGATTTGGTTGATCGACTCCGGCTCCTCGCCTCCGATCCGCGATCACCCGCCCAGGTGCTCGTCACTCATCATGTCGAGGAAATCCCTGCGGGCTTCACCCATGTGTTGCTCTTGCGTGCGGGCCAAATCGTCGCTCAGGGTCCGTTCGACAGCACGATGACCGCGGCCCACCTGAGCGAATGTTTCGGCCTGACGATCCGGCTTACTCGGATCGGCGATCGGCTCGCCGCCCAGCGGTCCGACTAGCGGATGACCGAGCTCCTTATCGCGATGGGGGCTGGCGTCCTTGCCGGGGCGATCAACGCGATCGTCGGATCCGGCACACTCCTCACGTATCCATTCCTGCTCGCAACAGGGCTGTCTCCCATTGTCGCGAACGGTACGAACAATGTCGGGCTCTCGGTGGGCGGGGCGGCATCGGCGTGGGCGTATCGCGGGGAACTTGGCCCCCGCATGCGGGTGCTCGCGCTACCAATGTTCTTCACCATCTGCGGTGCGGTACTCGGTTCCTCGCTTGTGGTGCGGCTACCCGAACGGGTGTTCACGACCATCGTGCCTTGGCTCATCCTTGCAGCGGTTGTCCTCGTCGCCGTCCAGCCGATACTCAACCGCTGGCTTGCTCGCCGCAAGGACCACCTCGTCAAAGCGGGGAGGGATCTTCCGGCGTGGACCGGATTGCTCGGCATTTATGGCGGGTACTTCGGGGCTGGGCAGGGAATCATGTACATGGGAGTCCTTGGTCTGCGTTACGACGCCGATATGCAGCAGGCCAACGGTGCGAAGAATCTGCTCGCCGCTTCCGGGAACCTAATCTCAGCAGTGGTGTTCATCGTGGCGGGGGCTTGGTCATGGACGTTCGCGCTCGCAATCGGACTTGGCTCCATTGTGGGGGGGTACGTGGGGGGTCGCTTCGCACGACGAATCCCTGCGCCTGCGTTACGGCTCATCGTCATCGGGGTCGGGGTCTACGCAGCGGGGTACCTCTTCATCGCCTATTGAGCTCACGGCCTATTAGGCTGAGGGAAGGCAGTGGGCAATCGCCCATGCGGTTGCGGAGGTAGGCCCGATGCGGACGATGGCATGATGAAGCGCGTCGTCGCCGGGTTCTTCGCACTCTTGCTCCTCGCAACCGCTGCAGTGGCCTTACTCTCGGGCGGCTGGACGTGGTCTACATTCGGTACCGCTGGCATCGTGAGCACGCCCATGGGGCGGCTGACCGGAAGTCCGACGGGCCAGGCAATCGTCATCGACGTGGAGCGGGTGCGCGGTGATATTCCATATCTACCCGTATCCGGAACGGCTGCCCTCATCGCGACCCCAGCGATAGGCGCGCCCGGTCCGCCCGAGATTTTTATCGCACAGGCACCTGCGAAGACTGCCAATGACTATTTGACTGGAGCGAGGTATGACGTCGCCCGACTAAGTAATGGAGCCTGGACACTCACGCCCGTTCCGGGCTTTCGGGATCTCGATCCTCCGCAGGGCGCGAACTGGCAGACAAGTGCAGGTGGCCCTTCGGCACGGCTCTTGCTCGATGCACAATCCCCGACGACCGTTGTCGTAATGAACGCCGACGGTTCTCCGCCGGTCGACGTCCTCCTCACCCTCCAGATGGACGTCCCAGATGCCGTGATGATTGCCGTGGTCATTGCAATCATCGGTCTCGTCGCGCTCATCTTGGGCCTGGTCTTGCTTCGTGCTGCACTCGGGCGAGGTCGGTCCAGAGGGGTCCATGAGGCGGTACGACCGTGACTGAAGCGTCCGAACGGATCGTCACCCTGCCCAACCTCCTGAGCTTTGCCCGCATCCTGGGCGTTCCGGTTTTCCTCTGGCTCATTCTGGTCCCGCAAGCCGACGTCTGGGCGCTGGTGCTTCTGGTGCTCGCGGGCATCACCGACTGGCTCGATGGAGCGATCGCACGGGCCACCGGTCAAACGAGTCGGCTCGGAGCGATGCTCGATCCGCTCGCCGACCGCCTGTACATTGCCGCGACGCTCATTGGCCTCGCGGTGCGAGCGATCATCCCCTGGTGGCTCGTCGGGATCCTCGTCCTGCGTGAACTCATGCTCGTCGCCCTCGTCCCATTGCTGCGCAGGCGTGGCATCCTCACCCTTCCGGTGACGGTAACCGGAAAGGCAGCAACCTTCTGCCTGATGTGGGGGTTTCCATTCCTCCTGCTTGGATCGGTGAGCGGCCCGATAGGCACGGCGGCCATGGCGTGCGGCTGGGCTTTCGCGCTGTGGGGCACTGGGCTCTACTGGTGGGCTGGTGTCGGCTACGTCACGACGACGTTGCGGATGCATGCCAAGGGCTGACGATTCTTCCCTAGCAACAACGTGCGATGCTCAATCAAGTGAACACCAGTACCAGCCGACCGCCACGAAAGGACCTGCCATGGTGCCCAATGACCTCGGTTACACAGCGGAGCACGAGTGGGTGCGCATGACCGCTAGCGGACTTGCGGAGTTCGGGATTACCGACTTCGCTCAGGCGGCGCTCGGGGATATCGTTTATGTGAGCCTGCCGACGGTCGGCGACTCGCTTTCGGCGGGTCGCACCTGCGGTGAGGTCGAGTCGACGAAGAGCGTGAGCGACATTTACGCGCCGGTCGACGGCGTCGTGACCGAGCGAAATGAGGGCCTCGAACAGGCTCCCGAGACCGTGAATTCAGACCCGTATGGTGCAGGCTGGCTCGTGCGCGTCACGATGAGCGGCAGTGAGAGCCCCCAGGGGCTCCTCACTGCGGCGGAGTATGAGAGCCTGATCAAGGCCTCATAAAAACACCGGTAACGCGCTCGTGCGCGCTACATCACCCGCGATGCAACCGTCACAGGGTAGATTCGGAACATGAACGAGTGCGTCGCGTGCGGACAGCAGGTCGAGCCTCATGGCAACTCCTGCGCTTCCTGCGGTGCCCCATTGGATGGTGGCCTTGAGCACACCGGTGTGATCACGGCCATCACTGGCACGTTTGGGCAGGGCGGATCCGGGCAGTTGAGCCCGGTCGGTTCGGGTCGCGGAGGCGCACTGACATCCGGCGCGGCCATGCTTATCGTGCTTCGCGGGCCCGGCGAGGGAACTGAGTTTCCACTTGATGCTGGAGTAGACCTCGTGACAGTCGGTCGTTCCCCGAACGCCGATGTGTTTCTCGATGACGTGACCGTGAGCCGCCATCACGCGGATATCCGGCGCGGAGCGCAGGGATGGAGCATTCGAGACGCCGGAAGTCTCAATGGCACCTACATCAACCGTAAGCGGGTCGAGGATCACCAACTTGGCGGCGGCGACGAGATCCAGATCGGGAAATTCAGGTTCGTCTTCCTGGTCGGGGTCGAGACCGGTCGATGAGCCAGCCTGCAAGCAGCAGGGTCGTTGGGACTCTGAGCATCGGTGAGGTGTTGAGTCTGCTCAAGCGCGAGTTCCCTGACATCACTATCAGCAAGATCCGATTCCTCGAGGCGGAGGGCCTCATTGCCCCTGAGCGAACCGCCTCCGGTTACCGCAGGTTCGCCGAACGCGATGTCCTTCAATTGAAGAGCGTTCTCACGATGCAGCGGGATCAGTACCTTCCCCTCAAGGTGATTCGCGAGCAGCTCGAGGACGGCGCTGACGAATCGGCGCCCGTGGCGGGCACCGGACTTCGCCCAGATGATTTTCGCCCTGGTGCCGGGCGGGTGCGGCTGACAAGGGCAGAACTGGCAGTCCAGGTGGGCCTTGCGGAGCAGGGCATCGCTCAACTGGAGTCCCACGGCCTGGTGTGGGCATCGCCTGCAGGGCATTACGACGAGGATGCTCTCGCTATCGCAACGGTGATTGGGCGGCTCGCGGGCTTTGGGGTTGAACCCCGTCACCTGCGTTCCTTTCGTGTCGTCGCCGATCGAGATAGCGGACTCATCGAACGGATCGCCAACCCGTACTCGCGACCGAGGGATCCAGACGGCCGGGCCCTCGCGCAGGAGACAGTCAGGGAGCTGGCCGCGCTTTTCATCCAGTTGCATGCAACTTTGCTGCGAGCTGAACTGGTTCGCGGGAGCACGGGGTAGGGGTTACCCTTGCAGCGTGCAGTCCCTTGACGTTGTAGGCGTCCGAATGGAGATGCCCTCGAACAATCCGATCGTGCTCTTGCGCGAGAAGGATGGCGAGCGGTACCTACCGATCTGGGTGGGGGCTGTCGAGGCGACCGCCATCGCCTACGCCCAGCAAGGAGTCGTGCCACCACGGCCGCTCACCCACGACCTGCTCCGTGATGTTCTCACCGCCGTGGGTGCACCGCTCGCCGAGGTGAGGATTACCGCTCTGCGGGATGGCGTCTTCTATGCATTGCTCGTCTTCGAGTCCGGCATCGAAGTGAGTGCCCGCCCCTCCGATGCTATCGCCCTCGCACTGCGCACCGACGTGCCGATCTATGGGGCCGAAGAGGTGCTCGACGAAGCCGGCATCGAATTACCGGGCGAGGAGCCCCAGGAACAGGAGGTTGAAAAGTTCCGCGAATTCCTCGACCAGATCTCACCGGAGGACTTTCAGTAGGGGTCGATTACTGAGCGTGGCAAACTCGAACCCTCAGCCTGAGGTCCAGACTTCGGTACCGGACACGCCCGTGTGTCGGATTGACCCCTCCCCTTGACCCTTCGTAACGTCAGCACTGCAAGGTTTCGACGCGGCACCCCTTCCCCGGGTCTCGTCAATGTACCGAGGAGGCTGCTTGTGAACGCTGAACGTCCGGTCGTCGCCCAGAACCCGCAGGGCGCACTGTTCGATGACGCGGAACTTCGCCCTCTTCCCGCCGGTATCGGCTACCGGGGACCCATCGCGTGCGCAGCAGCAGGCATCACCTACCGGCAACTCGACTACTGGGCTCGGACGGGCCTCGTCGAGCCAACGGTTCGAACAGCCTCAGGATCGGGCACCCAGCGCCTCTATGGGTTCCGCGACATTCTCATTCTGAGAATCGTCAAGCACCTCATCGACACCGGTGTCAGCCTGTCGAACATCAGGGCCGCAGCCGATCACCTTGCTACCCGTCCGGGCGAGGATCTCGCCCGGATGACCCTCATGAGTGATGGCGCAACCATCTATGAATGCCGGAGCGCCGACGAAGTCATTGATCTTGTTCGTGGTGGACAGGGCGTGTTCGGGATAGCGGTGGGCAGTGTCTGGCGCGAAGTCGAGGGCACCTTAGCAACCTTGCCAGGGGAACAGCCTGACGGCGACGCCGTCACGCCGATCTCGGCAAATGATGAGCTGTCAACCCGTAGAGCCCGTCGCGCTACAGGCTGACAGCTCGTCGCGCCGAAGGCAGATCGCCAGTAGGGTTACGTCTGCTGATGGACCCCGGTCGGGAGAGCGCTGCGCAACCCTTGTGCAGCCGCCGAAGGAGCATTTCTCCCCGATAATCTCTCAGGCAGGTGGACCGGTCGGGGTAGGCGCCTCTGGAAGGCGGGAACTGCTGGCTCGCCGGTCGTTCCCCACCGAAGGGGAAAGCCGCGACGCACCCAGCGTCGAGGTGAATCTCTCAGGTCGCAGGATGCTGCGGGCAACAGAGGGGGAGAACAGTCCGCGAACGCGTGGCTGACTCCACTGGTGCGTCCGCACCTCATCAGAGGGACCATTGATGAACAATCACCAGACCGATGGCACACATCAGGGCGCGGACTTTGCAGCCCGCCACATCGGCCCTGACGAAACCTCGATTACCCGCATGCTTCAGGCGGTCGGGTACGAATCACTCGATGCCCTTACAGAGGCGGTGGTGCCTGACGCCATCAAGTGGCGGTCGGCGCTGCGTATCCCGGAGGCGATCAACGAGCGCGCCACCCGCGAAGAACTGAAGGCCATGGCAGGTCGCAACACTCGATGCGTGAACATGATCGGCCTCGGCTACAGCGATACCCAGACTCCTGGGGTCATCCTGCGCAATATCGTTGAAAGCCCGAGTTGGTACACCGCCTACACCCCCTATCAGCCGGAGATCTCGCAGGGTCGGCTCGAGGCCCTGCTCAATTTCCAGACCATGATCGAAGACCTCACCGCCCTACCCGTTGCCGGGTCATCACTCCTCGATGAGCCGACCGCGGCCGCTGAGGCCATGACGCTATGTCTTCGAAGCGCGAAACGCGATGCCAACCGGTTTCTTGTCGATGCGGATACCCACCCGCAGACCCTCGCGGTCCTCGCGACCCGTGCCGAGCCGATCGGCATTGACCTCGTCATCGTCGATCTTGGAAACATCGCTGAGTCCGGACTCCCTGAAGGAGATTTCGCCGGTGTTCTCGTCAGCTACCCGGGAACGAGCGGAAGGATCCGAGACCCGCGACCCGTTATCGACGCAGCCCACGAACGCGGAGCGCTGGCTGTGGTGGCGGCCGACCTCCTAGGCCTCACGCTGCTCACGCCGCCCGGGGAGATGGGCGCTGACATCGTCGTTGGCTCAGCGCAGCGCTTCGGAGTGCCGCTCGGCTTCGGTGGCCCGCATGCAGGGTTCATGGCGGTGCGCGCCGGACTGGAACGGAGCATGCCGGGCCGGTTGGTGGGGGTGAGCGTCGATGCTGACGGAGCTCCCGCATATCGCCTCGCTCTGCAAACGCGCGAGCAGCACATTCGCCGGGAGAAGGCTACGAGCAACATTTGCACTGCACAGGTGCTGCTCGCGATCGTCGCGTCCATGTACGCGGGATATCACGGACCGGCAGGACTCACCGAGATCGCGCGCCGAGCCAATCGCCAGGCCGCAGTGCTCGCAGCGGGCATCGTGTCATCAGGGGGAGTGGTGCACACAAGTGAATTCTTCGACACGGTACGGGTGAGCACCCCTGGAGTCGCGCACGAGGTAGTAGCAGCCGCATTCACTGCCGGTGTGAACATCAGGCTCGTCGACGAGGACACCGTCTCCGTTTCTACTGACGAGCTCACGATGAACTGGCACGTCGAGGCCGTTTGGGGCGCGTACGCGATCGTTTCCAGGGACGCCAGGAACCTGCGCTTTGCCACGGTGGCTGAGATGGTTCCCCTCGATGCGAGTTTGCCTGCTCCGCTGCGACGCACGTCTTCGTTCCTCACCCACCCGGTCTTCAATGACCATCACAGCGAGACCTCGATGCTGCGGTACCTGCGCCGGCTCGCTGATCGTGACATCGCACTCGATCGGTCGATGATTCCGCTCGGATCATGCACGATGAAGCTGAACGCCACCACCGAGATGGAACCGATCACTTGGCCCGAGTTCGCCGGAATCCACCCGTTTGCGCCTCTCGATCAGGCGCAGGGCTACCTCGAACTCATCGGCCAACTTGAGTCGTGGCTGGTTGACATCACGGGCTACGACGCAGTCACCCTTCAGCCGAATGCTGGGTCGCAGGGCGAGTTCGCGGGCCTGCTCGCGATTCGTGGGTATCACCAGTCACGTGGCGAGGAATTCCGAGATGTGTGCCTCATCCCGAGCAGCGCGCACGGGACGAATGCGGCATCAGCGGTCATGGCGGGGATGCGAGTCGTTGTCGTCTCATGCGACGAGCGCGGCAATGTCGATATCGCCGATCTCCAGATGAAGATCAACGAGCATCGCCTTGCGCTCGCGGCGCTCATGATCACCTACCCCTCGACCCACGGGGTGTTCGAGTCGGCTGTTGTCGAGATCTGCGCGATGGTGCACGAGGCTGGCGGCCAGGTGTACGTCGATGGCGCGAACCTCAACGCCCTCGTAGGGCTAGCGAAGCCGGGGAAGTTCGGGGCGGACGTCTCGCACCTGAACCTGCACAAGACCTTCTGCATTCCGCATGGTGGCGGCGGTCCTGGAGTCGGCCCGACTGCCGTCCGCGATCACCTCGCACCCTTCCTGCCCTCGCATCCCCTTCGGCCAGAGGCCGGTCCGTCCGGTCGCGGTCACACCGACGGGGGAGTGGGTCCGGTAAGTGGCGCACCATGGGGGAGTGCCGGAATCCTGCCGATCCCATGGGCCTACATCCGGATGATGGGCCCAGACGGACTGCTTAAGGCCACGCAGGTCGCGATTCTCGGCGCAAACTACATTGCCCGGCGGCTGGCCGACCACTACCCGGTTCTCTACACCGGCGTTGATGGGCTCGTCGCGCACGAGTGCATCCTTGACGTCCGCGGGCTTACGGCAGCGAGCGGTGTCACCGTTGACGACATCGCCAAGCGACTGATCGACTACGGCTTCCATGCACCGACAATGTCGTTTCCGGTTCCGGGCACGCTCATGGTCGAGCCGACAGAGAGTGAGAACCTCGCGGAACTCGACCGGTTCATCGAGGCGATGGTGAGCATCCGCGCAGAGATCGATCGTGTCGCCTCAGGTGAGTGGCCCGCAGACGACAGTCCCTTGCGCAATGCACCGCATACGGCCGACTGCCTCATTGGCGACTGGGACCACCCGTACCCCGCACGGCTGGCGGCCTACCCGGTTGAGTCATTGCGTCGCGACAAGTATTGGCCACCGGTGCGACGGATTGACGGTGCATTCGGCGACCGGAACTTCGTCTGCTCGTGCCCTCGCCCAGAGGACCTTGCCGCGATTCCTTGAACCGTGATCGCGATCAGGCGAGCGGCTCGGCGCAGCCGCTCGCCTGCGACCGCAGTGCGGCTGCGAACACGCGATGGGAGTCGAGCGCTTCCTGTGGGGTCGCGGTGCCGAATCGTGAACCGAGATCCCCCTCGCGCTCGGCAAGGAATGATGCCCACATCTGCAATAGCGCGTCTGCGAAGCCGAATTCGAAGATCCCGCCAGAAATCATTGGCCACGCCGATACATTTCCCGGCTGCACCTGCTCCCAGACCTGCTCACCGTCGCGCCTAGTGAAGCGGTCGAGGGTGGTGGGGGTGCGGGTGCTGAAGCGAACGCCGCCATCCATGCCGAGCGCCTCGAAGGACCATGAATTCATGTGACCCGGGGCGATGCGCCTGGTCTCCCAGAGCATGGAGAATCCTCGGCTCGCAGACGATGCGGGCACCCGGTTGACGAGGAGGGCGTTGTCCCAGGTGTCGCACGGAACGATGACGCCGCCGGTGCTCGGCCGAGTCGTGACGATGTCATCGAGGAGCGCGTATACGGATGACGGCAGGTAACCAAGGCGCAAGGGCACATGCGCGACATGCATACCGAGATCGCCCATGACGCCGATCGCGCCGCAGGTCTCGGCGCGACGCTTCCAGTTGATGGCTTTGCCGCGGTCGATGTCCGACGAGTGCGCGAACTGCGATCGGACGTCGATGATGTCCCCGAGGGCGCCGGAAACGGCGTAGTCGATGGCTCGCAGAGCTCCTGGGAAGAAGGGCATCTCGCTTGAGACACGGACAAAGGACCCGGACGAATCGATGGCAGCGACGATGCGCTCCGCGGCAGCAAGATCGATGCCAAATGGCTTCTCGCCGAGGAAATCTCGACCGGCTTCGGCGGCAGCGATGTAAAGCTCCTCGTGGAGATTGTGCGGGACCGCGAGGTACAGAACATCGATCGAGTCATCGTCAACGAGTGCGCGCCAGTCGTTGACAAATGTTGTGCACGTGGCAACCGACTCGAACCACTCGCGAGCCGCGGGGTTCGGATCAGCGACCGCGACCACCTCTGGCCGGACTGGATGGTCGACGAGGTGCAGCCATCTTCCGCACAGTGCCGCGAGCTCGCGGCCCATGAGTCCGCCGCCGACGACGCCGATGCGTACGGGGCGCGGGGTCATGATGCAGCGGCCAGGATTGCGAGCGCGCCCGCGGCATCGACTCCCTTATGGAGCATCGCCATGAGAGCTCGCGTCATGCCGGCAGGATTCGGGTGCTGAATGATGTTGCGCCCGTAAACGATCCCTGAGGCCCCCTGCCCGAGGACCGCCTCGGTACGACGGAACAACTCCTCGTCGGGAACGCGTCCACCACCGCGCACGAGCACCGGGATGCCGGTGGCGATCCTGATGACCTCGTGGTAGTCATCGGGGTCATCGGTAGGGTCGGCCTTGATGATGTCGGCGCCGAGTTCAACGGCTTGCCGAACAAGCGGCACGATCTTGCTCACGTCGCCGTTGACGCCGTAGCCACCGGTGCTTGATTCCTTCATCACCAGCGGTTCGACCATGAGCGGCATGTTGTACCGCTCACAGTCCCGCTTCGCATCGAGGACTGCCCGAATACACGCCTCACGGACGCGCGGCTGCCCCGGCAGGTCAAACAGGTTGACGACGACGCAGGCTGCGTCAAGGCGCACGCCCGCGAGGCCAGGCTCGGGAATGGTGAGGTCGAACATATGGTCGGGGAGGGGACTGCCATAGATATTGGCGATGTCAGTGCGGAGCACGAGCGCTGGGCGCTCTCGGCCCCCGCGGCCCTGCAGCAGTCGAGCCTGACCGACGGTCAACTGAATGGCATCAGGGGCGGCCTGGATCAGGGTGTCAACAGCGGATCTGAGGTCTTCGATGCCCGGCAGAAATGCCGCCTCGCCGAAGAAGCCATGATCGACGGCGATATCGAGGCAGCGCTTGGAATCGGGATCGAAGAGTCGGTTTAATCGGGCGGCGACATCTGACACGGGCTGCTCCCTGATCGTAGAAATCGTTATTCTATTGACGGCACGACTGCCCAAAAACTCCGGTATCACGACGCACAGAATGGAGCGGCGCCATGGGTGCAGACATCCTTGTCGGGGTCGATATTGGGACGACGTCGGTCAAATCGGTTGCCGTGTCCCTTGACGGCAGGGTCATTGCGTCGGCATCGCGAGAGACTCCGTGGCGCCGCGATGGTGCTCACGCTGACATTGACCCACGGAGGCTGGCTGACGTCGCGATCGCCGTCTGCGCCGAGGTTGCGGGGGATGAGCGGCTGGGATCCCCCGGTCGGCAGGCCCTACGGGGTATCGGCGTCACCGGCATTGCAGAGACCGGAGTGCTCCTCGACAGTGCCGGCAACCCATGTGCTCCGGCCCTCGCCTGGTTTGACCCACGTGGGGACATCGCGTCATTGCGCGAGCGCATCGACCGCACGGATTTCCAACGCGCCACCGGGGTCAGACTCAACTCGAAGCCGTCGATCGCGAAGATTATGTGGCTGCAGGCAAACATTCCCGGTGCCGATCGCGCTGTTCGTCACCTAAGCGTCGGCGAATGGATCGTTAGGGCGCTCGGTGGCGACGAGGTCACCGAATCCTCGCTGGCGTCACGAACAGGGATGTTCGACGTTCATGAGCGAGCAACCTGGCAGACGGCAACCGACATCGTGGGTCCACTCATGCCCGATCGCCACGTTTGGGCGGGGGAGCGGGTTGGAACCGCCTCAGGGGACATACCTGATGTCCTGCGAGGGGCGGCACTCACAGTGGCGGGCCATGATCATCAAACCGCAAGCCTCATCAGTGGAGCGTGCCGAGATGGCGCGCTTTTCGATTCGATGGGCACAGCCGAGGCCCTTATCCGCACCGTCGCCCGAACACTCACGCGCGACGAGATGCAACACCTGACAGATCTGGATATCTCCGTTGGCTGGGGCGTCCTTCCCGGCCACCAAATCCTCCTCGCCGGCAGACTCACCGGATTATCACTTGAGCGGGTCGCATCGCTTCTTGGCGCGACGGACCGGGCCTCCCGGCTGTCGCTCGGCGAGCAGGCAATTACGACAACACGCGGGGCGATAGCGCCGCGGATCGAGCATCTGGACAACGAGTCCCTGTCGATCAGTGGGATTACTGATGGCGTGACCCCCGGGCTCATGTGGCGGGTCGCGGTCGAGGATCTCACCCGGATCATTGATGAGCCGCTGGGGCAGATGGACGAGGCGGTCGGCCCGCGCCTGTCGTCGGTGGTTGCGGGGGGCTGGATCCACAATGCGATGGTCGCGGAGGCCAAACTGCGCCAGCTTGGCAACTACCGGGTGAGCGAGCTCGAGGAGCCGGGTGCCCTGGGCGCCGCATTTCTCGCTGGGGTTGCCGCTGGGCTCCTCGCCCAGCCGGACTCAGGTGGCGTAGCGCGTTGGCTCGATTAGTCGGTGAAGTGCTCGACCTGATAGCCGGCCGCGACGAGAGCCGCCACGACTCGTTCGTCGTCGTCAATGACGAGACCGACTCCCTGCGGACCTCCGAGGCCAGCAAGCACCTCCAGCTTGAACAACGATGCGGCTCGATAATCACGATTGGGGCGCAGGTACAGCGGAACACTCGGTACACCTACTGCATGAAGCCACGAGGTTGTCGCGGCGCGCGTGTGCTCAGGACGACCGGAAAGCAGGACGCAGGGCTTCAGCTGGAGCATCTGCATCAGTCGGTCGATTCCCACCTTGATCGGGGCGTCATCGGCGAGCATCGCGAAGAACGACGCCCAGTCCTTTGGGCTCGATTCCAGGTGATGCTCGCGATGACGGCTGTCGGAGAGGACGCCGTCGATGTCAAAAACAATAATCGTGTCGCTGGGCATGTTTGTGTCGCTGGGCATGTTTGTGTCGCTGGGCATGGGCGCGAACCTAGCGCCTGAATATGACGGCGATGAATTGACATAATGCACATTATCGGCGATTTATCATTGTCGCGAGTGGCTCTATTCCGTTCAGGACCGCATGACATGATCGCCGATCTAGTGGAAGAAGGATCAACGTCATGGAGATCAACCGTCGACGATTCCTCGGCATGTCCGGCCTTGTCGTCGCTGCGTCCGTAGTCCCGATGAGCGCCGGATGCGCCCTCATCCGTGATGATGACGGACTGACAGCCTTGGCTTCCGATTTCGACGGAACGATCCTGCTGCCAAACGATCCCGGTTTCTCCCTTGCGGCATGGCCGAACAACGCGAATTACGCCGGGGTAATTCCGAAGGCCGTGGCCATCTGCGTCAGCACCGCCGACATCAGTCGATGCATCAGTTGGGTGCGTGACACCGGCAATGAGTTTGCGATCCGATCCGGGGGTCACAACTACGCCGGCTTCTCGACGACGACGGGCCTGCTCGTTGACGTTCGTTACATGAATGCCGTGACATTCGACCCTGGCACCGGACTCGTTCAGATCTCCGCTGGTGCGAACAATCAGGAGGTTGCCGATTGTCTTCGACCGCATGGTGTCTCGTATCCGGCCGGCCGCTGCCCGACAGTCGGCATCAGTGGACTCATTCTGGGCGGCGGTTGGGGCTTTTCCGCAACGCGCCACGGAGCCACCTGCGATTCCCTCGTTGCCACAGATGTGGTGCTTGCGGATGCCTCGGTCGTGACCGCAACTCTTGAGTCGAATGCCGACCTTTTCTGGGGTGTGAGAGGTGCTGCCGGCGGAAATCTTGGAGTGAACACCGGATTTTCACTCAAGACGTACGCAGCGCCTGACGTGACAGTGTTCAACCTCTCGTGGCCTCCGGTGAAGCAAATCGAGCTTATGGATGCACTCCAGTCCATGCAGATCGATCACCCAACGGACCTGTCGACACGCTCGAAGATCGTCATGTCCGTCGCCACGTCCAATCCAACCCTTGAGCAATTGTGCGTGACAACAACCGGGCTCTACTGGGGGTCGAAGGCCGATTTCATGGAGATCCTTCAGCCGGTGCTGGCCATCGCGATGCCGGTCCCTGACGGCGACCAGACGGGCGTACCGCGCACCGAGCGCTCCGGCCCAGTGAAGCGGGATGGGTCCATCTTGGAACTCGGCTACTGGGAGGGGCGGGACTACTTAGCAACAAATGATCCGCAGGGTCTTTACGTGTCGAAGAGCAGCTTCGTCGGGGAGCGCCTGAGTATTGAGGGGCTGAACGAGATGCTGTCTTGGATGAGGCGTTGGCCAGGTGGCTCGCTTGCGCAGTTGAACATGGGGCTGATGTTCGCCTTCGGTGGTGCGGTGCGCGATTTGCCGACCGACGCGATGGCATACGTCCATCGTGAATCGAACTTCATGTTTCAGATAGAGCCCGAATGGACGCCAAGGGACTCCCCCGAGACGGTGGCCACCATGACCTCTTGGATGGCTGACTACTGGGCGGCCATGCAGGGGTACATGCTCCCCCAGTCTTACCAGAACTTCCCTGATCGCAGCCTCGATGACTTTGCTAGTGCCTACTACGGGACGAACCTTCCCCGGCTTCAGGAGGTGAAGCGCGCCTACGATCCGGACAACGTCTTCTCATTTGCCCAGAGCATCCCGATCTGATGTGTGTGGCATACCCTCCGCGGCCGAGGCGTGTTCATCGTTGACAACCGTTACACCACCGTCGGAGGTCGATATCGGCCGACGAGTGAGCATACGAATCGTCGCGGATGATGGCCGCAGCCGCGACCTCGTCGGAATGCTCACGGACCTGATCACGGTCTGCGGGCGCGATGGATCGGGCAGGCAGTTTGATCCGGCCGCCATATCTCACTGGCGCCTCATTCCTGAGCGTGCTGCCCGAGCAGGGACCGGTGCACCGTTAAGCGTTCGTGTTCGGGAACTTGAGACAGCGATGGCGGACACTTGGCCCGCTGAGGTGACATTGAGGCACGGCGAGTGGCTTCTGCAGGCATCGACCGGCACCACGCAGCGGGCGAACTCGGCGCTGCCTCTCGGAATGCCCCTTGGCACTGTCGACGATGTCATCGCGCAGGTGACCGAGTTCTCTCAGGCGCAGGGAATCATTCCAGCTATTCAAGTGCCTCTCCCAACCGACGAGGACCTCGATCAACTCCTTCATTCACTCGGTTGGGCCGCTAACGGCGATACCCATGTGCTCGTTCACGACACCCGCGCACTGATGCCTCCTGATGCCGAGATGTTGATTCGACACGAGGACGAGCCGTCGAACGACTGGCGATCTGTCCCAGGATTCGACGAGGCGGCGAGCATCATGCGGCGATACCCCGCCGACTATGCATCGATCTGGCTCGACGGGCAGGCAGTGGGTGCTGGTCGCATCGCCATCGCTAACGATTGGGGCGTCATCAGTCCGGTGTTCGTGGGCGATGAGCACCGTCGATGTGGCATCGGCACCGCCGTTGTGCAGGTACTTGCAGCGATCGTACGGGACTCCGGTGTCGACCGACTGGCAGTCTCGGTGAGCGCCGATAACGCTGAGGCTCTCGCACTGTACGGCAGCCTCGGATTCAGGAAGCACCACATGTATCGTCATCGGATACTTACTGAGCGAAGTGTCTAGGGAGCGTCATGACCACCAGCCCTGATCCATTTGATGACATTGTTCTCGATGAGAACTTCATCGCGGGCGGCCCAAGGGAAGCGGCCGCCGATGAGCGCATCGCAAAAGCGTCGCGCATCGCGCGCGGAAACGATCGCCTTGCCGCTGCAGGCGAGATCGCCGATGGCACGGGGAAGCCCGGCTACCGGCGGTTACGTCGGTCGACCCCGTGGATCCTCATCGGCGTTGTCATTGCGGTCGCCATCGTGGCGGTGGCCCTTCTCGTGCGCTGACAACGCCGGGACGACTCCCCCGCGACCCATCGAGCCCACTCATATATTTGATTGTTCAACTAATTTTTGATAAAATGACGCGATGGATCATGTAGGTTGGAAGCCGGGTCATCCGGCGCTTCCCGCGCTCTTTCTGGGCCACGGGGCCCCACCGCTCCTTGACGATCGTCGCTGGACCACTGAATTGTCTGCCTGGGCAGCGGCGCTCCCGAAGCCCGCGGGCATCCTCATTGTGTCGGCCCACTGGGAGCAGGCGCCGGTCAGCCTGTCTGCGACAGCGGCCGCCACTCCCCTCGTCTACGATTTCGCAGGATTTGCCCCGAGGTTCTACGCCATGACGTATTCGACGCCCGATGCGTCGGCGCTCGCGGAGCTCATCCGTTCCGTCATGCCCGACAACGAACCCGTCCACCAGCACCTGTCGAGGGGGCTCGACCATGGTGCGTGGGTGCCATTGCGCGTGATGTACCCATCGGGAGACATCCCGGTCTTCCAGATGTCGCTCCCAACCGATGACCCGTCACGTCTGATCGCGCTTGGCGGCCGACTGCGGGTCTTGAGAGAACTCGGTGTCCTTGTCATTGGATCGGGGTTCCTTACCCACGGGCTCCCCTATCTTCGCGATTGGAGCCCGGCAGCTGCGCCACCCAGCTGGAGCGTCGATTTCGACCTATGGGCGACAGACGTGGTTCGCCGCGGCGACCTCGATGAACTCTCCAACTTTCGCAAGGCCGCTCCCGGCATGCCCTACGCCCATCCCACCACCGAGCACTTCACCCCGATATTCGTTGCACTGGGCGCCGCGTCACCCCTCGGACTGACACCGAAGGAAACGATTGACGGGTACTTCTACGGCCTCGCCAAGCGGTCGTTCGAAATCCTCTAGCTCCGAAGGATCCGTACAGCCTCGTGAATGTTTCAGCGCCGAAATGTTCGAGGAAGGTAAAGATTCATCCGCGACCCCGAATGAGGGAACCAGCGCCCGAACTGCCGCGTCAAAGGCTTAGTTACCGCAACAAATCGGTTATCGAGGCACAAGCCAACGCGGTGCACATGGCAACTCTAGGCAAACGAAGGGAGCACGTTGATGATGCAAACCACGATGCGCGGAAGCCGACTCGGGTCCGTCAGTTACGAAAACGATACTCACATGTCATTCGCCGAACGACAGATGGTGCGGTACGACTGCCCGCAGGGGCACCACACCGTCATTCCGTTCTCTGTCGAGGCAGAGGAAATCCCACTCACCTGGTCCTGCCGATGCGGGCACGAGGCGGAGGTCGTCACCCGGGTCGCGAATCTCGCTGTCCCCGATGACCGACCCGAGCGGCATATTCGCAGCCACTGGGACATGCTGCTCGAGCGGCGCACGATCGCAGATCTCGAACTGCTCCTCAAGGAGCGGATCGCCCTGCTGCACCAACATGATCGCGAGCAGCGAAAAAGCGCCTAGCCCCGACTAGCCCGACCCGACCTCACCCGATGGCCCGGCACCCGCTGGGCCATCGGTGTGTCCAGGTTGATTCGGCTGCTCTGGGTGATTCGGCTCGGTGTCCGTGGTAGGTATGACCGTTCCCTTGATGACATCGGACGCGCCGAATGATGGCGGCCGCAAACCACCGGCCGTTGATGTGAAGGCGGTCACCCGCGGGCCATATTTCCTGCGAACGAGGCGCTGTATGGGCGCAAGGAGGAGAAGGAGACCTGCGAGGTCGCTCCACAGGCCCGGCACGGCGATGAGTGCACCGGCGAGGAACGACAGTGCATGGGTGCCGGCCGAGCCGTCGGGGATCCGACCATCGCGTGATGCCTCCCGCATGCTGGCGAATGCGGAGCGTCCGGCCCGTGACATGACGGTGAACCCGATGGGAATACCGGCGATGAGAATCAGGAATGTCCAGCCCCACCCAATGAGCCGGGCTACGGCGATGATCGTGAGGATCTCGAGGAGCGGATAGCCGAAGACGACGAGTCGCCGACGAAGCGACACCGTCAGGTCACCCTTGTGGGCGCACCGTTGCGGGCAGCCTTGCCACGAACTCGAGCGAGTTTGTCGTCGACGCCCCAGCAGGTTACCCGCCACAGCGCCTCAACCACGATGCGCTGGCTCATCTTGCTCGTGCCAGCGGTCCGTTCAACGAATGTGATGGGGACCTCCTCGACGCGCAGACCCCGCTGGACAGCCCTCCAGGCGAGATCCACCTGAAAGCAGTAGCCCTGCGACACGACATCCTGGAGATCAAGCGCGCGTAGTGCGGTGGCGCGAAACGCCCGATAGCCGCCGGTCGCATCGCGGAGGGGCATGCCCAACATCGTGCGAGTGTAGGCATTGCCACCCCGAGAGAGAATCTCGCGGCTCTTCGGCCAGTTGACGACGCCACCTCCCTTTACCCATCGTGAGCCAAGAACGAGGTCGGCATTTCGAAGCGCTGAGAGGAGGTCTGGCAACTGCTCCGGCTGGTGGGATCCGTCGGCGTCCATCTCGACGATGACGTCGTACCCCGCCTCGAGCGTGCTGGCGAAGCCCGCAAGATAGGCCGCGCCGAGGCCCTCCTTGCCCTTTCGATGCATGACCTCGACGTTGGAGTCATTGGCCGCAATGGAATCGGCGAGTGCACCGGTGCCATCGGGTGAGTTGTCATCGATGACGAGCACATGCGCCTCAGGGACGGCGGATCTCACACGCGCCACGATGGTAGGAAGGGTCAGGAACTCGTTGTAGGTCGGGATGATGACCACGATGCGCCCGAGATCGGCAAAGGGGGCTTCGATCGGCGAGTTCACTCTGGCAGTCTAAGTCGTCTCGTCTGTCGTTCACGTGCGACCGCCACACCACTGGCAATGAGTGCTGCCGCTGCCAGCATCGAAGCGATGAGACTCGGAAGGCCGCTCAGCCGAGAGGCGAGTGTGAGCTGACCGCGAAGCGGCACGGTTTCGACGGCAGAGCCGGCATCGCCCTCCCCCATTTGGCTCATGTCGGACCCGTTGGGCCTCAGAATTGCCGAGATCCCGCTTGTGGCGGCGACAGCCACCGTTCGACCAGTCTCGATGGCTCGCATTCGCTCAATGAAGAGTTGCTGCATCGGTTGGGCGGTTCCAGCGTACGTTGCGTTGTTCGTCTGGACGGTGATGATCCTCGCCCCACCGCCGATGATCCCGGCGATGACATCGTCGTAGGCGACCTCAAAGCAGATGACGTCTCCGACAACGATGCCGCCGACATCAAGGAGACCGGGGACATCTCCGGGGATGAAGTCACGGGGAATGCGATCCAGGCGGTCGGTGAGTCCCTCCAGCTGGGTGCGAAACGGAATGTACTCGCCGAACGGAACGGGGTGAGTTTTCACATAGCGCTCCCCCGGTCCAGTGAGCGGATCCCAGACAATTCCGAGGTTCCAGACCCCGTCGGGGTTATCAGGTACTTCGACGACGGCCCCAACAATGATCGGTGCGCCAACCGCATTCGCCGCAGCGGAGATCGTCGCTGCCGCCTCGAGGTTGACGTAGGGATCGATGTCGGCGCTGTTCTCGGGCCACAGGACGAAGTCGGGTTGCTCGACGGTGCCTGCATCGATCTGCCGACCGAGGGCCATTGTCTCGCGCACATGGTTGTCAAGCACAGCCCTTCGGACGTCCATGGCTCCCATGCCCGTCTGCGGGGTGCCTCCCTGTACGACGGCCACGACGGCCGTCGAAGATCCACCGACTGTATCGCCCTCAAGGGCCAGGGGGATGAGACCGGGCATGACTGCGACCACCGCCGCAAGCACCGACCAGACGACAAATCTCGGGCGGTGTCGAGTCCGAAAGGCGATGACGGATGCCACGACGGCACACCCGGCCAGTGCTAGGGCAAACGTCACTCCGGCCTGACCGAGCAATACGGCAATCTTGCCGAATGAGGTGTCCGGCTGAGCAAAGGCGAGCCTGCCCCAGGGGAAGCCACCAAAGGGGATCGCCCCACGGAGCGACTCCTGCAGAACCCATAGGCAGGCGACCCAGACTGGCCAACCCGGTAGCCGAGTGACGAGGGCGGTACCTACACCGAGGAGCGCGATCCACCCAGCGCAGTAGCCGGCGAGGAGGAGCCAAGCGTCGATCCCGATCACCTGCATCCATGAGATGAGGAGACCGAAGAAGGTCATCCCGGTGATGAACCCGGCCAGCAGTGCACGCCTCACCGGTGCCCGGTACTGCGCCATGACGAGGAGTGCGACGGCGACGGCGGCATAGGGACCGAACGACACCGGTGGGAATGCGAGCCACATGATCACGCCTGCAGCGAAGGCGAGCAGGACGCTGATGCGAGCGGAGACAAGCGGACCGTTCATCTGCCACCAACCTCCTGCGTGTCGTGTACGACAGCGCCGGCGACCACCGTACGAAGGGCCCGCGGGAGGGGCGCTGCCCCGGTGAGGTCGGCGGGAATATCCCAGATTGCATAGTGAGCTGGAGAACCGGGCGCGAGAGTTCCGGAGCGCTCGTCGCCGACCGCCCGCCATCCGGCTCGTGAATGGGCTGCGAATGCCGCCTGCTCGCTCAACTGCTGGCCGGGCTGGTGGTGGCGGACCGCCGCTTGTACGGCCTGCCAGGGGCCGAGGTCCGTTACTGGGCTGTCGGATCCGAAGGCGGTCAGCACCCCGGCAGTCTGGAGATCCGCGAACCGGTTCATGCTCTGTGCTCGTGCGGCGCCGAGTCGCTGCTCGTACATTCCGCCTTCAGATCCCCACAGCCCATCGAACATCGGCTGAACGCTTGCGGTCATCCCCAGACGAGACATTTCGGCGATGTGAGCGCTGTCGAGCATCTCGGCGTGTTCAAGTCGATGCCTGCCGAGACGGACCGAATCGACTCCTAGCAGGGCCGCTGCTCCCGTCATCGCCGCCATGATGACGTCGGTCGCGCGATCCCCGATGACATGGAAGCCCGCCTGGATGCCGGCGCCGATGCAGGCGGTCACGTGATCGCGAACCTGCTCCTCGGTCAGGTATTGGGCGCCGGCTGAATCCTGGGAGTCGAGGTAGGCATGGCGCAGGCAAGCCGTTCGCGATCCGATGGCGCCGTCGATGAACAGGTCGCCTGCGGCACCGACCGCCCCGATTTCCATTGCCTGCTCGACACCCCCTGACTCTGCAAGCTCCCCCCAGTAGCCGTAAACGAGGGGCCCGGGCTCCTGCTCGCTCAGTCGCAGGAGTGAGCGGAGGTCCTGGGCGCTCGAGATCGCCGGTCCGGCCATCTCGTGGAGTGAGACAATGCCCAGGCTCGCAGCCCGGCTGCGGGTCAGCCGATGCGCCTGCTCCTGTTGGGCTGCGCCGATGAGCCGCAGCGCGACCTCGCGGTAGGCATGATGCGCCGCGCGGGACATCACACCGTCGGCACCAAACCCGTCAAGTTCACGTGCCGCAGGCACCTCTGCGATGAGGGCACTCGAGACGACGGCCGAGTGGACGTCGATTCGCGAAAGGTAGACGAGGCTGCCATAGCTCGCTCGATCGACTTCAGTGCTCGTCGGAGGGCGGCCTTCTGGCCACCGGGTTTCATCCCATCCATGCCCGAGGAGTGGTGCCCCCCGTGCAGAGCGCGCAGCGGCTTCAACGAGTGCGAGTGCCTCGGCGAGCGAATTGGCCCGGGTGAGGTCAAGTCCAGCGAGCGTGAGCCCGGTGCTCGTCGCGTGCACGTGGGCATCAACGAAGCCGGGCGTGACGACTGCCCCCTTTAGTGACACATGCTCGTCGGCATCATCAAGGTAGCGCTGGGCGTCTGCGGCAGATCCAATCCAGGCGATCTCATGCCCATTGATGAACATCGCCGTGGGCACGGGCGGTGTGTCGGAGTGGGTCACGGCCTGGTCCACCGGCGTGCCGTCGTGCAGGATGACTCCACCGGTGAGCAACACCCGTCGGCTGCCCCGCCAGTTCGGCGCGTGAGTCACACCACCTCGACCATCGCCAAGCCGCGAGGGCGACTGTTGACCGACTCGAAACCGTCGTCTGTGCAGATGACGATGTCTTCGATGCGCGCTCCGAATCGTCCGGTCTCATAAAACCCCGGTTCGATGCTGAACGCCATACCCGGCTCGAGGCGCAACGTGTTGCCCGAGACGATGTAGGGCTCCTCATGGGTTTCGAGTCCGATTCCGTGCCCGGTCCGATGGATGAACAGGTCACCGAGGCCCGCATCGCGCAAGACCGCTCGGCCGGCCTCATCGATCGACTCGCAGGTGGCGCCCGGGGCGATTGCAGCGCATGAAGCGCGTTGGGCGCGCTCGAGAATGTCGAACCATGCAAGGTAGGGAGCAGGAGGTTCGCCCACCGAGTAGGTGCGGGTGCTGTCACTGCAGTAGCCATCAGGCATCGATCCACCAATATCGACGACGACCGGATCACCGATCTCGATGATCCGGTCGGACACCTCGTGGTGTGGGCTCGCTCCATTGGGCCCACTCGCAACGATGACGAAATCGACGCTCACATGGCCCGCGGCAAGGATTCGCTCGGCGATATCGCGGCCGACCTCGCGCTCGGTACGACCCGGGCGCAGGAGCCCGGCAACCTCGGCGTGCACGGCATCGATGGCCGCTCCCGCCTTTCGAAGCGCCAAGATCTCCGTGGCGTCCTTGCGCATGCGCAGTGGGTGGATGACGGGTCCGGCCGTGACCTGGTGCGCAAGCGGGATTGCTGCTCGAAGGCGCAGGACCTTCTCCGCCCACATGTGATCGTCGAGCGCGATGGTTTTGGCGCTAGGGAGGAGCCCCGCGACAAGGCGCACCGGGTCGTCGGTCTCCCCCCACGAATGCAGACCGAGTCCTAGGGAGCCGACCGGGCTCGCGGTGGCGGCGAGCACCTCAAGATTCGGCACCACCATGACGGGGTCGCCAATCGCAGGAAGGACGAGGCAGGTGAGCCGCTCAAGCGGCACCGCCTCGTAGCCGGTGAGGTAGCGAAGGTCGGGGCCTGGAGTGATAAGTACTGCGTCGATGCCGGCGGCCTCAGCCGCCTTCTGGACGGCACTCAGCCTCATGCGGTAGACGGACTCGCTCATGCGGAAATTGGACTCGTCGAGGTGATGGCTCACGGTTACACCGTAAGCCATCACCTGACTTTGACATCATGACCTCATGCCCATTGGTCCTACCCTGCTCCTTGACTCCGCCTCGCTGTACTACCGGTCCTTCTACGCCCTGCCCGACTCGATGACCGCTCCGGACGGCCGGCCCCACAACGCGATCCGCGGTTTCCTTTCGACCATGACCCGTCTTGCCGCCCGATACCGGCCTTCGACCGTTGTTGCATGCTGGGATGAGGATTGGCGGCCGGGCTGGCGGGTGGATCTTCTCGCCTCGTACAAGACCCATCGAGTCGAATCCGGGGTGGAGCCAGGCAGACCAGGAGCGTCCGAGCAAACTCCGGATGCGCTTGGCCCTCAAGCCGAGGCTATCGGCGAACTCATCCTTGCGATGGGGTTGGCTCGGCCGGGGTCGGCCGGTTTCGAGGCAGATGACGTCATCGCGACCCTCGCCGCCAGCGAGCAGGCCACGGCCATTGTCGTGTCTGGCGATCGTGATCTCGTGCAGGTCATTCGGCCGGGAGTGCAGATGCTCCTCACTGTAAATGGCGGCATGGATAAGTGGCCGCTCCTCGACGCGGCCGCGGTCGTTGAGCGCTTTGGTGTCGAGCCGGGCCAATACGTCGACCTCGCCGTCCTGCGCGGCGACCCTTCGGACGGCATCCCCGGAGTACCGGGCATTGGGCCCAAGACCGCTGTAGCCCTCATTACCGAGTTCGGCGGGCTGAACGGGCTCATTGTCGCGGCCGCGGCGGGTGATTTCTCGAAGCCACTCACCCCCCGTCTCGCCGGACTTATCGACGAGCATCGCAATCTCATCGACCGGATGCGGCTCGTGGCGACTGCGCGCACCGATGTTCCTGTCGACGCCCGGTGGATGCCAGGGCCGGTGCAATACGACGTACTAGCCGATCTGGGGTCACGATGGGGAGTCACCCGATTCGTGGACGAGGCCCTCGGCGCGCTCTCCTTGGCTCAGACGGTCGATGAATAGGAAACGACGCCGCGATTGAGCCGATCTGCAGCCTCATGCGCATGGCTGCGCAACGGTGAGCCGGCCGGCACGGCCTGCGCCACCTGCCCGAGCAGGTCAATCACCTGACGGGTCCAGCGCACAAAGTCGCCGGCCGTGAGGTCATCCGAGGACAGCACTGACAGGAGCTGTGCCCCGGACGCCCACCGGTGTGTCGCCCAGACGAATCCAAGATCCAGTGGGCGGGTGATCTCGAGGCCGCGTCGTGCCTCAGCTTCATGCACCTCCTCGCGCACCTCCCCCATCGCCGTCAGGACATCGCGTACGGGACCCTTCGGCAGGCGGGGGGCCTCGCCATCGTCATTCGAGCGCGACTCATAGACGAGGGCAGCACAGGCCGCCGCGAGGTCCGCGGCGAGCAAGCCGTCCCATACCCCCTCCCGAACACATTGGGCGGCGAGCAGGTCTGACTCCGTGTAGAGACGCTTGAGGGTGCGGCCGGCCTCCGTGACCTCCGCGTCATCCCCCGCAGAGGTGAGGTATCCCAGATCGGCTAGGACCTCGGTCACCCGGTCGAAACGGCGGGCGATGGAGTTCGTGCGCCCCTCGACCCGCTGCTCGAGATCGTGCATCTCGCGCCGGGCTCGCATGTAGCGCTCTGCCCACCGTGCATGCTGCTCACGGTCGGCGCACCCATGACACGGGTGCTGGCGCAGTTGCATGCGTAGCAGGGCAATCTCGGCATCGTCTGCGGTATCGGACTGGCGCGACCGTCGTCCAACACTTGCATCGCCGACAATCTCACGCATGACTGAGGCGAGATCGCGACGGGATTGGGGATTGCGGGGATTGAAGGCCTTGGGGATGCGAACGTGGCCGAGCGCTGCGACCGGAGAGGTGATTTCGACCGCCGAAATCCTTCGGACCTGACGGTCGATGGTGAGCACAAGCGGACGGGGTTCGTCCTTGGGGCTACGGCTCATTTGTTCGAGGACAACCGCGGGTCCCGCCCGCCTACCCCCTGGGATGAGGAACACATCGCCCGGCTTCAAGGCGCGTAGGGACTCCAGTGCTGCGTCGCGGCGACGATTCGCCGAATCGCGGGTTAGGACCTTCTCTCTGCGAGAGAGCGCCTCGCGGAGTTCGGCGTACTCCGAGTAGTCGCCGAGGTGGCAGGTCATGGCTACACGAAACCCATCGAGCGCCTCCTCGTGCTTGCGCACCTGGGTGGCGAGGCCGACAACCGAGCGATCGGCCTGGAATTGGGCGAACGAGGTCTCAAGCACCTCCCTCGCCGGATGTCGGCCAAGGCGGGAGACGAGGTTCACTGCCATGTTGTAGGAGGGCTGGAATGAGGAGCGCAGCGGGTACGTTCGGGTCGAGGCCAGGCCAGCGAGTGCGCGCGGGTCCAGACCGGCATGCCAGAGTACGACTCCGTGACCTTCGACATCGATGCCACGCCGGCCGGCTCGTCCGGTGAGTTGCGTGTACTCCCCCGGCGTGAGTTCGACGTGGGTCTCGCCGTTCCACTTGACCAACTTCTCCAACACGACCGACCGTGCCGGCATGTTAATGCCAAGGGCAAGGGTCTCCGTCGCAAAGACAACCTTGAGTAGGCCCGATTGAAACAGGTCTTCAACGACCTCCTTGAAGGTCGGGAGGAGCCCCGCATGATGCGATGCAATGCCTCGCTCGAGGCCCTCGATCCATTCGTCGAAGCGCAGCGCAGCGAGGTCCTCGTCGGGCAGGCTGCGGGTGAGTTCCAGTACCCGCTGGCGAACCATCGTGCGCTCGTGGCCTGCATTGAGTCGTAGGCCGGCCGCTAGGCACTGCTGGACCGCATCGTCACATCCGGCGCGGCTGAACAGGAAGTAGATGGCGGGGAGCAATCCGTCGCGCTCAAGCCGCTCGACCACATCGCGCCGGTATGGAGTGTGCGCAGATCTCGCTCGACGGTTGCCGTTCCCCGACCTTGATTCCGGGGTGCGCGAACGATGTTGCTCGTCGCGGGCGAGACGGACGAGATCGGGGTTGACGAGTTGCTGGTCGTCGTCAATGAAGAGGTCGTACATCCGAGATCCGGCGATGACGTGCTGCCAGAGCGGAACCGGCCGATGCTCCTCGACAATGATGTCGGTGTCGCCGCGCACGGTCTCGAGCCAAGCACCGAACTCCTCGGCATTACTCACCGTCGCCGAGAGCGCCGCCACGGTCACCGACTCGGGCAGATGGATGATGACCTCCTCCCACACGGCTCCGCGGAATCTGTCGGCCAGATAGTGGACCTCGTCCATGACGACGAATCCGAGGTTGTCGAGGGTCGATGAGCCGGCATAGAGCATGTTTCGCAGCACCTCGGTGGTCATCACCACGACTGGCGCCTCACCATTCACGCTGTTATCGCCGGTAAGGAGTCCGATCCCCTCATCGCCGTACCTCGCAACGAGATCGCGGTACTTTTGGTTCGACAGCGCCTTGATCGGCGTCGTGTAGAAGCACTTTCGTCCGGTAGCGAGGGCGAGGTGAATCGCAAACTCTCCGACGATGGTCTTGCCGGATCCGGTTGGTGCTGCAACGAGGACGCCTCGGCCGGCTTCGAGGGATTCGCATGCCTGTCGCTGAAAGTCATCGAGCCTAAACGGGTACAGGTCAGCGAATGCCGTGAGCTCTGTATTGCGGCGCTTCGTCCGCTCCACCGAGGCGGCATACCGTTCCGCGGGCGACAGCATGGACCAAGGCTATGTCCTGCCCTGATACGGCAAAGCTATGTCCTGCCCCTATACGGCAAAGCTATGTCCTGCCCTTATACGGCAAAGCTATGTCCTGCCCCTACCTGGAGGTGCTGCGGAGCCAGCGCTCAGATGGGCTCCGGATCATCGACCATTGATGCGACCTCAACAGGTGTGGAGTCAGGCTCCTCGAGGGGGGAGATCTCGTCATCGCTGAACTCGGAGAAGTCCGGCTCGCCTGCACGCTTTCGGGCGCGGCGCCGGTCGTTGAGTACGCACACGCCGACGGCGATGACCACGAGAAGGAGCAGTGGGCCAGCGAGGAGAAGTAGGTTGATGGGATCGCCGGTCGGTGTCGCGACCGCAGCGAAGATGAACACCGCAAAGATGATCCACCGCCACCACGAGATGAGACGAGCACCGCTGAGGATACCCGCGAAATTCAGCAGCACGAGCATAAGTGGGAGGAGGAAACCGACCCCGAACACAAGGATGGTACGAAGGAAGAATGACAGGTAGCGGTCCACCGAGACGATGTTCTCGACCCCTGCTGGCGTGAATCCGAAGAGGATCTGCAATCCGAAGGGCAGAATGATGTAGGCGAGCAGGACGCCTGCACCGAAAAGTGGGGTCGCGATCGCGACGAACCCAAGGGCCCACCGTCGCTCATTTCGGTGAAGCCCAGGCGTGACGAACCGCCAGAGCTGATAGAGCCACACCGGAGAACTGAGGACGACGCCGGCGACGGCTGCAACCTGCATCTGGAGGACGAACGGGTCTGCGACTCCGGTGAGTGCGAGGGTGACCGTACGCCCCTCGCCTCGGGACTCCTCAACGACGGTTTCGAAGGGCTCGCTCAGCCAAGCGAACAACTGGTCGTAGTAGATCCACCCGACCACCATGCCGATCGCGATGGCCAGCCCCGACTTGACCAGTCGGGAGCGGAGTTCGCGAAGGTGGTCGGTGAGCGGCATGGCCGCGGCGGACTTCACCATGCGTGACCTACGTACAACGTCTCGATGTCAGGCGTCCGTGGGCTTCTCGCTGGAGGCAGCGGGAGCCGTCGATTCGGCGGCCGCCGCAGGCTCAACCGCCGCAGGTTCCACCGCTGCAACGGCCTCACCGCCTGCGAGACCCTTCGTCTCAGCCTTGAAGATGCGCATCGAGCGGCCTAGACCGCGTGCGGCGTCGGGGAGTCGCTTCGCTCCGAAGAGCAGCAGGATGAGAGCGACGATAATCAGCCACTCCCAGCCCTTCATATTCGTGAGCATGGTGCACCCTTCGCTTGGTGGTGATGAAATCCGGGTAGTGGATACGCGGTGATTATGCCGAACCCAGCACGTGTCCCTGAGTCAAGCGTCCTCAGCGTACGCTGTGAGCGCACGCTCAGCCGCATTCGCCACCGCTATCCGCAGGGTCTCGGGCGCGCTGACTTCGGCGATTCCGCCGAGGGACAACATGGTGCGAACGAGCCACTCCGGGTCGTGAACGAACACGGTGGCGGAAATCGAGCCATCAGCCGTCTCTTCAATGTCTTCGAGGGCAAGGACATCAAGGACCCATCGGGCTTCGCCATCGACCTTGATCCTGGCCGAAAAGGATGGCTCCGCTGTCGCAGACACGTCCACGCCAGCGTCGTACGGCACTTCATCATTCACTGCCTGCGAGGGATCATCGGCACTCCCGCCATCTGAACGAGGGTCAGGCAGTGTCGCCGTCAGGATCCGGTCGAGTCGAAAGGTCCGAACAGCGCCTGCCCGCCGACACATCGCTTCGACATAGGTTCGGCCGTCATCGGAGGTAATGCGCCGGGGCTCGATGTCGCGTTCGGTGACCTCGTCGCGGGTTGCGGAGCCGTACACGATGTGTACGTAACGACCCCTGATAATCGCTTCGTTCAGAACATCAACGACGGAGGAATCACCAGCGATGTCGACGACCACACTCGACCTGTCTCCGAGATCGCCCACCGCGTCCTGAAGCCGGTGGGTTGCCCGCAGGAGAGCCACCCGATCGTGATCGCCCGGGATCTGTGCAAGGAGTCGCAGTCCCACCAGGAGCGCGACGGCCTCGTCACCGGAGAGCCGCAGCGGAGCATTCATCGTCTGAGCGTCGAGCACGTGGATGCGCGCTTCCTCCCAAAACTGAATGTCGACAAGTTGGTCTGGCCCATGGCCGGGCAGCCCGCAGACGATGAGGAGCCACAGGTCTTTCTCGAGCTGCTCTGGGGAGACTCCAAAGTGAGCGGCTGCCTCGGTGATCGTGATTCCATCGTTCACGACGAGCCATGGCACGAGGGCGAGGAGGCGCGAAAGCCGCGCTGCCGAGCTCATGGTTGCCCCGCGTGTCTACGCGCCACGGCCTGCAGCCGAGCGATGACATCGTCGCGAACCGCCGATGGACCTTCGACTACTGCGTGCTCCCCCGCCGAGCAGAGCGCTGCTACCAGATGCATCAGATTGGGCGCCGTGACGTTGATAACGCCCGCGCTGAATGGATCAAGGGGCGTCAATGATTCGAGTGGGGCATCGGCCATCCGGCGAAGGTGGGCGCCGGCACCTGCTTGGACTCGAACCCGTGCGCGGGCTTCGGACTCGGGCTCCGACTGCATGACGAGTGACACGAGATCTACCTCGGGACCAGCCGGGTGCGCCTGCGGTTGGGCGGTCACGTTCACCGTGCCGACGATCCGCGAGAGCCGGAACACCCGAGTCGCCGAACGATCATGATCAAAGGCAACGAGGTACCAACGACCGTCCTTCGAGATGACTCCCCACGGGTCGACCCGCCTGCGAGCGACCTCGCTGATCGCCGCTGGCTGATAGTCAAAGGTGACAACGCGCCGCTCGCGTAGGGCCGCCATGAGTGGCAGGAGCGCAGCATCTGCGGCTGAGACCTGCACCCGAACGAGACTCTCCTCGACTGCCCGCGCCGATTGCCCCTGCACCGCCTCAATCTTGCGAAGCGCAGTCGTGGCGGAGGGCCCAAGAATTGCCTCATCCCAGACCCGTGCGGCGAGCGCGATTACGGCGAGTTCTGCGGCACTGAAATCCAATGGCGGCAGCGCGTACTCATCGCGAGCGATCCGGTAGCCCTCGACATCGCCATGAGCGTCGATCACGGTCTCGACTGGGATCCCCATGCCGCGAAGTTCATCCTTATCGCGTTCAAACATCCGCTCGAACGCGGCACCGCTCGCAACCGGTCCATATCCGGGAACGCTCAAGTGGATATCCGCCCGAGACACCGCCCTGCGCGTGGCCATGAGGCACAGCACCAAATTCAGCAGTCGCTCCGTGCGGTCGGCGCGCACCGGGTAGCCGCTCATCGTCGGCTCTCGCCGCTCATCGTCGGCTAGAGAACGTTGATGAGGTCGATGACGAACACGAGGGTGCGGCCAGCGAGCCGATGGCCTGATCCGGCCTCACCGTAGGCGAGGGCTGGGGGGATGACGAGTTGTCGGCGACCACCGACCCGCATACCCGGAATCCCTTCCTGCCAGCCGGCGATCAGACCGGCCAGCGGGAAGGTGATGGATTCCCCGCGGTCCCATGATGCGTCGAACTGGTCGCCGGTCTCAAAGTCGACACCGAGATAGTGCACCTCAACGCGTCCGCCAGCTACCGCCTCAGCGCCCTCACCGATGATGAGATCGGTGATGACGAGCAAGGTGGGTGGAGGGCCTTCGATGAAGTCGATTTCGGGCTTGTCTGCCACGTCCTACTCCTGTTCGGTCGTTGTTGCGGTGACGGCAGTTGATGAAGTGCTCGGTGAGCGCTGACCTACGGGATGCTCACGAGTTCGACGACGAAGACGAGGGTTTCGTTCGGGAGGATGGTGCCTTGGCCCTGCGGCCCATAGCCGAGATCACCCGGGATGACGAGGAGGCGCTGGCCGCCGACCTTCATGCCTGGCAGGCCCTGGATCCAGCCTTGAATGAGGCCATCAAGCGGAAAGCTGATGGGCTCCCCCCGAGTCCAGGAGGAGTCGAACATCTGGCGGGACTGCATGCCGACACCGCAGTAATTGACGGTGAGCGTGTCGCCGGCCATGACCGCGGGTCCGGTGCCCTCAACGAGATCCTCAATCCCGAGTTCAGTTGCGCTCTGGGCATCCGCGCCGATCGAGATGGTCGGGACACCCGTGTCAGCAATCAACACGTTGACGCTGCCGAAGGTGGTGCCACCGGCAGGGGGCTCAGCTGACGGGACCGGCTCCCCTACTGCACAGTCGGTGTTGACGAATGGGATCGACGGATCGGCCACACCATTTGAGGCGGCGGGCGCCGAGGCAGCAGAGGCGGCTTCCGACGGTGCGCCGGTAACGGCGGCGGATGCGAGTGCGGAGGCGGCGGCACCCTGATCACTTGAACTTGACCCACTGGAACTTGAGCAGCCGACAAGCGCGGCTGCGACAACAGCAGTGCTCAGGGCAGTAGTCAGGGCGGTCTTCAGGGACAATGCGCAGCGTCGTGAGGTCATTGATGAAGCCTAGTCGGTGGCTACATACTCGCGATGAGGCGCTCGACGCGCTCATCAACTGACAGGAACGGGTCCTTGCACAACACTGTGCGCTGCGCCTGGTCATTGAGCTTCAGATGAACCCAGTCAACGGTGAAGTCGCGTTGCCGTTCCTGGGCCTTGCGCACGAAATCCCCCCTCAGCTTGGCTCTCGTCGTTTGTGGCGGAACTGACTTGGCTTCGAATACCGCCAGATCGGTGGTCACGCGATCGACGAGGCCTCTTGCCTCCATCAGGTAAAAGACCCCACGTTTTCGCGAGATGTCGTGGTAGGCGAGGTCAAGCTGCGCAATCCGCGGTGAATTCAGATCAAGCGAGTGCTTGAGCATGTACCGCTCGAGGAGCCGACGCTTGATAACCCAATCGATCTCGCGATCAATGAGGGTGAGGTCGTCAGCCTCGATTGCCTTGAGCGCCCGACCCCAGAGCTCAAGGACCCTGCGGTGGACCGGGTTGTCGGTCAACCCGCGACGCTCCGCAAACTCGGATGCCTTCTGGAAATACTCCCACTGCATATCTATCGCAGAGAGCTCGCGCCCAGTGCTCAACTTGACGGTCTTGCGCCCGGTGACATCGTGGCTCATCTCTCGGATTGCCCGAATCGGGTTCTCAAGTGACATATCCCGCATGATGACCCCTGCCTCGAGCATCTGCAGAACGAGGTCGGCGGAACCTACCTTGAGCATGGTCGTGGTCTCGCTCATATTCGAATCGCCGACGATCACGTGGAGCCTGCGGTAGAGATCGGCATCTGCGTGCGGTTCATCGCGGGTGTTGATGATCGGCCGTGACCGGGTGGTCGCGCTCGAGACGCCCTCCCAGATGTGGTCGGCTCGCTGGCTCAGACAGTAGACAGCGCCCCGCGGAGTCTGAAGCACCTTGCCTGCGCCGGCGATAACCTGTCGTGAAATGAGAAAGGGAACGAGGCCGTCCGAGATTCGTGCGAAATCACCCTGTCGTTCAATGAGGAAGTTCTCGTGGCATCCGTACGAGTTGCCCGCCGAGTCGGTGTTGTTCTTGAACAGGTAGACATCACCGTTGATGCCCTCCTCAACGAGTCGCTGCTCTGCATCCAGAACTAGGCCCTCCAGAATCCGTTCCCCAGCGCGGTCGTGTGCCACCAGCTGCGGAACAGAGTCGCACTCCGCGGTCGCATATTCAGGGTGGCTGCCGACGTCAAGGTAGAGCCGTGAGCCGTTGCGGAGGAAGACGTTGCTGCTTCGACCCCATGCGACAACCTTGCGAAACAAGTAGCGTGCCACCTCGTCCGGGCTTAGGCGGCGCTGGCCATGGAAGGTACACGTCACCCCGTACTCGGTCTCGATCCCGAAGATGCGCCGCTCCATCAGCCCTACCGCCGAGCTCAGCCGAGTAGTTCGGCGAGCCGTCCCCGGTTGATTCGGGAGAAGGTGCGCCGGGACTTGCTGCGCTCAAGCAGGGCCACCTCAAGCTCACCAGGCCCCAACTGCCGTTCGTCATCTCCCCCGTGCTTGCCGAGCAGGTCAACCGCGAGCCGCAGCGCCTCGATCAGAGTCATGCCTTCACGCCAACTCGTCGACAGTGCCGCGGTGATGGCCTCGGCAGAGCCACCCATAGCGACGTAGCCATGTTCGTCGGCGACCGAGCCGTCGAAGGTCAGCCGGTACAGCTGATCGCCATCGGCGGAATCGCCCACCTCTGCGACGACGATCTCGACCTCGTAAGGCTTGGGGGTCTCGGTAAAAATTGTGCCGAGGGTTTGGGCATAGGCATTGGCAAGACTTCGCCCGGTCACATCGCGCCGGTCATAGGAGTACCCGCGCATGTCGGCGAGGCGCACCCCCGCGACTCTCAGATTTTCGAACTCGTTGTACTTGCCGACAGCGGCGAAGGCTATGCGGTCGTAGATCTCGCTGATCTTGTGGAGTGCGCGCGACGGGTTCTCAGCCACGAACAAGATTCCCTCGTCGTATTCCTCGACGATAACCGACCGACCGCGGGCGATCCCCTTGCGGGCGTAGTCCGCTTTGTCCTTGATGATCTGCTCAGGCGAGACGTAAAACGGCATGCTCATGAGCTCGACCTGCCTTCGGACGTTCCTGCAAATGGGCCATTCGGCCGGATCATCCTTCTCGCGACGAGGGGTGCGACACGCGCCTCAACCTCATCCGAGTCGAGCATCCGGACTCCCTCACCTGTCGCGATGCCGACGATTGGGAAGATGCGACGGGCCATGTCGGGCCCAGCGGTCGCACTGTCGTCATCGGCGGCGTCGTAGAGGGCCTCGAGCGCCGCGTCGATGGCGAGGTCGACGTCGGCGTCCGGCCGGTAGAGCTTCTTCAGCGAGCCCCTCGCGAAAAAGGATCCGGAGCCAACGGCGTAGAAATCGTGCTCCTCGTAGCGTCCACCTGTGACGTCGTACGAGAAGATGCGCCCGCGCTGTCGGTCGACGTCGTACCCCGCGAAGAGCGGCACGACCGCTAAGCCCTGCATCGCGAGGCCAAGGTTGCCGCGCAGGAGGCTCGCGAGCCTGTTCGCCTTGCCATCCAAGGAGAGGGCGACGCCTTCGATTTTCTCGTAGTGCTCGAGTTCGACCTGAAAGAGGCGGACGAGTTCGACCGCGATACCCGCGGTGCCGGCGATGCCGATGAGTGAATGTTCGTCGGCTGGGAACACTTTCTCAATGTCGCGCTGGGCGATGACGTTACCCATTGTGGCCCGCCGATCACCGGCCATGACAGCACCGAAGTCGCCGCGCAAAGCGACGATGGTGGTGCCGTGGGGCGCCTGCAATGCGTGGTCCTGGCCGATTCGCAGGGAAGGGAGGGCCGTCGGAGCAACGGTCGCAAGAAACTCAGCGAAGGATGCCGAGCGAGGAGCAGTGAAGGCGACCTGCAGGGCGCGGTGCTCGAAGCTCACTGTCCGCCCTTCTGGACGAAGGACTTCACGAAGTCCTCTGCATTCTCCTCGAGAACACTGTCGATCTCGTCGAGAATGGAGTCGACGTCTGAGTCAAGATCCGAGGCGGTGGCCGATTCGGTCGGCGCCACCGTCGCCTCGTCGGTATCGCTTGGCCTTGAGGTTCGGCGCTCGGCACTCTCCTGCTGTGACATGTGGACAGGTTACCGGGATTCAGGTCGAAGCGCTCAGGGCTGCAAGGAGTTCCTGCGGTGTCGGTGATGCGTCGAGGAGGGCACCGACGTGCTCGCGGGTGCCCCGAAGCGGCTCGAGGGTTGGCACCCTCAGGAGGCTCTCCTGCCCGGGGATGTCGAAGACGACCGAATCCCATGATGCTGCGGCCACCTGATCGGGGTACCGGCGCAGGCACTCTCCGCGGAAGTAGGCGCGGGTGTCGAGTGGAGGGTTCGTCATCGCGCGATGGACCTCGTCATCGGTGAACAGCCTCGTGAGCCGGCTCCGAGCCTCAAGTCGGGAGGCGAGGCCCTTGTCTCGACGAACATCGGAGTACTGGAGGTCGATGGCTTGGAGCCGGTGCGCTGACCAGTCGAGGCCATCGCGTGCCCGGTACTCCTCGAGTAGGGCGAGCTTTGCGACCCAGTCAATGGTCGCTGCGCAGATCATTGGGTCGGCTGAGAGACTGGTAAGGGTCTGGCTCCATCGGTTGAGGATGTCGAGGGTTTGTGCATCGATGTCGCCCCCGGCCCGTTCGTCGCAGTAGGCGTGCGCGAGCGTGCAAAGCTGCATTTGGAGGTCAATCGCGGTGCGCCGAGACCCGTCTCGCATGACGAGCGGGTACTGGAGCGTGGTGTCGTGGCTGACCGCGTGCATCTCGCGGACAGGGAATCGCGGCATGAGGTCGGTGCGGTCGAGCACGCCATCCTCGATCATCGAAAGAACGATGGCGGTCGTACCCATCTTCAAATAGGTAGCGACATCGCAAAGGTTCGCATCGCCGACGATGACGTGCAGCCTGCGGTACTTCTCCGGGTCAGCGTGCGGCTCATCCCTGGTGTTGATGATCGGTCTTTTCAAGGTGGTCTCAAGGCCCACCTCGACCTCGAAGAAGTCTGCGCGCTGGGTCAGTTGGTAGCGCATTGAGCGACCATCCTGCCCTACGCCAAGCCGCCCGGAGCCAGTGAAGACCTGGCGAGTGATGAAGAACGGCGTGAGGTGGCGAACGATGTCTGCGAACGGTGTTTGACGGCGCATGAGGTAGTTCTCGTGCGTGCCGTATGAGGCGCCCTTGTTATCTGTGTTGTTCTTGTAGAGCAGGATCGGCGGGATCGCGCCACTGCGGGAGGCGAGCTCAGCAGCGCGCTCCATGATGTGGACCCCCGCCCGATCCCAGAGGGCAGCGTCACGCGGGTTCGTGACCTCCGGTGCCGAATACTCGGGGTGAGCGTGATCGACATATAGGCGAGCCCCATTTGTCAGGACGACATTCGCGAGGCCGAGGTCATCGTCGGTGAGCTGGCTCGGATCGGCATCGGCACGAGACATGTCGAACCCGCGGGCATCGCGGAGCGGCGACTCGAGGTCGTAGTCCCAGCGAGCCTTGCGGCGCCCGGCCGCGATGACCTCCTGCGCGTACGCGTTGACAATATGAGTGGAGGAGACCATGGCGTTCATGGTGGGGTGACCTGGCACGGTGATCCCGTACTCGGTCTCGATCCCCATGACCCGATGGACGCTCATGAGGCGCCGACTGCGGGGTGTTGCCGGCAGCGAACGATCACAGGTACTGACCGGTGTTCGCGACCGTCGCGATTGATCGGCCCGCCTCGCTTCCCTTCTTGCCGTGGATGAGAGTCCGGATGAACACGATGCGCTCCCCCTTTTTGCCCGAAATCCGCGCCCAGTCGTCAGGATTCGTCGTATTGGGAAGGTCCTCGTTCTCGCGGAACTCATCAAGGCACGCGTCGAGCAGGTGCTGGACCCTGATCCCCCGCTCACCGGAGTCAAGAAACGCCTTGATCGCCGACTTCTTCGCACGCGACACGATGTTCTCGATCATCGCCCCGGAGTTGAAGTCCTTGAAGTAGAGGATTTCCTTGTCGCCGTTTGCGTAGGTAACCTCAAGGAACCGATTCTCCTCAGCCTCTGAGTACATGAGCTCGACGGCGCGCTGGATCATCGCGTGGCAGGTGAGAACCGCGTCGCCGGCGTTTTCGGCGAGGTCACCTTGGTGCAGCGGAAGTGTCGGAATGAGGTACTTGCTGAAAATCTCGCGGGCGGCCTCCGCATCAGGGCGCTCGATCTTGATCTTCACGTCGAGTCGGCCCGGCCGCAGAATCGCGGGGTCGATCATGTCCTCGCGATTCGATGCCCCGATGACGATGACATTCTCGAGTGCTTCGACGCCGTCGATCTCGCTCAGCAGTTGCGGGACGATGGTGTTCTCGACGTCACTCGAAACCCCGGATCCCCTCGTGCGGAACAGCGAGTCCATCTCATCGAAGAAGACGATGACCGGCATGCCCTCCGAGGCCTTTTCCCTGGCCCGCTGGAAGACCAGACGGATATGACGTTCGGTCTCGCCGACGTACTTGTTCAGCAGTTCAGGACCCTTGATGTTGAGGAAGAAGCTTCGGCCCTCCTCCAAGCCATTTCGCTCGGCAACCTTCTTCGCGAGCGAGTTTGCGACCGCCTTCGCAATGAGTGTCTTGCCGCATCCGGGTGGGCCGTAGAGCAAAATTCCTTTCGGCGGCATGAGTGCGTGCTCGGCGTAGAGCTCCGGGTGCATGAATGGCAGCTCGACGGCGTCGCGAATACTTTCGATCTGGTCTCGCAGGCCACCGATGTCGGCGTAGTCGATGTCGGGAACCTCCTCGAGAATGAGCTCCTCGACCTCCGACTTGGGGATCTTCTCGGTGACATACCCGGAGCGCGAGTCCAACAAGAGCGCATCGCCCGAGCGCAAACGGGTGGTGAGGAGCGGTTCGGCCAGCCTCACGACACGCTCTTCATCTCCGCCTGCCACAACGAGGGCGCGAACTCGGTCGCCGAGCACCTCCTTCAGGGTGACGATTTCGCCGACCACCTCGAAGGCCTGATTACCAACAACGTTGAGGGCCTCATTGAGCATGAGCTCCTGACCCGGCCGCAGCGATGAGGCGTCGACCGAGGGACTGACGGCCACGCGGATCTTCTTGCCGCTCGCCATGATGTCAACACTGCCGTCCTCATGAAGTTCGAGGAAGGTGCCGTAGCCACTCGGCGGCTCACCGAGTCGGTCGACCTCGGCCTTGAGGGTGACGATCTGCTCGCGGGCATCGCGAAGGGTGGCGATGAGCCGGGCGTTGTGATCCTTCTGCGCTGCTAGTTCCCCGCGCAACTGCTGGGCGCCCCTCTCGTTCGCCGGGTCGTCACGACGGTCACCCGTGCTGGCGGCTGGCATCTCGGGCGTGTCCACGGATCCTCCTTTGAGTAGCTCCGACGACTCTAACTTGATTCGGTGGACTCGGCGTGTTCGGCGGGAGCTTCGATTGTCGCGTGGCCTTCTGTTGCCGCGCCCGGACCGCTGTAGTCATCGCCATAGGCGCCAGGAGCCGGCCTGCGCCGGCGAGTGGGAAGGACCGCCCCGGGGGCTAGCCTGCGGGCTGCTACGAGGAAGCCGGAGTGCCCGATCATGCGGTGATCTGGCCGAACCGCGAGTCCGTCGAGGTGCCACGTCCGAATGAGCGACTCCTCGGCGCGCGGTTCGGTCCAGTCGCCCGAGACGCGCATGAACTCGACCAACTTGGACATCTGGGTTGTCGTCGCGACATATCCGACGAGGACGCCACCGGGCGCGAGCGACCCGGCAACCGCGGCGAGACATTCCCACGGCGCGAGCATGTCGAGGATGACCGCGTCGAGTTCGCGCTCGTCAAGGGAGTCTGCGAGGTCTCCGAGGGTCAATGACCAGTACTCAGGGATCGTGCCGAACCAGCGGTCGACATTCTTGCGTGCGACAGCGGCGAACTCCTCGCGACGCTCGTAGCTGCTGACGTGCCCGGTTGGGCCGACAGCCCGCAGGAGTGAGCAGGTAAGGGCGCCGGATCCGACTCCTGCCTCCGCGACGCGGGACCCGGGGCCGAGGCCCGCGAGTCCGACAATGCGCGCTGAGTCCTTGGGGTAGATGACGGCGGCGCCGCGTGGCATCGAGAGCACGAAGTCATCCAGCAGTGGCTTGAGTGCGAGGAAGGCGGTGCCCCCCGAACCCATGAGCACTGAGCCCTGAAGCAGGCCGACGATTGCATCATGGTCGATCGCGCCCCGGTGCGTGTGGAAGGACTTCCCCTCAACGAGGGTGATGGTGTACAGCTTGCCCTTTGCGTCAGTCAGCTGGACGAGGTCACCGTATGCGAACACGCCTCGGCGGGTATACGTCGGTTCAGCCATTTGTAGAACAGTAGTCCGTCCATCCGAGTCCGTTCGTCGCACCGTTGACCTAGGGTGACGAACGTGAACGTTCACTCGGCAGCACTCGATCCCTTCGCAGCATTCCCCGGTTCGCTGTCGCCATCACGAGCCAATGACTTCCTCACCTGTCCACTCCTCTTCCGCTTCCGTACTATCGACCGCCTCCCCGAGCCCTCCTCCCCCGCCGCGCTTCGGGGCACGCTTGTCCATACGGCGCTCGAGCACCTCTTCGACCTCCCCGCGGGTGACCGAACCGTGGCACAGACCAAGGCCCTCCTCACCCAGGCCTGGCTCGAACTGGCGGCGAACGACGAGGAGTCGGCCCGGATACTCCAGGCGGAGTTGGGTCTCGATTGCACTGCTGATCCTGCCGAGGTTGCCGACCGGGTACTTGCGAGCGCCCTTCCCCTCCTCGACACCTACTTCGCGCTTGAGGATCCGAACCGCCTCGAGCCCTATGCGCGTGAGTTCGCCGTCTCCGTTGAGATTGCCGAAGCCTTCACGATCCGCGGTTTCGTTGACCGAATCGACCGCTCGCCAGCCGGGGAGATCCGGATCGTCGATTACAAGACCGGTAGGGCTCCCGGCTCACGATATGAGGCAAAGGCCATGTTCCAGATGCGGTTCTACGCGCTGGCGTGGTGGCGCATGACCGGTGACATACCCCGGAGGCTGCAGCTCATGTATCTCGGCAGTAGCGAGGTCCTTCACTACGAACCGACCGAGCAGGATCTGGTGTCGACGGAGCGAAAGATTCTCGCCCTCCGGGAGGCGATCAATAAGGCTGCCCGGTCAGGGGATTTCGCCCCGACCACGTCGAGGCTCTGCGACTGGTGCGCACATCAGCCTTCCTGCCCGGCCAAGGGAGGGGTGCTCCCCCCGATGCCGTCACCGGAGCTGTGGCTATTGCCTGCGTCGCGGGTCGATTCACCATTCGAGCGAGGTGCTAGCGCTGAGCCGCGGGAGTGATCGCGGCCTGCCAAAGGGTCTCGATCGACCAGCCGTCCAGCCCTTCGATGACCGTGAGGCGCTCGGCATCCGCAACCGGTGCGAGGTGCGGCACAGCAACAACCCGGCAGCCGGCAGCGAGTCCCGATGCCACTCCGGTCGGTGAATCCTCAATCACCAGACAGTCCGCCGGAGCCAACCCCAGCAGCAATGCCGCCTGCAAGTAGGGGGCCGGGTGCGGCTTACTGTGCGGCACCTCGTCGCCGCCGATGATCACCGTGAAGGGCTCGAATCCAAGATCGCTCGCAATGCTTATGTGAACGGCATCAATAAGGCGTCGCCATGATGCTGTGACCAGCCCGGTTGGGATTCCGAGGTCGACCACCTCGCACACAAGGGCCCGGGCACCCGGCTGCCATGAGACCTGCTCCGTCAGAAGGAGACCCTCGATCGTCGAGATAAGGAACTCCCCTACACCCTGCTCCGTGAGTTCGCGGACGATCTCAGGGTCGCCCTTGCCGGCCATGTAATCGACAACCCGCTCGAGAGGACCACCGAGGCAGTGCTGCTGGTCAACGGGATTCCACTCGCCGCCGAGCCGCAGCATCGTGAGGAGTTCAGCCTGCAGCCACAGGTGCTCGGTGTCGACGAGGGTGCCGTCCATATCGAACAGCACCGCTGCTGGAAGTGCCGATTGCGCATCCAGCGTCGAAATACCCTCAGCCGGCGTTGAAATACTTTGCCTCCGGGTGATGGACGATGATCGCGCTCGTTGATTGCTCCGGATGCAGTTGGAACTCCTCGGACAGCTCGACGCCGATCCGATCCGGGTGCAGCAGATCGCACAGCATCACCTGTTGCTCTAGGTCGGGGCAGGCGGGGTAGCCGAAGGAGTACCGCGACCCCCGGTAGCCCTGCTTGGCGATCAGGGTCTCCATGTCGGGGTTGTCCTCGAATCCGAGCCCAAGTTCCTCACGTACCCGCGCATGCCAGTATTCGGCGAGAGCCTCGGTGAGTTGCACCGAAAGCCCGTGCAGTTCGAGATAGTCGCGGTAGGCGTCAGCCTCAAACAGCTTCGCGGTGGCCGCTGATGCCGCTTGGCCCATCGTGACGATTGTGAACGCCACGACATCGGTCTCGCCCGATTCCTTGGCGCGAAAGAAGTCGGAGAGGCACAGGTGACGGTCACGCCGCTGGCGCGGGAAGGGGAAGCGCGCCCGCTCCTGGCCGGCATCCGGCCCGTCGTGCCACTCGATGACGAGGTCGTCACCCTCGGAGTGGCAAGGGAAATAGCCGTACACGACCGCGGGCTCGATGAGACCCTCGGTGTGAATCCGGTCGAGCCACATTCGAAGGCGTGGACGCCCCTCCTCCTCGACGAGCTGCTCGTACGAGGCTCCGTCGCCGCGGGTCGGCTTCAGGCCCCACTGGCCAAGGAACAGCGCTCGCTCGTCGAGATAGGGCGTGTACTCGGCGAGGGAGATTCCCCTCACGACCCGTTCGCCAAGGAACGGTGCAGTGGGCACCGGCACAGACTCGGCGACATCAGAGCGCGCCGGCATATGTTGCGGCTCAGTGACGGTCAGGGTCGCCGCGACTGACTTCACACGGCGGGCCCGGCGTTCTGGCAGCACCGCCCCGGGCTCACCCCTCTTGATAGCCATGACGGTATCCATAAGTCGCAGTCCCTCGAAGGCATCGCGTGCATATCGGACGTCGCCGTCGTACATGTCGGCAAGGTCCTGCTCGACGAAGGCACGCGTGAGCGCCGCCCCACCCAGCAGAACGGGATACCGCTCGGCAATACCTCGGGTGTTGAGCTCCTCGAGGTTCTCCTTCATTATCACCGTGCTCTTCACGAGTAGGCCACTCATGCCGATAGCGTCAGCATTGCTGCTCTCGGCGGCCTCGATGATCGCGGAGATCGGCTGCTTGATGCCAATGTTTACGACGGTGTAGCCGTTGTTGCTCAGGATGATGTCGACGAGGTTCTTGCCAATATCGTGAACGTCGCCCTTCACGGTTGCGAGAACCATCGTGCCCTTGCCTGCCTCGTCGGTTCGCTCCATATGGGGCTCGAGATAGGCGACGGCGGTCTTCATGACCTCGGCACTTTGCAGGACGAACGGCAATTGCATCTGACCTGAGCCGAAGAGATCGCCAACGACCTTCATGCCCGACAACAGGGTGTCGTTCACGATCGCGAGTGCTGGCTTCTCGCTGAGCGCTTCATCCAGATCAGCCTCCAGGCCCTGTCGCTCGCCATCGATGATCCGGCGCTCAAGTCGCTCGAACAGCGGGAGGCCGGCGAGCTCCTCGGCGCGGGTCGCTGACAGGGATTTCGCTTCGACGCCTTCGAATAGTTGGAGATACACCTGCAGGGGGTCATATTCGACGTAGCCTTCGGCGTTGAGGCGCCGGCGGTCGTAGACGAGGTCGAGGGCCACCTCGCGCTGCTCGTCGGGGATGCGGCTCATCGGCAAGATCTTCGATGCGTGGACGATCGCGGAGTCGAGGCCCGCCTGAACACACTCATTGAGAAACACTGAGTTCAGCACCTGTCGTGCGGCTGGGTTCAGCCCGAAGGAGACATTCGACAGCCCGAGCGTCGTCTGCACGGTCGGATGCAGCGCCTTGAGTTGCCGGATCGCCTCGATCGTCTCGATGCCATCACGCCTCGTCTCCTCCTGACCGGTAGCGATCGGAAAGGTGAGAGTGTCGACGAGGATGTCCTCGACCTTCATCCCATAATTCGTCGTGAGATCGCGGATGAGTCGGTCAGCGACCCGCACCTTCCACTCCGCAGTGCGGGCCTGGCCCTCCTCGTCGATCGTGAGCGCGACGACCGCAGCCCCGTGCTCCTGCACGAGCGCCATGATTCGCGCGAAACGCGACTCGGGACCATCGCCGTCCTCGTAGTTGACCGAGTTGATGACAGCGCGCCCGCCGAGCATCTCTAGGCCCGCCTGGAGCACAGCTGGCTCGGTGGAGTCGAGGACGAGCGGGAGGGTGGATGCGGTCGCGAACCGACTGGCGATCTCCTTCATGTCGTTCACGCCATCGCGGCCCACGTAGTCGATGCACACGTCGAGCAGGTGAGCGCCGTCGCGTATCTGCGCGCGAGCGATCTCGACGCAGTCATCCCAGCGCTGCTCGAGCATGGCATCACGGAACGCCCGCGACCCGTTCGCGTTCGTGCGCTCGCCGATCGACAGGTACGTGGTGTCCTGTCGGAACGGCACCGCTTGATACAGCGAAGCCGCCGAGGCGTCCGACTGCGGGAAGCGTGGCGAGATCTCCCGGCCACGAACCCGATCAACGACAGCCTTGAGGTGGGCCGGCGTGGTGCCGCAGCATCCACCGACGAGGCCAAGGCCATAATCGCGGACGAAGGCCTCGTGCGCGTCGGCGAGCTCGTCGGCGCTGAGCGGGTAGTAGGCGCCGTCGGATGTGAGGATCGGAAGCCCGGCGTTCGGCATCGCGGAAATGCCGATGCGCGCAGTGCGCGACAGTGTGCGTAGATGCTCGCTCATCTCACTCGGCCCAGTTGCGCAGTTGAGGCCGATCATGTCGATGCCGAGCGGTTCGAGCGCCGTGAGAGCCGCGCCAATCTCGGTGCCGAGGAGCATCGTCCCGGTAGTCTCGACGGTTACCTGCGCAATGAGCGGCAGGTCAGCGCCGGCTGCGGTGATGGCCCGCCGCGCACCGAGGAGCGCTGCCTTCGCCTGAAGGAGGTCCTGGGCGGTCTCGACGAGAATGGCATCGACGCCACCCTCAATCATGCCCGCGACCTGAATTTCGTAGGCATCGCGCAGGTGGGCGAAGGGGGAGTGGCCAAGTGACGGCAGTTTCGTCCCGGGACCGACCGATCCAAGGACCCATCGCGGATGCTCGGGCGTAGACCAGGTGTCGGCGCACGCGCGTGCGATGACGGCACCAGCGCGTGCGAGTTCGAAGATACGGTCCTCAATGTCGTACTCGGCGAGGTTCGCGAAGTTCGCGCCGAAGGTGTTCGTCTCGACGCAGTCAACTCCGACCTCGAAGTAGGCATCGTGCACGGACGCGACGATATCGGGCCTCGTAACATTGAGAATCTCATTGCAGCCCTCATATCCCTCGAAGTCGTCAAGGGACGGATCAGCGGCCTGGAGCATCGTGCCCATCGCGCCGTCGGCGACCACGACTCGGGTGGATAGGGCCGTGCGAAGCGACGTAGTCTGCGAAGTCATAGTTCCCCAAGTCTACCGAGGGAGTCACGCGCCGCCTGCTCACGCGATAGCGTGAAGCACGTGACACGGCGTGAGCAATCGAGCGCAGAATCAGCCCACCCCTCGACGAGGCACACACGATGACGGATGTCATGCTCCGGACCTCCGACGGACTCGTGAGCACCGCGTCACTCCACGCGCCTGCGGGTGCGACTGGCGCACCGGTGATCCTCCTGCATGGCCTTTCGCAGCAGCGCCGGTTTTGGAACCCCGTGGTCGCGAGGATGCGCCACGCACCGGTCGTCACCATCGATCAACGCGGTCATGGTGCGTCGACCGCCGGGCCGCAAGCCGACTACTCGATCGATCGGTGTGCCCGCGATGTTATCGAACTTGCGGAGTCGCTTGCCTACCCGAGAATCCACGTCGTCGGACACTCGTGGGGGGGTGCCGTCGCACTGCGTGTCACTGCAGCTGCGCCAGATCTCGTCGAGTCCTGCTGCCTCATCGATGGCGGGCTCTCGACGCCGAGCGCCCCTGCCCTGCCGGGCTCAGACCCGGCAATTCGCGAGGCTCTATTGGAGCGCCTCCGGCCACCGGAACTCGGCATTCCGATCGACGAGATCTGGACGATCCTCGCCCGCGGCATGGGCGATGCCTGGTCTGATGAGGCGCAGCAGGCCCTCGTCCCCACCTACTCGGTTGATCCTGATGGCACGGCACGCACGGTAATCGGCGTCGACCGTCACATGTCCGTCCTTGCGGGACTCCTCGACTACGACCCATGGCCAGATGCCGAGAACGTCCGCCAACCCGTGTGGGCGATCTTCTGCGAGCCGCGCGGGGTGCAGTCCGACGAGTCACGACTGCGGGTCATCGAGCGTGCACAGCAGATGCCGCACGCACTTGTCCAGCGTTGGCATGGAGCCATGCACGATGTTCCATTGCAATGGCCGGCGCTCGTCGCAGGACTTATCGATACTCTCGTGGAGTCTTCCTCGAGCAAACTCGCGCGTCGCAGCCAATTGCCAAGCGTGACCGACATATTGGGGGTCAGCGCTTGATCGAGGTCGATGGCCTGCCCGAACTCGTCGATCCCGTCCTCATCGCGGCCTTTGAGGGCTGGAACGACGCTGGCGAGGCCGCATCGGGTGCCATCGCCCATCTCCGCGATATCTGGGATGCCCAGCCCCTTGTCGATCTCGACTCCGAGGAGTATTACGACTATCAGGTGAATCGGCCAAACATCGCGATCAACGAGGATGGAACACGGCAGCTCACTTGGCCGAGCACCAGGCTCTACATTGCGCGAGTACCGCTCTACCCGCGAGACATCGTGCTTGTCCAGGGCATCGAACCGAACATGAAGTGGCAGCAGTTCGTTCGCGAGATCCTCGGCCTCGCCGCCGAGCTTGATGTCCGAATGGTCATCACCCTCGGGGCCTTGCTCTCCGACACCCCGCATACTCGGCCCGTTCCGGTCATCGGCACCACCACCGACCTCGCTCTCATCGCCTCGATGAACCTTGAGACGCCCCAGTACGAAGGCCCGACCGGAATAGTCGGCGTCATCCAAGATGCCTGCGGACAGTTCGGCATTCCGGCCGTCTCACTATGGGCCTCGGTCCCCCACTACGTCGCGCAGCCGCCCTGCCCAAAGGCAACCCTGGCCCTCATCCGTCGGGTGGAGGACCTGCTCGACGTACCGGTACCACTTGGCGACCTCGTCGAGGAGTCGCGAGCCTGGGAGACGGGCGTCGACGAACTCGCGTCAGAAGACGATGAGGTCGCTGACTACGTGCATCAACTCGAAGAGGCCCGCGACACCGCTGACCTCCCCGAGGCGAGTGGCGAAGCCATCGCGCGCGAGTTCGAGCGCTACCTGCGTCGACGCGCAGACGACACGTAGGCGGCTACCTGAGGGCGAGGTACCGCTCGATCGACCGCGCCGATGCTGGGTCGCTGATCGCTGTCGGCCGGCCCGTCTCGATGGCGTCGAGGATCCCGAGCGCGACCTTCTTGCCGAGCTCGACCCCCCACTGGTCGAATGAGTTGATGCCCCACACGGCCCCCTGCACAAAGACGCTGTGCTCGTAAAGGGCGACGAGGGCGCCGAGCGTGTACGGGTTGAGCTCCTCGATCATGAGGACGGAGGTGGGCCGGTTGCCGGGCATGACCTTGTGGGCGACGAGCTCCTCGGGGGTGCCGTCCGCACGCACTTCATCAGCCGTCCGGCCACGCGCGAGCACTGATGCCTGCGCGAGGGCATTCGCGACGAGCATGTCCTGCTGGCGACCAAGCGGGTTCGGGGTTCGGGCTACGGCGATGACATCACACGCGACGGTGCTCATGCCCTGATGCAAAAGCTGGTAGAACGAATGCTGGCCATTCGTACCGGGCTCACCCCACACGATCGCCCCGGTCGGGCACGATGACGGCGATCCATCGGCTCGCACGCCCTTGCCGTTACTTTCCATCGTGAGCTGCTGGAGGTAGGCCGGGAACCTCGAGAGGTACTGCGAGTACGGGAGTACCGCGGTCGTCGGGATGTCGAGGAAGTCGCGATTCCAGACGGCGACGAGGCCCATGAGAACCGGGAGGTTCTCGCTCGGGTCGGCGGTCGCAAAATGGACGTCCATCGCGTGGAATCCATCGAGCATCGACCTGAAGTGCTCTGGGCCGATCGCGACCATCGTTGACAGTCCGATGGCCGACTCCATTGAATAGCGACCGCCGACCCAGTCCCAGAAGCCGAACATGTTTGCGAGGTCGATGCCGAACGCGGTGACGAGTTCGGAGTTCGTCGATACGGCGACGAAATGACGGCTCACGGCCGCCTCGCCGTGAGCGCCAACGAGCCAATCACGCGCAGCCGAGGCGTTCGTCATCGTCTCCTGCGTCGTGAAGGTCTTCGACGCGATGATGAACAGCGTGGTCGCTGGGTCGAGCGGACGGAGCACCTCGGTGAGGTCAGTGGGGTCGACATTTGAGACGAAGTGGCAGTTGATCGCTCGGTCGCTGTAGTGACGCAGGGCGAGATATGCCATGGCTGGCCCGAGATCCGAGCCCCCGATGCCGATGTTGACAATGTCGGTGATGCGCTCTCCTGTCGATCCACGCCACTCGCCGGTTCGCACATCCTGGGCCCACGAGGACATCCGGCCGAGCACCTCCGCGACATCGGCGGCAACATCACGGCCGCCGGTGATCAGTGACGATCCCGGCGGGAGGCGCAGTGCCGTGTGGAGCACCGCCCTGTCCTCCGTGGTGTTCACGTGCTCTCCGGCGAGCATCGCATCGCGGTGCTCGGGCACCCGTTGCTGGACAGCAAGGGACTGAAGAGCGTCGAGGATGTGAGAGTCGACCCGCTGCCGAGAGATATCCAGGCTGATGCCGGCCGCTGCGACGGCGAGTTTGTCGCAACGCGCCGGGTCGGCGTCAAGCAGGTCGCGCACAGTCACGGTGCGACTCGAATCGCGCAGCGAGGCGAGTTCCGCCCATGCAGGGGCGATGGTCGGGTCGGCGGCAAACACATTCGTCATGCCTGCAGCCTTCCACTAGCGTTCCTGTCAGGTGCAATCCCTGCCCCCTCAACCATCAGGAGTCGTCGTGACCACGCTCGCCGAAGGACGCATATCGCTCGGAATGGTCGGTCTCGGCCGCATGGGAGCCAACCTGTCGAGGCGGGCAATGCGCGACGGTCACCATGTCGTGGCCTTCGACCGCGCCCCGGATGCTGTCGCCGATCTCGTTGCCGACGGCGCGACTGGTGCGTCGAGCCTCAAGGAACTTGTCGTGGCGCTCTCCGCTCCACGCACCGTCTGGGTCATGGTGCCCGCAGGCCACATCACCGAATCCGTCGTCACCGAACTGATCACGCTCCTGTCCCCCGGCGATTGCATTATCGACGGCGGCAACTCCTACTACCGCGACGACATCCGCAGGGGCGAGGTGAGCGCAGCCGCCGGCATCGACTACCTCGACGTCGGGACGTCTGGAGGTGTGTGGGGCCTCGAGCGCGGGTACTGCCTCATGATTGGCGGCCCGGAGGCGACCGTCACGCGTCTTGCCGGGCTTTGGGACACCATCGCCCCCGGGTTCCAGACCGCGGAGCGCACCCCCGGACGCACCGGCGATGTCGCCCCCGAGGAGCGCGGTTGGCTGCACTGCGGCCCAGGCGGCGCCGGTCACTTCGTGAAAATGGTCCACAACGGGATCGAGTACGGGCTCATGGCCGCGTACGCCGAGGGCCTGAACATCCTCAAGCATGCCGATGCTGGGATGCATGCACGCGATACCGATGCCGAGACAGCGCCCATGAGCGACCCACAGTTCTACCAATACGACATCGATGTGCCCGCGGTCGCCGAGGTGTGGCGGCGTGGCAGTGTTGTTGGCTCATGGCTGCTCGATCTCACTGCAGCGGCCCTGCATGAGTCCCATGAACTCGCGGAATTCAGCGGCCGAGTATCCGACAGCGGCGAGGGACGCTGGACGGCGCTCGCCGCAATCGAGGAGGGCGTACCGGCCCCCGTGCTTACTGCGGCGCTGTACGAACGCTTCGAATCGCAGGGGTCGGCGATGTTTGCTCGACAGATCCTCAGCGCGATGCGCAAGGAGTTCGGTGGTCACGACGAGAAGGTCGCGACAGCGGCAAACTGACAAGCGTCAGGGCCGAAGTTGCACGCCGAGCAGTGCATCGCACATCGTCGCGATCTGCCCCGGCGCTAAAGGATCGGTGCCTGTCCCTGACTGCTGTTCCATCGCCCACGCGTCGACGACATCAAGTGCCGCTGGGCACTGCATGTCATTGCTGAGGTGCTCCCGTACCCGTGCGATCACGGGTGCTGCATCCGTGCCCGCTGGTCGCACCACCGCCTGCTGCCACAGGGCGAGTCGCTCCTCGGCGCCGGTGAGCCCCTGCTCCGTCCAAGCCCAGTTCGAGCGGTAGTGATGGGCGAGAAGCGCGAGCCGGATGGCCGCGGGGTCGTGGCCGTCGCGTCGGAGTTGAGAGACGAACACAAGGTTGCCGCGAGACTTTGACATCTTGTGCCCCTGCCACGCCACCATCCCAGCGTGGGTGTAATGGCGGGCGTAGGGCCACTCACCGGTGAGCACCTGCGCCTCGGAGGCACCCATCTCATGGTGCGGGAAGGCGAGGTCGCTGCCGCCGCCCTGGACGTCGATGGTCATGCCGAGCGTGTCGAGTGCAATGGCCACGCACTCAATGTGCCAGCCAGGCCGACCATGGCCGAGCGGGGTGTCCCACGCCGGTTCGTCCGGCCGGGCGTCCTGCCAGACGAGGCAGTCGAGTGGATGTCGCTTGCCGGGTCTTTCCGGGTCGCCGCCGCGCTCGGCGAACTCGGCGATCATCTGCGCCTCGTCGAGATTGGCGACGGTCCCGAACCGCGGGTCGGCATGAACGGAGAAATAGAGGTCGTCGTCGACGGCATAGATAGCCCCCTTCACCTGGAGGTCCTCGACGTAGCGGGCCACCGACGGAATCGACTCGACGGCACCGAGATAGTCGCGCGGCGGAATGACATTGAGCGCCGACATGTCTTCGCGAAACAACGCCGTCTCGCGATCGGCGATAACCCGCCAGTCCTGACCGGTCGCGACGGCCCGCTCAAGAAGCGGGTCATCGATATCGGTGACGTTCTGGACGTAGTGGACGTCGTGCCCAGCATCGAGCCACACGCGCTGAACGAGATCGAAGGCGACGTAGGTAGCGGCGTGACCCATGTGGGTGGCGTCATAGGGAGTGATGCCGCAGACGTACATGCGGGCGACTGGACCCGGCTCAGTTGGCCGAACGGTACTGGTTGCCGTGTCATAAAGGTCAAGGCCCCTGCTGAGGCCGGGCAGGGACGGTACTAAGGGCACGCTCCACGAATCCACGCCGTGAGCCTATCCACCCTCGCTGGTCAGAACACCGGACCTGCTGACGGCGCCGGTCAGAACACCGGCCATGGAATCGACGGCCACTCATCCGACGGCAAGGGGAACACTCCGTGCGCGATGAGATCGTCGATCCGGTCCTTGAGCGCACGGGACTCCGCTGTCGTGAGCCAGTCGGTGACGACCTCGGCCTCGGTCGTGTCAAGCACGGCGCGGAGCCGTCGGAGAGTTGCGAGAAGTTGAGCAGGGATTGGCACACCCGACCAACCCCAGAGCACTGACCGCAGTTTGTCCTCCTCATGGAAGGTGAGCCCATGGTCGATCCCCCAGATGCGCCCGGCGGTGTCAACGAGGAGGTGGCCGCCCTTGCGGTCGGAGTTGTTCGTGATGACGTCGAGGAGTGCGATCTCCTGGACGGCCTCGAGGTCGGCGTGGACGAGCCTGATCGGCGCGCCTGTCCCGGACTGCCCCTCGAGGACGCTCATCCAGCCAGGATGCTCGGCATCAATCGGAAGGAGATCGACGACTCCGGCTGACGGGTCCTCCTCGATCCACTCTTGGCACATACCGGGTCCGGCCGGTCCGTCGTCGCGCCACACCGTCGTCGGGATGACGTCCCAGCAGGCCAACCGGGCAAGCTCATATGTCGCGATTTCCCGGCCGGCGAGATGGCCGTCAGGGAAATCCCACAGGGGCCGCTCGCCGCTCACCGGCTTGTAGACACAGAGCAGGTCGATCCCGCTGACCGAGGTGACCTTGCACCGCAGGGTCTGGTTCGACGCCGATACGAGGCGACCCTCGATGTGAAGTTCGCCGGTTGCGAGCGCCAACGCAAGCTCGTCCTGCGGCAGGCGCGCTACCTCGTTCATGACCGGCGACGGTAGCCGTTCGCCCGCGGGCAGACATGCCCGGCCGGGTCGAGAGGCTGGGTGCAGAACGGGCAAGGCGGACGGCCGGCACCGGCGACGATCTGGGCACGGGCTGCGAATGATCGCGCGTACGACGGGGTGAGCCAAACGCGGAGGGTATCGGTGCCGTCGGCGTCGTCATCGGCGATGTCGGGAATCTCGGTGCCATCCTCGGCAACCGCGTGGGCTTCGACGACCACCCGGGATGTCGCCTCGTCCCAACCGAGAGCCATTGCGCCGACCCGAAATTCTTCTACGAGCGGAAGGTCGAGCGGCTGCGAATCACTCTCCGTGCCTGTGTCTGGGATCGGGACCTCCGGTGACCGGGTATCGCGGACCTCGTTAAGGAGTTGGTCGAGTCGCTCAGCGAGAACGATCACCTGCTGCTTCTCGACCACGACACTTGTTACCTGGTTGCCTGATCGGGCTTGAAGGAAAAAGGTGCGCTCCCCGGGCATCCCGATAGTGCCGACGACGAAGCGATCGGGCGACTGAAACTCGAAGATCTGACGTGGCACGCATTGACCTTACCTGCATCTGGGCAGGGCTGCCCGCCTCAACCGGAGCCGCCACCGACAGCGGCGTCACTGGTGCGTCGACGTCGCTTCGTTCCCTTGGCAGGGACGAGCGACGAGAGGTCGCCGCCTGTGTCATTCGTTCGGAGAACGAAGGGACGCAGTTTCGTATAGCGGATGATGCTGACGGAGCAGGGATCCACGGAGATGCGCTGGAATTGGTCGAGGTGGACCCCGAGGGCATCGGCAATGATCGCCTTGATGACGTCGCCGTGGCTCACTGCAACGTAGATTGCCTCCTCGCCAAGTCGAGCATTCCAGTCTCGGACCGCGCCGACAGCGCGGTGTTGCATCTGTGCGAGCGACTCTCCCCCCGGCCCGGGGAACACGGCGGCACTGGGATGCGCCTGCACGACGCTCCACATCGGTTCCTTCGACAGTTCCTTGAGCGGCCGGCCGGTCCAGTCGCCATAGTGGCACTCGCCGAGGCGTTCATCGGTGTGTCGTTCGACGGCGCCACTTTGTCCGGCTGCGATGACATCAGCGGTCTGCTGCGTTCGCTCAAGTGGGGAAGCCACCACGGCCGCAAGATTTACGACCGAGATGCGCGCAGCGACGGCATCAGCCTGAGATTCCCCGTGCTGGTCGAGGAACACGCCAGGGGTCCAGCCGGCGAGGACACCGTCGGCATTCGCTTTCGTGCGACCGTGCCTGACGAGGATGAGGGTAGTCATGGAGTCGAGCGTACGGGCCATGCCATCACTTGGCTGGCGCTGCATCTAATACGCCTCTCGCGGCCCTCAGTGACACAGGGGTGGGTGCAGCACAATGGGCTCATGATTCGCGGGATGGGCCTTTACGGTGCCGACAGTGCCCTGGCGCTTCAGGACGTTCGAAGTTGGGAGATGCCGGGCGACAGTCCCGTCGCGCCTAAGCTTCTCGATCTCAAGGAGCAATGCAAAGCCAAACCCGGCTCATTCGTCTGGCTCGGCCTATTCGAGCCGACGAAGGCCGAACTCGCTACCGTCGCCAATGTCTTTGAACTGTCGCCCCTTCAAGTCGAAGACGCTGCAAACGATGCTCAGCGACCAAAGGTTGAGGTGGGCCCAGCTGGGCGCATCTTCGTCATCGCGAAGGTCCTCGACTACATTGAGCGATCCTCTGATGTCCAGACCGGGCAACTCGCGGTGTTCATCGGCCCGTGGTTCGCGGTGACTGTGCGCTTCGGCCAGATCGGCGACCTGCGTGGCATCCGCGAGCGTCTTGAGGATAGCGCCGACCTGCGCGCACACGGGTCGATAGCAGTCCTGTATTCCGTCCTCGACCGCATCGTCGACGGGTACCTCACTGTCACCGACGAGATCGCTCAGGACATT
>CAMDKQ010000003.1 GCA_945901095.1 Bifidobacterium breve
CGGGATATCCTTCGTCAAAGAGACGTCGGGATGACTCGCATCCCCATCATGAGACATCGGGGTACGGCTATGAGAACACGCATGAAACTGCTGACTGTTGGGTTGGTGCTCGTTACTGCTGCGGTGGCGGGGTGTTCGTCGACGACAGCGGGACCTGCTGGCGCGATACAGGACGACGTTGAGATGGCGGGGTCGCCACCGGCGTCATCGTCTGCCGGTCCCACTTCCTCGCCTGGCTCGATCATCCCCAGCTCCGCACCGACCGAGGCACCGGCAAGCCCGGTTGCGTCGCCGACGGATTTACCTTCGCTGCCGGCAGCGGTTTACGTCCCGGCGGACAATCTCGGAGGCAGCACGAGCACCGCCTCTGTCTGCGACTTGGGTCTGGAGTACGAATGCGGTGGTATCGGTTCAAGTGGCGTGGGCACCGTCTTTTATGCCTCGGCCGTCCCCTTCAAGTGCGGGCAGTACATGACGTCCTCATGCAACTACCTTGAGTCTGCCCCGAACTTGTGGGCACCAAACTCCCAGAGCACTTGCAAGCTGACTGGGAGTGCGTGCGGTGGCAGTAATCAGTACACCTCGGACTTCTCCGACACCGGGAACGGCATCACATGGTGCACGGGGAAGGGGGAGACGTCGAGCATCTCCGGCGCCGTGAACGATGCGATCGGGTCGGGATTCTCGAACACCTTGGCTATCATCCCAATGTGCAATCCAGGCGACGCGGCCAATGCCGCCCAGCGGTACGAGGGTGGCCGCAAGATCGACTGGGCTCTGCCATCTCGGGACGAACTCTACGCCCTCTTCCTCTACTCGAACCGGGCCGCGATTGGCGGGTTCCCGTCTGAGTCGTACTGGAGTTCCTCACAGTACGATGAAAAGGAAAAATACGCGTACGCCCGCTTCTTCACAGAGGGCAGCACGGGAATCTTGCTCCCGAGCAAGGATGAACCGCTCGGCGTCCGCCCGGTGCGGGCGTTTTAGCAATTCATCGTCTATTTGCTCATCCTTGTTTCAAGAATCAGGTGTTTGTTTGCCTGGTGTTTGGGGTCGGCCTTGATGGTGGAAGGTCGGCCCCAACCTTCATTCCACGATGGTGTCCGCCGAGGGCGCAAGCGTCGTCGAGGCTGACAGCTAGGAAGTTATTGCCGCTTGGCCCGCAGGATGATTGGTGTTGGCCAAGCGGTCTTCCCGAGCCCTTCACCAGACTGAATCTTGCAGACAGTCCCTGTGGGTCGGCTGGCGCATTGGTGATCACGCCCCTGCATGCGTCGCGCAAATGCTATTCACCCTCCGCAGTCATCGTGTCCGCCATGTGAAGGTGGAGCGGTCCGGTGGATTGAGGACGGGTCCAGGTCGCGTGATCGCTGGCAAGGGTCCGCAAGTCCATTGCTGATTTTGCCATCCTTTAGCGCTTCTGGGACGGCGTCGGACGATCTCGGTGCGTGTGCAAATACCACGACGACCCGGAGACTATTCCCCGCGCTCGTCCACGTAGCGGGCGATCAGCGACCCCGGTACCCATCCCTTCTCGTTCACCTCGATGCCCTTGGACATGGCCACGCGCGTACCTCGGCGGTCGTCACCCGTGACGTTGCCGTTCGGGGCTGGGTCAGCGGCGGGGACGGTGCATCGACCTCCTTGTCCGGACTGGGCGCCCCGAGTCGCCGCGCATCGCCGTCGACCTTGATGCCGCACGCATCGCATGCCCGCACCATCCGGTGAATATGACTGACATCGCCATCGTGACAGATCGGGATATGAAATGAGAACTCGCCTGAAAGTGCTCACCGTGGGTGTGGTGCTCGTCACCGCTGCGGTGGCGGGATGCTCCTCCACGACAGGCTCATCCGGGGCGGTGCAGGACGACGCGCCTGCATCATCGGCGGCAGCACCTGCGGCCTCGACTGGTCCTACCTCTTCACCTGACCCGGTCACCCCCACCGCCGAACCTGCTGAGGCAGCGGCAAACCCGGTTGCGTCGCCGACGGATTCACCTGTGCTAACAGGGGGCAGCAAGAACTGCAATACGGGTCTGGCGTACTCGTGTGGTCAAATCGGACCTGGTGGCGGCACCGTTTTCTATGCGCAGTCGACACCTTTCACATTGAGTAATGGCTACACGGCGGCCTGCAGCAACAATTATAAGTACCTCGAGGTACAACAAGTGCAACTGCCAGAGATGCCTTGGTGCGTGGGACCGGGTGCAAAGACGTCCGTATCGCCGGGTACGGGAGCAGCAATCGGGACCAGATACTCGAACACGCAGACAATGGCCACGTTCTCCGGTTACTGCTCATCGGGTGCGGCAAACGCAGCAATAACGTCAACCAGTGGGGGGTACACAGACTGGTTCGTACCCTCACAGAGTGAAATCAAATTGATGCAATTTTGTTCTTCCCTGTTTCACGAAACAGTTGTTCGTCTCCCCGGCAGGTGGGCGTTGGTCTTGCGTCGTGAATGCAGACCCCCAGCCTATTGCTTGCCAGCAACGACCTGAGCTTCACTCCTTCGCCACTCCTTGCCAGTTCATGTCGAATCGGTGTCAGTGGCAGCGCCGTCAGCAGCACGAACGTGGCCCCATCAAGAACCTCACTGTGTTCGCAGTGGACGCCGAGGTCAACTCGATTGAAACGACCAGCCTGCCAAGCACGCCTGCACTTCGGCGACTTACCCGCGGCGTGGCCGCCTTGGCAGGGGTCGTTCACGACACGATCAAGGGCTAACACAAGTTGGCGAGGGGTGGGCATCGCTGCATGCTGGTTGCCGACCTTTACATCGGGCGCAAGCCGGTCTGGTCCCGGTCGACCATCAAGGAGTGGCTCATCAGTAGGGGGCAGGTGGCGCTGGTCGAGGGTTGGCAGGAGGTCCCGTTCGGGTAGTCCCGTTCGCCGATTCGGGGGGCTTGCGTGTAGGCTCCGTCTCGCACGATTCCCGCTGAATTTGCAACTTGGGGAAAATGTGTGAGATTAGGAATCGGGGCAGGTCCTGTCACTATGGTGACAAGATCTGAGCACGGTGACAGTCTTGTGACAACTAAAGATCGGGGCCACACGGAGTTAATCCGTGAGGGAATGCAGGAAAAGCAAATGAGTTTTGGGGTATGGGGTAATTGGCAGCCCTGCTGATTCTGGTTCAGTAAGTCTAGGTTCGAGTCCTGGTACCCCAGCGACACGCGCGACCGCCCGAGGTCACGCAGTCATGTGCGAGGTGTATGTCGCTCGCACGCGTACGGCCCCGTTGTGTAGTGGCCTAGCACGCCGCCCTCTCAAGGCGGTAGCGCGGGTTCGAATCCCGTCGGGGCTACGCAGGAAGGGATCTCCCACCGAGTGGGAGGTCCCTTCTCAATGTTGGGGGTGTTGCGCGCGTGAGCGAGTCGGGTTACGCGAGGGAGTGAGCGGCCGCCATGAGGTGACGTCGTTGGGCAACTGACGGTGTTGCTAGGCGTTCGATGGGGCCGGAGATGCTGACGGCTGCAATCACGGTGCCGTTGGTTCCGAGCACAGGGGCAGAAATCGATGCGACCCCCGCCTCACGCTGGCCGATGCTCTGCGCCCAGCCTCGCCTGCGCACATCGGCGAGGGTGACTGCGGTGTACGCAGCGCCGCTGAGCATTGCTGATCGTTCATCTGACGGCAGCCAGGCCGCAAGCACTTGCGCAGCCGACCCCGCCTTCATGGTGAGGATGGCACCGACGGGCACGGTGTCGCGCAGGCCGCTGGCGGGCTCGGCCGAGGCGATGCACAGTCGGTCACCGTAGGCCCGCCTATACACCTGAGCGCTCTCGCCGGTGTCGTCACGAAGGCGGAGGACGGCCTGCTGGGCGCGGGCGAGCCATGGGTCTGCACCCGCTGACCAGCGGGCGAACGTGGGACCGAGGATGAACCTTCCTTCGGCATCACGGTCGAGGACCCCGTGATGCTCGAGGGCGACAGCGAGGCGATGGGCGGTTGGGCGAGGCAGTCCGGTCATCGAGACGAGGTCGGCGAGGGAGCATGGCGCGCCGCTCACGGCTGAAAGTACGGACACCGTCTTGTCGACGACGCCGACGCCACTAGAGTTGTCCACGTACTGATACTGCTGTCTCACGATGTGAGACGTCAAGTTCCGTGGATGTTCGGAGTCGAAGTAAACGTGCTGCAAGGGTACCGCTCGAGCAGCCACGAGTTGAGGAGTGAACATGGGCCGGACGCTGGCTGAGAAAGTATGGGAATCCCATGTGGTGCGCCGATTCGAGGGCGAGCCAGACCTGCTGTACATCGACCTGCACCTCGTTCACGAGGTCACCTCGCCCCAGGCGTTCGACGGCCTTCGGTTATCTGGCCGCGGCGTTCGTCGCACCGATCTCACCCTCGCGACAGAGGACCACAACATCCCAACCATCAACATCGACCAGCCGATCGCTGACCCGATCTCGCGGGCCCAGGTTGAAGCCCTGCGCACCAACTGCGCCGAGTTCGGGGTTCCGCTCTATTCGCTCGGCAACGTCGAGCAGGGGATCGTTCATGTGGTCGGCCCGCAACTTGGACTCACCCAGCCCGGCATGACCGTCGTGTGCGGTGACTCGCACACCTCGACGCACGGTGCATTCGGGGCGCTTGCATTCGGTATCGGCACGAGCGAGGTCGAGCATGTGCTCGCGACCCAGACATTGCCCTTGAAGCCTTTCAAGACGATGGCGATTACCGTTGAGGGAGACCTCCCTACAGGTGTCACGGCCAAGGACGTCATCCTCGCTGTAATCGCGAAGATCGGCACAGGCGGGGGGCAGGGGTATGTGCTCGAATACCGCGGCTCCGCGATCGAGGCGCTCTCGATCGAGGGTCGCATGACGATCTGCAACATGTCGATCGAGGCTGGCGCCCGTGCAGGCATGATCGCGCCTGACGACACCACATTTGAGTACCTCAATGGCCGAGATCACGCCCCGAAGGAAGCCGAGTGGGATGTCGCCGTCGAGTACTGGCGCACGCTGCGTACCGACGATGATGCAACCTTCGACGCTGAGGTCGTTCTCGATGCATCCGCACTGAGTCCCTTTGTGACGTGGGGAACCAACCCGGGCCAGGGCCTCCCGCTCTCCGGCTCTGTGCCTTCTCCTGCGAACGCGGCGGACGAGGGCGAGAGAGCAGCCATCGCGCACGCACTGGAGTACATGGGGCTCACGCCCGGTATGCCATTGCGCGACATCGCGGTCGACACAGTCTTCGTCGGCTCGTGCACGAACGGTCGAATCGAGGATTTGCGCGCGGTTGCCGAGGTGCTCAAAGGCCGCGCGGTCGCGCCCTCGGTTCGCATGCTCATCGTGCCGGGCTCAGTTCGAGTCAGGCACCAGGCTCAGGAGGAGGGCCTTGACGAGATCTTCATCGCAGCCGGGGCCGAGTGGCGCGAGGCTGGCTGCTCAATGTGCTTGGCGATGAATCCAGACAAACTCGCCCCAGGGGAGCGCAGTGCCTCGACGTCCAACCGAAATTTCGAGGGCAGGCAGGGCCCAGGGGGACGAACCCACCTCGTCTCGCCCGCGGTCGCTGCTGCCACCGCGGTGACCGGCCACCTTGCCGCGCCGTCCGATCTCGTATCCATCGTCTGAATCGGGAGTCATCATGGAATCATTCGTTCGTCATACCGGGACGGCACTGCCGCTGCGCCGGAGCAATGTCGATACCGATCAGATCATCCCGGCCGAGTATCTCAAGCGCATTACGCGTCATGGGTTCGAGGATGGTCTTTTTGCGGCCTGGCGCAAGGATCCGGGCTTTGTGCTGAACCAACCGCATCATGCCGATGTGAGCATCTTGGTTGCCGGCCCGGATTTCGGCACCGGATCCTCCCGGGAGCACGCCGTGTGGGCGCTGCAGAACTACGGATTCAAGGCGGTGCTGTCCTCGCGCTTCGCGGACATCTTCCGAGGTAACTCAGGCAAGGGTGGCCTGCTTACCGCCCAAGTCGATCAGTCGGTCATCGAGGCCTTGTGGACCGCGATCGAGGCGAACCCTGACCTTGAGGTCACGGTCGATCTCGAGGAGCGTGAGGTGAGGGCGGGCTCCATCGTCGCCCCGATTGACGTTGACGATTACGTGCGTTGGAGGCTCATGGAAGGGCTGGATGATATCGGCATCACGCTGGCTCATGTCGATGCGATTTCAACCTTTGAGTCCAATCGTCCGAGCTTCATGCCGAAGACCGCTTAGCCCTGCGAAACGCCAAAGAGCTTCCGAAATAAGGGGGATGCCACTGCTCGATGGCGGGCGGTGGAATGTCAGCGTGCGTGATTCCAAGGATCGCAGTATGTTATCGCCGTCGGCATAGGGTCGACCTAGTACCCTTCGGAGGTTTTTTCTCGTGAACAAGGCTGAACTTATCGAGGTCGTGGCTGCTCGTCTCGGACACAGCAAGCGCGACGTCACCGACATTGTCGAAGCGTTCATCGAAGAGACAAAAAAGGCCGTCATCAAGGGCGAAAAAGTAACGATGAGCGGCTTTGGCGTGTTCGAACGGCAGGCTCGCAGGGCCCGTCTCGGACGCAACCCGCGTACCGGTGAGTCGGTGAAGATCAAGGCAACAAAGCTTCCTAAGTTCCGCCCCGGCACGGAGTTCAAGGCCGTTGTGTCTGGTGCGAAGAAGCTCGTTCCCAAGGCGCCGGCGGGGCCGGCCGCGAAGAAGGCCGCTCCCGTGACGAAGGCGGCCCCCGCCAAGAAGGCGCCTGCCGTGAAGAAGGCCGCTCCGGCAAAGAAGGCTGCTCCCGCCAAAAAAGCCGCTCCCGCGAAGGCTGCTCCTGCAAAGAGGGCCGCTGCACGCTAGATCTATCCACCGCAATGGCCTGAAGTTCTCGATGAGGGGATCCCCGATAGATGTTGGGGGTCCCCTCATTCGCCATTTGATCGAGGTAATTGCGCCCGAAGAGAGTAACGAGAATGCTCCTTCAAAAACGCATTGCTCCTGCTGAGAGGTCCACATGTCAGATCACCCCGTGAGCGAGTCGACAGCGGAACCGGGTGAGCCCCGCGTCGCCATCGTCACAGGTGCGGCAACCGGAATCGGCCGGGCCGCGGCCGAGGTATTTGCCGACCGGGGTTACGCAGTGGTGGCCGTCGACATCTCGACCGAGGCACTCGCCTGGGCCACTGAACGCGAGGATATGCGGATACTCGTGGGGGATGTGAGTGACGATGCGGTGGCCGCTGAAATGGTGACGTTCGCACTTGAGACATTCGGTCGGCTCGACACCGTCGTGCTCAATGCCGGGATCGCGCGCCGAATCGGCTGGCAGGACGCGGACGCCATGGCGCTCTTCGATCGCATCATGGCCGTGAATGTGCGTGGAGTGGTCTCGGGAATCCGGCATGCGGCCCCCGCTATGGCCGAGCGTGGCGGCGGTGCGATCGTTGCAACAGCATCAACATCAGGCGTCGGTGGTGACCCGGAGCGCTGGGCCTACAACGCGTCGAAGGCCGCGGTCATCAATCTCGTCAAGGCTGCCGCGATCGACTTTGGGGCGAGGGGAGTCCGAGTGAACGCGGTAGCCCCTGGACCGACCCTCACGCCAATTCTTCAGGGCGGCGCCGTCACGCAGGAGCATCTCGAGGCACTGCGTCGTCCGATTCCTTTGCAGCGACTCGTACGACCGCAGGAGCAGGCTGAGGTCATCTGGTTCCTTGGCACTCCTGCTTCAAGTTTCGTGACCGGGACCACAGTGATGTGCGACGGTGGGATCACCGCGAACGCCGGAATCTTTCCGCCCCCGAGCGCGACCCTGTCAGACGTTCACCATTGATTGCCCATCCCGTGGGCGATGAAGTGTGTCGTAACCATGAGCACATCGATGTATGAAGGATTGGGTGAGGTATGAGCGAATCTGACGCTGACGTGTTCGTCACTGGATGGCTAGGGGCTAGTCTCACGGCCGCGCTGGCAGCCCGCGAGGCAATCCGCGAGGTGGCCTATCGCTATGCGCGAGGTGTTGACCGACTCGATGCCGATGTCATGCGTTCGGCCTACTGGCCTGACGCGACTGATGATCACGGACGGTTCAGTGGGAATGGTTGGGAGTTCGTCGATCGAGTCATGTCAACGCATGGTCGGTGGCGCGCGACGATGCACTGCAACATGAACCACAGCATCGAATTCGATGAGGGAGGAATGACGGCGCGTGGGGAGATCTCGAATCTCACCTACCTGATTCCAGATGATGATGGCCCGTGGTCATTGTGGCTGGGCCGATATCTTGATCGGTACGAGTGTCGTGGCGACGAATGGCGGATCACCCACCGGGTGTGCGTCCACGAGGGCACGACGACACTGCCGAACGCACCAATGCAGATGGACCCCTCAGTGTTCAGACAGGGATCAGTCGACCGTCCGAGCGACGGCCGGCCGCTCGGCACCTGATGTCGCGGCTGCAAGGCCAGCGGCACGTCCAAACACGATGATTGGTCCGAGGGTGCCACCTGCACCTCCGTAGGCGAGGGCGGTCGGTGCTGCCGCGGCGTTCCCGACGGCGAAGAGGCCCGGGATAGCGATTCCGGCTGTGTCGAGGACCCGGCCATCGACGTCAGTGCGTGGCCCGCCGCTGGTGCCGAGAGTGCCGGATTGGACCGGGACGGCGAAAAACGGTGCCTCATCGAGGCGACCAAGGGTCGAGGCGATCTCGCCGCGGTGTCGGCCATCACCGCTCCAGCGATCGTAGGCACTGCGTCCGCGACCGAAGTCGGCGTCGTCGCCGGCGTCAACGAATGCGTTCCAGCGGGCCACCGTTCCGCTGAGGCCCTCAGCGTCGATGCCGAGGATGTCGGCGAGCTCTGGGATTGTCTCGGCTCGGGTGATCCATGGCGCGACCGGAGTGCCGGCAGGAGTGCCAAATGATCCAAAGTCTCGCGCGTTTCGACCGTCGAAGATGAGCCAGCACGGCAGATTCCGGTAGCCGAAGTCAACTGGGTCCAGAGTGTGAAAGGCGCCGCCGAGGGCGTTGTAGTTGGCGGCCTCATTGGCAAACCGTCGTCCTGCACTGTTCACCATGATCGCTCCAGGCAGGGTGCGCTCGCGGTTGAGGAGGGTCGCACGTGGCCGTCCGAAGGCCTCGTCGCCCGGAACAGAAACGGTGGGCGCCCACCATGCGTGCGGCATGTTCGCGAGAGAAGCACCAGCGCGAAGCGCCATCAGTAGGCCGTCACCTTCATTTGACGGAACCGAAGCGGGCGCAGTCATGGGACCGCGCAGGAATGCGCTTACAAGTTGCGGATTCCATTCGAAGCCCCCGGTGGCGATGATCACCCCGTGCCTCGCGTACGCATGATGAACCTGCTCGGGATCGTCAGCAGCACCGATGACGAGCCGCACCCCGCGCACACGACCATCCTCGACGATCAGGTCGGTCGCGCGAGCATCGAGGACGGGCTCGACACCTGCGCGCAGGAGTGCGGCGAGCAGCGGCCCGACCAGGGCTGCACCACAGCCCCGGAGATCATGTAGTTCGCGATAGGCGAGCGTCGCGTCATCGAGAAATCCGGTGCCGCCTCCCAGTGTGGTGTCGGTGATGCGCAGGCGGGCACTGCGCCTGCTTTTGGCGACTTTTGCGGCCCACGGACCGATTCGCTCGTAGCTGAACAGGCCCGGATCGAGGGAGCGGCCGCCGCTGGGTCGTCCTCCCGGATGTTCAGGATGATAATCGGGATATCCCGGGATGGGGGTGAATTCGAGGTCGGTCACCTTCTCGAGCCATTCGACGGTCTCCCGCGCACCCCCGATGAAGGCCTCGGCGAGGGCTGGATTCATCTGGCCGAGCGACAATGAGTGCAGGTACGCAAGTGCTGCCTCGCGCGAATCGGGCAGGCCGGCCTCGTCCATGTGGTGGTTCATCGGAACCCAGCACACGCCGCCGGAAATGGCCGTGGAGCCGCCGATCAGATCGGCCTTCTCGAATAGGGCGACAGTCGCGCCGGCCGTACGCGCGGCGAGGGCAGCGACGAGCCCAGCAGCCCCGGAACCGAGCACAACGACATCCACCTCGGGCATGGTGATCTGCGTCGAGTCCATGGGAGGAACCTAGTGGGCGACGGAGCGAGCGAGCGGTCGGTCAGGGAAGGTCGATTCGGACGGGGATGCGATCGTCCATGGTGACGGCAAGTCGCTGGCCGACCCTCAGCAGCCGGAACACGGAGGCATCGACGACCGATCGCGGCACCGTCAGAGAGAAGCCGTCGTCGTTTACGACGATGACGTCGCCCGCAGGAGTGGTCGATCGAACGGTTGCTGGGATCATCGGTCGGGGGGAGTTGAGCAGGACCGCCTGCGTCGCAGCACCGACGCCCATGCGTCTGGCGTCCCACAGGTCAACCTGCGTGTCGACATCGCGTCTAGCGCGTGCGAGGAGCAGACGTGTCTGGGCGTTTGAGTCGAGACCGAGGTCGACGTAGCCAAGCTGAACGTGTCGGGCGCGGGACCGCTCACCGAAAGCTGGGCTGCAGGTGGCCGCCGTGCGATCGAGGAGCATGGTGGTCCCGATGCCTTGCGCGTCGCTTACGAAGGCGCGGTCGTGAGCGACGGCCAGAGTGAGCACCAGGTCGACCGCCGAAGGGATGAGGCAGGGGAGATCCCCGGCGATGATGGCGACTGCGGTGTCGTGCGGAAGGCTCGCGGCACCGAATGCAGCGGCCGGATTGAGCCCTATGTGCGGCGCCTCTGGCAGCCAACTGGCGGACGAGGCTTCAACGATGCGCTGGACTCGCTCGTCGTCGGTGACGACGACGACTCGGGCGATGCCGGCGGCGCCGGCCAATGCGGAGAGCACGTCCTGGAGGAACGCAAGGGCGAGTTCGGGCCGAGTCGGGTCGGCGTCGGGTAGGAGTCGACTCTTGGCGTCCGGGAGCGACTTCACTGGAACCACCGCCGTCCACTCCATAGTGCATATCCAATCAAACCGGGATCTCACTCGTGACCCTGCCGTGATCCTTCGGGCGCTAGATTGTGGAAATGACCCGGACGAGGCGTGCATGGCGGTTGGGCTGGGGGTTTCGAGTTGCAGTATTCCTGCTGTGGCTGCCGATGCAATTGCTCACCAAGCGCGACTGGCAAGGGATCGAGCACCTGGAAACCGACGCTGGCGGGATCATCGTCGCCCCGAACCACACGTCGTGGTTTGACCCCCTCGTCGTCGCGCACATGCTGTGGAGCGTTGACCGTCCCCCGAGGTTTCTCGCCAAGGAGTCGGTGTTCCGGGTTCCGATCATGGGGCCGATCATCACGAGTGCCGGCCAGGTGCGGGTCTATCGCGAGACAGCCGAGGCGGCAGACGCGGTCCGTGATGCCGTCACTGCGGTTGAGCGTGGCGAATGCATCGTCGTCTACCCTGAGGGGACGATTACTCGAGACCCTGAGCTTTGGCCCATGCAGGGCAAGACGGGGGCTGCTCGAATCGCACTCGCAACAGGCAGGCCGCTGCTGCCGCTGGCCCAATGGGGAGCTCAGGAGGTCATGGCGCCCTACCGAAGGCAGTTTCGACTCTTGCCGCGAAAGACGATGCACGTGCGGATCGGTCGCCCCATCGATCTCACTGATCTCACTGATCGGCCGCTCGATGCCGATACATTGCACATCGCGACTAATCGACTCATGGATGCCATGACCGACCTCCTCGCCGACATACGTCACGAGAGCCCGCCGAAGGAGCGAATGGTGTTCGAGCGCAACGGGTCCTCATGAGCCGGGTAGCGATCATGGGCAGTGGTTCATGGGGGACAGCGTTTTCGATGGTCCTCGCCGATGCCGGAAGTCAGGTAACCATCTGGACTCGCGACGAGGAGGTTGCGAATCAGGTGAACAGCCTCCATCGCAATGAGGCGTATCACCCTGGCATCGATCTGCCGGACTCGGTCGCTGCCACGACCGATCCAGCCCGTGCTCTTGATGGCGCTGACCTCGTTGTCCTTGCGGTCCCGGCACAGGTTCTCCGCGAGAACCTCGAGATGTGGGCCCCGAAAATCCCGGACAACTCGGTGCTCGTCAGCCTCATCAAGGGAATCGAACTCGAGACCATGAAGCGCATGAGTGAGGTCATCGCTGAGGTGACGGGGGCGGCGAGCCACCGTGTCGCATGTGTCTCTGGCCCCAATCTCGCTCGGGAGATTGCTGAGCACCAGCCCACTGCGACGACAATTGCATGCGACCTTGAGTCAAGCGCGAGATTGCTTGCTGATTCCTGCACGACCGACTACTTCCGCCCCTACTGGACAACCGACGTCGTGGGAACTGAAATCGGTGGTGCGGTGAAGAATGTGATCGCTCTCGCTAACGGGATGGCGGTCGGAATGGGCCTCGGGGAAAACTCCCAATCCTCGCTCATCACCCGCGGACTCGCCGAGATCGCGAGACTGGGCGTCGCCCTTGGAGCGGACCCGCTCACCTTTCAGGGACTTGCCGGTGTCGGTGATCTCGTCGCAACCTGCCAGTCGCCGCTTTCGCGCAACCGCACCTTTGGACTGAACCTCGGCCGCGGGCTTACAGTCGAGGAGACCATCGCAGCGACAAGGCAGACATGCGAGGGCTACAAGAGTTGCCAGCCCATCTTGGCCTTAGCCCAGGAGCACGATGTCGATATGCCGATCACCGAGCAGGTGGTTCAAGTCCTGCACCATGGTCGCTCCCCGAAGTCGCTTGCGGCGGCGTTCATGGCGCGCGACACTAAACGCGAAACGGTTTCGGCCACCGACTGATCGGGTTCGCACGCACAGGTGCGTTCAGCCATCGCGCAAGGATGCTTGGAGAGCGTCGCTCAGATCTCTCCAGAGATCGTCCGCGTGCTCGATGCCGAATGAAAGTCGAATGAGGTTCTCCGGCACCGTCGTGCTCTCCAGAGCCCACCTGCGTCGGCGCTCGAGCAGTGACTCGACTCCGCCAAGGCTCGTCGCATGGGTCCAGATCGCCGTGCTACGGCATACGGCGTCGGCAGCATCGGGTCCACCGACCACCTCGACCGCGGCCATTGTCCCGAATCCTGGGTACCGCACCCGACTCACGGCCGGGTGGGCGTGAAGCAGGTCGACGATGGTTCGAGCGCTTGCTTGGGCCTGCGCGACCCGCAGGGCCAGAGTGCGAATCCCCCGCAGTGCGAGGTAGCAGTCGAAGGCACTTGTGGATCCGCCGAGCAGGACCCTCCTGAACCGAATGCGCTCCGCTAACTCAAGATCTCGGGCGACGAGGGCGCCCATGAGCAGGTCCGAATGGCCACTGAGCCCCTTCGTAACGCTATGTAAAACTATATCCGCGCCATCCTGCAGCGGACGCTGGATCATCGGGGTGGCAAAGGTGTTGTCGACGAGGGCGAGGGCGCCGGCAGCGTGGGCAGCATCGATGCACGCGGGCAGGTCGGCGACCTGGAGCAGTGGGTTTGTTGGCGATTCCAGCCACAGCAGGTGCGCGCCTTCGCAGGCATCGGTGACCGCGGCAGTGCTGTCGACGTCGACGATGCGAAGCCTGATGCGCCCGATCGAGTCGAGTTCCCGAAGTCGAACCGCGACGCCGGTGTAGGCCGCGCTTGGGGCGATGACGATGGCCCCGAGGGGAATGAGGTCCATGGCTGCCCCGGCAGCGGCCATGCCGGATGAGAAGACCGTGGCGGTCCCACCCTCAAGGCCGCCGATGACCTCCTCGAGCGCATGTGCGCTCGGAGAGTCCTCTCGGGCGTACTCCATCGGTCCGCCGGCGACGAACGATGATGCCGGAACGATGGGTGTATTGAGCGGAGCGTCGGGGCAACGGGTCGGCCTTCCGGCCGTGACGACGAAGGTCTCAGCTCGCAACGGTGAACTCGTAGGCTCGGCCACGGACCGACCATACTTTCCAACCCCTGACCTTGCATACTGGCACCCCACGGTGACCGGTACGGTCAGCACGTGCAGAAGGTCCGAGTTGCCGTCGTCTTCGGGGGTCGTAGCAGCGAGCACGGCATCTCCTGCGTGAGTGCCGGGAGCATCCTGAGTGCACTCGACCAGCGGTTCTTTGACCCCGTGGCCATAGGAATCACGCGCGACGGAGGGTGGTTTCTGCAGGACGGCAATCCCGATCTTCTGCGGATCATCGCAGGCGTTGTCCCAGAGGTTGAGCCGGGTGACCGGCCGGTGGTCCTGAGCGCCGACCCGACGGTCCGATCACCAGGCCTTGGCGACATCGACGTCGTGTTCCCGGTGCTGCATGGGCCGTGGGGCGAGGACGGCACGATCCAGGGGCTCCTGGAAATGTCCGGCATCCCCTACGTCGGGTCTGGCGTCATGGCTTCGGCCGTTGCCATGGACAAGGCCACGATGAAGGCACTTTTCGCGTCTGCCGGACTTGAGGTCGGCCCATTTGCGGTGATCACCGATCGTCAATGGCGGTCCGACCGTGTGGCCGCAATGGCCCGGGCGAGCGCGGTCGGGTTTCCGGTATTCGTAAAGCCGGCCCGAGCTGGGTCATCGCAGGGCATCTCCAAGGTGCACTCCGTTGAGGGACTCGAATCGGCGATCGAGACCGCTCGCGCGCACGATCCTCGGGTAATCGTTGAAGCGGGGGTTGAGGGCGCCCGGGAGATCGAGTGCGGGGTGATTCAGGACGAGTCTGGCGTGCCGCGCGCGAGTCGCTGTGCAGAGATCATTATCGGCGGAGGTCACGAGTTCTACGACTTCGATGCCAAATATCTTGATGACTCGACGACCCTTGTCGTTCCGGCGGAACTTGATGATGCGCTTGAGGCCGAGGTGCGTCGGCAGGCCTGCCTGGCATTCGAAGCGCTCGGCTGCGAAGGTCTAGCGAGAGTGGACTTCTTCACCGATCCGACTGGTGCGGTCATCATCAACGAGGTGAATACCATGCCAGGTTTCACGCCGATCTCGATGTTTCCGCGGATGTGGGGTGCGTCGGGGCTTGCCTTCGCTGATCTCGTGTCACATCTGGTACGGGACGCGCAGCGTCGAGGAACAGGGCTACGTTGAGGCGGTACGCCAAAAAAGTTGAGGCGGTACGCCAAAAAAGTTGAGGCGGGACGCCAAAAAAGTTGAGGCAGGCCGTCAGAGATTCAGGACGGGGCAGGTGAGCGTTCGGGTGATCCCGGGCACCGCCTGGATGGCCGCAATGATCAGGCGGCCGAGTTCATCCATTGTGCTTGCCTCGGCCCGGACAATCACGTCGTAGGGGCCGGTGACATCCTCGGCGGTGGTTACCCCGCTGATCCCTCGGATGGCGCGGACCACCGTCGGAGCCATTCCTACCTCTGTCTGGATGAGTACATACGCCTGGACGACCATGCTGGGAGACTAGCGACTCGCGTGGGTGTCCGTGCAAGGAAAGGAGAGCCGTGAGCGAGACAACGATTGGCGACACCGGCGAGTTTGACCTCATCGCTCGAATCACCGAGGTCCTGCCCCGAACGGCTCAGGTCGTCATCGGCCCAGGCGATGACACCGCGCTCGTGGCGACACAGTCCGGGAGCGTCCTCGCGACCATCGACGTCCTGGTCGAGGGAGTTCACTTTCGCAGGGACTGGTCGAGTGCGACGGATGTAGGCCGCAAGGCTGCCGCAGCGAGTCTCGCTGATATCGCGGCTATGGGGGGCGTGGCGACCGCGCTCCTCGTGGGCTTCGCAGCCCCCTGGGACCTCCCCGTCGAGTGGGCCCTTGAGTGCACCGCCGGGCTCACCGCGGAGGCGACCAAGGTCGGTGCATGCATCGTCGGAGGCGATGTCGTTGCGTCATCGGTCATCACCGTGTCTGTGACGGCGCTCGGCGATCTCCAGGGGAGAAGTCCGGTTCTTCGATCAGGGGCACATGCGGGCGATGTACTCGCGGTGGCAGGCCGTCTGGGCTGGTCGGCCGCGGGGTTGGCGGTGCTGGCAGGTGGCTCTTGCTCGCCCGCGGAACTCATCGATGCTCACCGGGTCCCTGACCCGCCGTACGCGGCTGGACCAATGGCCGCGGATGCCGGCGCCACCGCGATGATCGACGTGAGCGATGGCCTCATCGCGGACGCTCGACATCTTGCCGAGGCGTCAGGCGTCGACGTCGTGATCGATTCTGCCGACTGGATCATCCCTGAGTCCATGTCCACCGCAGCGTCAGATATTGGCGCGGATCCGCGGGATTGGATGCTTACCGGAGGGGAGGATCATGCGCTACTCGCGACGTTCCCTGCGGATGCGGTGCTTCCGGCGGAATTCCGCATCATCGGATCGGTGATGGCCTCAGATGAACCCGGGGTCATCGTCGATGGCGTGCGGAGGTACGGGCCAGGTGGGCACGTTCACTTCACGTTGGAACTGTAGGGGTGACCTTTGATGGACGGGACCGGCCGAACAAGCGCCGGATGCTCGAGCGCAGCCTAGAGTCGCGTGGTCCAAACTCGGCTCGGATTGCCTCGTAGGCCTCCTGAGCGAGAACGGAGCCCTCCCGGCGGATCGCTTCGGGCACGACGGCCAGGATCCGATCACCTCGAACCCAACTCGGCCGGTATTGCTCATCCCAGTCTCCTGGCCCAATCGCCAGCCAGCGGGAATCCCCGGAGTGATCACGGGTCGAGAGCATGAGCACCGCGAGTCGCCCCCGATTGGCGAGACCGATCACGACGACCGGGCGATCCTTGCCTATTTGCGGGGCATCTTCGTAGGCGACCCATGTCCAGACGATCTCGCCGGGATCAGGGGTGCCGTTCAACCGAGGGCGGTATTCCCAGCGGACCGGGCCCGAATAGTCCCCTGCTCCCCCTCCGGGAGGCGCCGGTTTCCCGGCGGCGTTGATCATGCCGTAGGGCTCGACGATTACCTGCTGGGGACGACTCGTCGCGGACGACTAGTTTCGGACGACCTTGCCGGCCTTGAGGCATGAGGCGCACACGTTCTGGCGCTTTGGGGTTTTTCCAACGAGCGTGCGGACCCGCTGGATGTTCGGGTTCCAACGTCGCTTCGTTCGACGGTGTGAATGAGAGATGCTGTGCCCGAAGCTTGGGCCCTTGCCGCAGACATCGCAGTTGGCAGCCACGGTGCACTCCTTCATGTGTGATGCCGCATTGGCATCGATGGTGCCGGCTGGGCCGGTTGGCCGGGCCGAAGATTCGTGATCGATCAAACCTCGTGAACTGGGGAACGCGAGATTCGGTGGAACTTGGAAACATTATGCTGCCGTGAAGCACGCAGCGGCCAAGACTAGCCGAGGCGGGCGCCGGTGCCCAAATCCAGGGTGAGGTCAAGCGGGGTCGTGGAAGGGAATGGACCGGTGAACGCAGTGAACATCGGTAATCCGGCGGCCTTCGCCAATCCCGCATTCGTGCGCGACTGGGCCCATGCCGCCTTAGCAGGGTTGGGGGAGGCGAGGGCTGAGATTGATGCCATGAACGTTTTCCCTGTCCCTGATGGTGATACCGGCACGAATGTCTACCTCACCATGGAAGCTGGGTGCGCGGGAATCGATGAGGCCATGGCCCTTGATTCCTCGATGCCGTCGGCGGTGATGGGGCTGGCCCGCGGGACCCTCCTCGGGGCTCGTGGCAACTCTGGGGTCATCCTGTCCCAGATCCTTCGCGGAACCGCTGAGGTTCTCGCCGCCATCCCCTCGGAGCGCGATATTCGCGGGACGGATATCGCTGCGATGCTTGAGCGCGGAACAGAACTGGCATACTTAGCGGTCGCGAAGCCGGTTGAAGGGACCATCCTCACCGTCGTGAGAGCAGCCGCGAACGCGGCGCGCTCGGCAAGTACCCACTCATCCGCGGTCTCTCCGGCGCAGGCTGCCGGGGCTGCGAGCGATGGAGCGGCGCAGGCCCTCGAGCAGACGCCCTCGCTGCTTGAGTCGTTGCGGATCGCAGGGGTCGTTGACGCTGGCGGGCGAGCGCTCGTCGTCGTGCTCGACGCCCTCGTCGACGTCCTTTCGGGGGCAAGGCGCACCCCGGTGCAGGCCCGGAGGATGCAGGCCTCGGGGATGCAGGGCTCGGGGATGCAGGGCTCGAGGGTCCAGGGTGCCAGTGTGCAAGTCTCCGGGCCGCAGTCCTTTTCGGGGCCGCAGTATGAGGTGATGTACCTCCTCGACGCCGATGAGCCCTCGGTCGACAGGCTCCGGGTTGTCCTCGCGTCGATCGGCGACAGCCTCGTTGTGAGTGGTGCCGCACCGCTTTGGAATGTCCATGTTCACGCCGATAATCCCGGTGCCGCGGTGGAGGCGGGGATGGAGGCCGGCCGACCCCATGGCATCCGAATCACGGCCCTCGACAATCAAGTCCTCGGAGGCGAGCGGCAGCCCCGCACCCTGGTCGCGGTGACCCACGGCCCCGGTACGGCCGCCCTCCTTCGAGAGGCCGGGGCCATTACCGTCGCGGCATTGCCGAATACTCGGCCCTCGACAGCGGAACTCCTCGCGGCGGTCCTTGCGTCGGGTGCAGATGACGTCATCATCTTGCCGAGTGATGGCGATACGTGCGCCGTAGCAGGTGTCGCGGCTGCCGAGGCACGGGCTGGGGGCGTTCGCGTCTCAGTCATTCCCACGAAGGCGATCGTGCAGACCCTTGCCGCGGCGGCTGTTCACGATCCGAGGGCACGATTCGAGGACGACGTTGTCGCGATGACCCGAGCAGCGGGCGCTACCCGCTACGCCGCGGTTACCGTGGCATCGCGTGAGGTGCTCACCACGGCGGGTCCGTGTCGTATCGGTGACGTCCTCGGTCTCGTCGATGGCGACATCAGCGTCGTGGGTAAGGACTTAGGAGGGGTGGTCCGCGACCTGCTGAACGCCATGCTTGCCGCGGGGGGTGAGCTCGTGACCCTCGTCTTCGGGAGTGACGTGACGCCCGAATTTGCCGACAGCGTGACCTCGTGGCTTTCCGCGGAGCATCCGATGGTTGAGGTCACCGCGTATGACGGCGGCCAGCCGCTGTGGCCGGTCATCATTGGAGTCGAGTGAGCGTGGAGCAGACGGACCTCGGACAGTCGCTGTCGAGGGTGATCGGCGGGAAGAGCGCCAAGGCGTTGGAAAAGGCCTTCGGGATGACGACCGTCGACGATCTGCTCCGTCACTATCCGCGCCGTTACGCCCAACGAGGGATCCTCACCGAACTCGCCACCCTCGACGAGGGTGTCACGGTGACCGTCCTCGCAGATATCCAGACGGTGAAGGTCCGCGCGATGCGGGAGCGTCGTGGGACGATCCTTGAGGCCATCGTGACCGATGGACAGGGGACCCTGGTGCTCACCTTTTTCAACCAGAAGTGGCGAGAGAAAGAATTGCGTCCCGGAAGGCGCGGACTGTTCGCGGGTGAGATCTCCACCTTCAGCGGCCGGCGGCAGCTCGCCCATCCCAACTGTTTGCTCCTGCCTGATGGCGTCGATGACGACCCTGAGGTGATCGCAGCCTTTGCCAGCGAACTCATCCCGTTCTACCCGGCAACCTCGACCGTCACTTCGTGGCAGATTGCTGATGCGATCCGCATCGTCCTCGACACCCTTGGCGACCTCCCGGACCCCATTCCTGATGAGGTACGGCAGGTCGAGGGCATCATCGGGCTGGCTCAGGCTCTTGCCCAGATCCATCGCCCAGCCAACGACATCGAGCTGGTCCAGGCGCAGGACCGACTGCGGTTCGAAGAGGCATTCGTCCTGCAGGTGGTCCTTGCCCAGAGACGCGCTGAGATGGCCTTGATGCCCGCTACGGCCAGAGTCGTGGGCGATGGACCCCTGCAGCGCGCCTTCGATGAGCATCTGCCGTTCGCGCTGACCCGGGGCCAGATCGAGGTCGGCGAGGAGATTGCCGTTGACCTCGCTGCCAGCCACCCGATGCACCGGCTCGTGCAGGGGGATGTGGGGAGCGGCAAGACGATTGTCGCCCTTCGCGCAATGCTCGGTGTCGTCGATGCCGGCGGGCAGGCGGCACTGCTCGCTCCGACCGAGGTTCTCGCCGTTCAGCACCACCGGACCATCACCGCGATGCTGGGCCCCCTTGCCCAGGCGGGGATGCTCGGCGGCGATGTCAACGGAACGAAGGTCGCGCTCCTCACCGGCTCACAGCGCACCGCCACCCGGCGCCGCGAGCTTCTCGATGTCATCTCGGGGGATGCCGGGATCGTGGTCGGAACGCATGCGCTCATTCAGGACACCGTCCAGTTTCGCGATCTTGGGCTCGTTGTCATCGATGAGCAGCACAGATTCGGTGTCGAGCAGCGGGCTGCCCTCGCGGCGAAGGCGCGAGGTGACCTTCGACCGCACGTCATCGTCATGACGGCGACCCCGATTCCACGAACCGTCGCAATGACCGTTTTCGGAGATCTCGACGTCTCGACCCTTCGAGAACTCCCGGCAGGCCGACGTCCGGTGGCGACCCATGTGGTGCCCGTTCGCGAGCAACCCGCGTTGGTCAAACGGGCCTGGGCTCGGGTACGAGAAGAGGTTGATGCTGGTCACCGTGTGTTCGTCGTATGCCCGCGAATTGGCGAAGACGAGAGCAGGGAGGCGGATGACGACATCGCGACCCAAGAGGGAGGGATCGCAGGGGAGGAGCCAACGGCGGCCTCGGTGATCTCCGTCGCCAAGAGGTTGGCGGACGGTGAGTTGGCCAGCCTTCGTGTCGGCGTCCTCCACGGTCGCATGACCGGTGAGGAGAAGGACGATGCGATGCGCCGATTCGCCAGCGACACGGGAGACACGCGGATCGAAGTTCTCGTCGCGACCACCGTGATTGAGGTTGGGGTCGATGTGACGAATGCCACGGCAATCGTCATCATCGATGCTGACCGGTTCGGGATCTCCCAGCTCCACCAACTCCGCGGACGCGTCGGACGCGGGAATCTTCCGAGCCTGTGCCTGCTGCTCACCGAGATGCCCCAGGGGAGTCCTGCGCGCGCGCGACTTGACGCTGTAGCGGCGACAACCGACGGTTTCGAACTCGCGCAGCTCGACCTTGAGTTGCGTCGCGAGGGTGATGTGCTCGGGTCGTCTCAATCCGGCGTGCGCAGCTCTCTGCGACTGCTCGAGGTGGTGCGCGACGAGGACGTCATTGTGCGGGCCCGTGCGGCCGCGGTCTCCATCGTCGAGGCCGATCCCACCTTGGCTTCCGCACCAGGCCTCGTGAGCGCCATCCATGCGCTCGTGCCGGACGAGCAGGCGGACTTCATGGAGAAGGCGTGACGAGCATGGCGATCGTATGAGGTTGGGGGGCCGGGGGTGACCCGGATTATCGCCGGCTCTGCACGGGGAAGACGGCTCAGCGTCCCGATCCGAGGTACCCGCCCAACCTCCGACCGGGTGCGGGAAGCCTTGTTCTCCACGGTCACGTCAATGCAGGCCGAGCAGGGAACCGGCTGGCGTGAGGTCCACGTGCTCGATTGCTACGCCGGATCTGGCGCCCTTGGGCTTGAGGCCCTCAGTCGTGGTGCGGCTTCGGTCGTCCTCATCGAGAGCCAGGTCTCGGCCGCAGACGTCATCCGAGGAAACATCGCAACACTCGGGCTATCGGGAGCAAGCGTCGTCTGTGCGACCGTGCGGACTGCCGCTGGTCGGCCGAAGGCAGGCCCTCCCGCGTCGCTCATCCTCCTTGATCCCCCGTACGAGAACGGAGCCACCACTATCGCCAAGGATCTCAAGGGGCTTGATGCGGGGGGCTGGATCGCCCCGGCCGCCATCGGGGTCGTCGAACGGCCGCGGGCGGATGAGACATCGCCATTTCCTGCCGAATGGTCATTCGTCCGCCGGCGTTCCTACGGTGATACCGCACTTTGGTACGGTCAGCGTACTTCGGCTATGGAGGTCGTCGACGGGGATTCTGGAGGCCAGTGATGCGTATTGCGGTGTGCCCGGGATCATTCGACCCGGTGACGAACGGCCATTTTGACGTGTTCGCGCGAGCAGCGGACCTCGCCGATGAGGTCGTTGTCGCAGTCCTGCACAACAAGTCCAAGTCGAGCCTGTTCACCGTGGATGAGCGCATTGAAATCCTTCGTGAGGTGGTGGCGCCGCTCGGGAACATCCGCATCGACTCATTTCACGGACTCCTCGTTGACTACTGCCGTGACAATGGAATCAAGGCGATCGTCAAGGGCCTTCGGGCGGTGAGCGACTTCGACTACGAGTTCCAGATGGCCCAGATGAACTACCGGTTGGCCAAGGTCGAGACCCTGTTCGTGTCGACGAATCCGCTCTACAGCTACCTGTCCTCAAGCCTTGTCAAGGAGGTCGCGACCTACGGGGGCGATGTTCACGGTCTGGTTCCCGAGGTCGTGTTGGAGCGACTGCAGCGACGCATCTCAGAGACAATGGGTTCAGCGGGACGCTGAGCCGACCGTCGGCGCTCCCTGCGCTGCCGGGAAACGGAGGAGATCACCGAGTGGACGTGCAACAAAGACTGACGGAACTCGCCGTCCTCATTGAGGAGGCGAAGTCGATGCCGCTGTCGGCTTCATGCATCGTCAACCGGCCGTTGGTGCTCGACCTCATCGACGAGATTCGGCACCTGCTGCCGGAATCCGTCCATCGGGCGGATGCCCTGCTCGCAGACAGCGAAGCTGTCGTCCTCGAGGGCCGCCGGGAGGCGAATCGGATCATCGACAGGGCTCGAAGCGAGGCAGATCGCCTCACATCTGGGCACGAGGTGTACCTTGCGGCGGTGTCCGAGGCGCAGGCCCTGCGTAGCCAGGTCGAATCGGAGAGCGATCGCATGCGCCGCGAGACCGACGACTACATCGACGCCAAGCTTGCGACCTTCGAGATCACCCTCCAAAAGAGCCTCCAGATCGTCGACCGTGCCCGCGACCGACTTCGCGGTCAGATCTATCAGGAGCTTGCCCCCGAACCGCCTAACTATGTCGATGAGCTCTACGACGAGAGGCGCTGACGACCGGTGATGATGCCGCCATTGCCGTGGTCGCGGGGGTTCGTTTTCGTCTGAGACGCGGTCCGCGGTATTATTTGGACAAACAGCCTCTCGCGGGGCCACAGTTGCCCATGCCTCATCCGTAAGGGGAGCAGTGAACACCCTCGACCCATCCGGCGCGCTTGTCCTTGACTTGCGAGCGCTGGGCTTGCAACAGCGGGCCGGGTCGATGGTCACTGTCGACCGAACAGTGCCGGCCCCGGGCAGCCTCGGTGTCGCGTTGGCCACTGTCCCCGTAGGGTCACCCGTCGAACTTGAACTTCGACTGGAATCTGTGATGGAGGGGGTCTTGGTCTCCGGGACTGCGGATATCCACGTCGACGCAGAGTGCGCGCGCTGTCTGGATCCGCTCGAATGGGATGAGGCAGTCGATTTCAGCGAGTTGTTCGTCTACGCCGACACGGATGGTCGTGCAGGGGCGGTCGTAGAACTCGGTGATGACGAAGACCCGTTGCCGGGGATTCGGGACGATTTGATCGACCTGGAGCCGACTCTGCGTGATGCGGTGGTGCTGGGCCTGCCCCTGTCGCCGGTGTGTCGCGAGGAATGTTCGGGTCTGTGCTCCGAGTGCGGGGTGCGGCTCGATAGTGCTCCCGGGCATGCGCACGAAATGACCGATCCACGATGGGCGGCACTCGCCGGCCTCGTGGAGCCAGATGAGCAGTAGCGAAGCAGAGGAAGCAACGTGCCAGTACCGAAGAGGAAGATGTCGCGCTCCAACACCCGGAGCCGTCGCGCTCAGTGGAAGACCACTGTGCCGAACCTCGTGACATGCGCCACCTGTCGGCAGAAGCGCCTGTCTCACACGGCGTGCCCGACCTGTGGCACGTACGCCAAGCGCCGCGTCCTCGACGTCTAGGCTGAAGTGGCCCGAGTCGCCCTAGACCTGCTGGGCGGCGACGGTGCTCCCGAGGTCGTGGCCGATGCCGTCGTCACCCTCCTTGAGGAGGACGCCGACATCGACCTTGTCCTCGTGGGCCCACCGGATGTTGCCGCCGAACTCCTTCATTCCCGGGGTGTTCGCCTCGGTCGCGTGGACGTGTTACCCGCGTTCGACGTTGTTCCGATGGACGCCAACCCGCTTGAGGTACTTCGGATCGACACCTCCCGAGATGTCCCGCGCGTGAGCGTGATGGTGGCCGCGCTCGCCGTGGGCACTGGGGCTGCAGACGCTTGGGTATCGGTAGGTCATACCGGTGCAGTGGTCTCTGCCGCGGTCCTCGCTTGCGGCAAGGTCCCCGGGATGACGAGGCCTGCGCTCGCGGTCGTGCTGCCCGCGATCCATGGGCCCGTCGTGCTCGTTGATGCTGGAGCATTCCTCGACGCCTCTGCCGAGACGCTGACGCAGGTTGCGATGGCTGGATGGAGCTATGCGCTAGCCCTCGGGGTGCTGGAGCCGAAGGTGGGGCTCCTCAATATCGGTCATGAACCGGGAAAGGGCGATGAACTCCGCTCCCTCGCCTTCGAGGAACTTGCCTCTCGATTGCCACCGCTCGGGATTGATTTCATCGGGAACATCGAAGGGGGCGACGTGGCTGATGGGCTGCGTGCCCAAGTCGTTGTCACGGATGGGTTCACTGGAAATGTGCTACTCAAGGGCATCGAGGGCACCGTCGCCTGGGCGACTCAACGGATCGGCGAAGCCTATGGTGATGTCGGTCCAGCGCGCGGCCTCATTCGGCAGGTCGCGGGCGGCGACTTCGCTGGGGGCCTGCTCTTGGGTGTCAATGGTGTCGCGGTGGTCGGGCATGGGTCCGGATCCGCGAATGGGGTTCGAGCCTGCGTGCGACTTGCCGCCCGGGCTGCTGACCGGGGAATCGTCGAAATGACCCGAAACTTATTCGCCTCACTCGCCGAAAGGCCCGTGGTTGAGTGGCAGGCCAACACCGATGACGAAGGCGGGTCATGAACAAGCGAGACGCGCGCCTGCTGGAATTGCGCGAGATCCTCTCCGTTGAGATCGATGCCTCGATGCTCAACCTTGCACTCACCCATCGCTCCTATGCCTATGAGCATGGCGGACTTCCACATAATGAGCGGCTGGAGTTCCTTGGGGATTCTGTGCTCGGCATTGTCGTCACCGACACCCTCTACCGGACCTATCCCGACCTCCCCGAGGGCCAATTGGCCAAGTTGCGAGCCGCCGTCGTCAACGCCAGGGCCCTCGCCGACGTAGCGCGGACCCTGGACCTCGGCAGCTACCTGCTGCTCGGGCGGGGTGAGGAGACCACCGGTGGCCGCGACAAACTTTCGATCCTCGCGGATGCCATGGAGGCGGTGATTGGCGCCGTCTACCTGTCCGCAGGGCCGTCAGGGTCGAGCGAACTCGTCCACCGGCTCTTCGACCCGCTCATCAGGGCCTCGGCGCTCCTTGGAGCCGGCCTTGACTGGAAGACCTCCCTGCAGGAGGCCGCAGCCAACGCGGGCCTCGGATTGCCCGACTATCAGGTCAAGGATTCAGGCCTTGACCATGAGAAGGAATTCGATGCACGTGTCGTCATCGCGGGTGAACCCCTTGGCTTCGGCCACGGCCGGTCGAAGAAGGTAGCCGAACAGGAGGCGGCAGAGCAGGCGTATCGCGCGCTTATCGAACGCGCGGCGGCTCGCTGACGTGCCCGAACTCCCGGAGGTCGAGGTCGTAAGGCGCGGTCTCGATCGCTGGGTCACCGGCCGGATCATCGCCGATGCAGAAGTGCTCCATGCGCGGGCTGTGCGCAGGCACGAGGGCTCGCTGAGCGAGGACCTCATCGGTGAGCAGATCCGCTGCGTGAGCCGTCGCGGAAAGTATTTGTGGATGCCGCTCAGCGGATCCGATGCCGCACTCGTGGCACATCTTGGGATGAGTGGTCAGCTGCTCATGCAGCCGGGATTGACCCCAGATGAGGCACATCTCCGAGTGCGGTTCACCTTCACAGACCGAGGACCCGAACTCCGCTTCGTCGACCAGCGAACCTTCGGCGGCCTCATGGTTGCCCCACTCGTGCCCGACGGTGCCAGCGGTCAACTACCCGGGATCATCAGCCACATTGCCCGGGATCCACTCGATCCAGCATTCGACGAGGAGGCCTTTGAGACGCGGCTACGCGCCCGCGATACCGAGATCAAGCGAGCCCTCCTCGACCAGTCCCTCATCTCGGGCATTGGAAACATCTACGCGGATGAGGCACTCTGGCGGGCCGGGCTGCACGGCAGGTGCAGGACCGGGTTGCTCGATGGCTCGAGGGTTCAAGATCTCATCACCCACGTGCGTGCGGTGATGATCGAGGCGCTCGCCCAAGGAGGCACGAGCTTCGATTCCCTCTACGTGAACGTCAATGGTGAAAGTGGATATTTCGACCGCTCCCTAGATGCATATGGTCAGGAGGGGGAGCCGTGCTCCCGCTGCGGCACGCTGATTGAGCGAGAGCGGTTCATGAATCGCTCGAGCGCCTTTTGTCCGCGGTGTCAGCCGATATCTTGATTGGCCTACGTCGATTGGCCTCCCGGTAGGCTGCACAGGCTAAGACTGACCGACGAATCGCATCACCCACCGACCACCGGAGAACCGTGCACCTCAAGACGTTGACCCTGAAGGGCTTCAAGTCCTTCGCATCTTCAACGACCCTGCACCTTGAGCCCGGGGTGACTTGCGTCGTGGGTCCGAACGGCTCCGGCAAATCCAATGTGGTCGACGCGCTCGCGTGGGTGATGGGGGAACAGGGTGCGAAGTCCCTACGCGGCGGCAAGATGGAGGACGTCATCTTCTCCGGCACGACCGGCAGGGCACCTCTGGGACGTGCGGAGGTTTCGGTCACGATCGACAACTCCGATGGCAAGCTTCCCATCGAGTACGCCGAGGTCACCATCTCGCGCACCCTCTTCCGCAATGGCGGATCTGAGTACGCCATCAACGGTGAGACGGCGCGATTGCTCGATGTTCAGGAGCTTCTCAGTGACTCGGGGATCGGTCGTGAGATGCACGTCATCGTCGGGCAGAACCGGCTCACCGCAATCCTCGAGGCCACCCCAGAGGACCGGCGAGGCATCATCGAGGAGGCTGCCGGGGTTCTCAAACACCGGAAGCGCAAGGAAAAGGCACTGCGAAAGATCGAGTCCATGCAGGCGAATCTCGTTCGGCTCCAGGACCTCACGAATGAGTTGCGTCGCCAACTGAAGCCGCTGGGCCGGCAGGCTGAGGTCGCGCGTCGTGCAGTGGTCATCCAGTCTGATGTACGAGATGCTCGGCTGAGACTCATGGCCGATGACCTCACGCAGATGCGCGATGCGCTCGCAGCAGAGGTCGCCGATGAAACCGCCCTGCGCGACCGGCAGGCGCAGGTTGATGGACTGCTCGCTGGGCTGCGATCTCAGGAGGCCGATGCCGAGGCGGCGGTCGAACTCGAGGCCCCGCGGGTCGCTGATGCGCAGAACACCTGGTTTGCCCTGAGCGGCCTGCGCGAGCGGTTCAACGGACTCGTTCAAGTGGGTGCAGAACGAACTCGTCACCTCCAGCCGGAGCCCGAGGAGGAGTCGTCCGGACGCGATCCCGAGCAGATTGAGACCGAAGCGCGCGGGCTGCGGGAGCAGGAGTTTGACCTTGGCCGCGAGGTCGAGGTCGCACGAGAGGCACTTGCAGCATCTGAGGCTGCACGCCATGCTGCCGAGCAGGCGGCTGTCCTTGAGGAGCGCCGCATCGCCAGCGCGGAACGTGCAGCTGCTGATCGCCGAGAGGGGCTGGCGAAGGTCACCGGCCAGGTCAACGCCGCGAGATCACGGCTTGAGACACGGTCCAATGAAATTGAGCGGCTCGAGGCCGCTGTGGCGGAGGCGCGCGAGCGTGGGGAGGTGGCCCAAGCCGAGTTCCAGTCAATTGAGGTCCAGGTTGCCGGCCTCGACGAGGGCGAACTTGGCCTTGATGACGAGTATGAACAGGCGAACGGACTCCTCGAGGTCGCCGACGCGGTGGTCGAGGAACTGCGCACCGCCGAGTCGGTGAATGAGCGGGAGCGAGGCGCTTTGAGCGCCCGTCTCGGAGCCCTAGAGCTCGGGCTCTCCCGCAAGGACGCGGCGGCTGTGCTCGTATCGTCCTCGGAGCAGCTTCCTGGGGTTCTCGGATCGCTCGCGAGCCTTCTTCATATTGAGCCGGGGGCACAGGCGGCGGTCGCCGCAGCCTTGGGCGATATCTCCGACGCCGTGGTGGTCCGCGGGTTTGATTCTGCGGTGTCGTCATTGGTCCTCCTCAAGGAGCAGGACGCCGGCCGCGCCGCATTGGTCGTGACAGGGCTGAGTCCCCTCGAGGGAGAGGTGGCGCCCCATCCTGGTTCCCTCTCCATCGGTCGCTGGCTGCGCGAGACCGTCCGTTGCGATGGTGATGTTCGCCCGGTCGTTGACCGCCTGCTGGCTCGAATTGTGCTCGTCAGCGATATCGGAGAGGTGGCGCGCGCCCTGCAGGAGCGGCCCGATCTCGTATTCGTGACCGATGCGGGCGATATTTTCGCCGATGGCGTCGTTCACGGCGGTTCGACGAGTGCACCGAGCCTGCTCGAAGTGAAGGCCGCCTACGACGAGACCGAGCAGGCACTCGAGGTCGCAACCCATGCGGTCGAGCGTTCGAGGTTCGACCTAGTGGCCGCAAAGGAGACGCAACGGCTGGCCGCCGAGCGGGTGGAGAACGCACTCACCCGACTCCACGAATCCGATGCTCGGATGGCCGCGGTTGCCGAGCAGCTAGGCCAACTCGGGCAGGTCGCCCGAGCGGCGGCGGCGGAGGCGCAGCGGCTGGGGCTGGCTCTGGTCGCGGCGCAGAATGCTCGAGAGACTGACATGGCTGCCGTTGCGGAGCTTCAACAGCGGCTGAATTCGGCGCAGGTTGAGCCGGAGACGTCCGATCTTCAGGATCTTCGCAGTGAGCTCGCAGTGGTGGCAAGGGAGGCGCGGCAGCGTGAGGTCGACGCCAGACTGTCCCTGCGCACGGGCGAGGAGCGCGTGGCTGCGGTCGGAATTCGGGCCGAGCAACTCGAACGCGCGGCTAAGGCTGAGCGTCAGGCGCGCGTTGCCGCAGTCGAGCGGCGCGAACGTCGTGCGCGTGAACTCGTTGTAGCTCAGGCGGTGCTGATCGCGTCAAGGGTGGCGCTGTCCCGGATTGAGGCCTCGGTCGCTGATGCCAGCCGGGCCCGGCTCGAGGTTGAGCGGATCACCAAGGAGCGCGATGCGACCCTGATCGTTGTTCGCGGTCGTATTCGCGAGTTGAGTGCTGAACTTGGACTGCTCAAGGACAGCGTGCACCGCGACGAGGTCGCCCGAGCCGAACAGCGCATGCGGATCGAGCGAGTCCAGGACAAGGTCCTCGAGGACTTCGGGATCGACACGGCGGTCCTCATCGCGGAGTACGGGCCCGATCAACTCGTGCCGCCGAGTCCGGTGGCGCCGGGCGATGAGGTCCCAGCTGACGCACCTGAGCCCGAGCCCTATCCGTACGTCCGAGCTGAGCAGGCCAAGCGGCTGAAGGAGGCCGAGAAGGGCCTTGCGCTCCTCGGACGCGTGAATCCCCTCGCGCTCGAGGAGTTCACCGCGATGGAGGAGCGCCACACCTTCCTCAGCGAGCAGCTCGATGACCTCAAACGATCACGTGACGACCTGCTCGATATCGTCAAGGAGGTCGACGGTCGTGTGGAGCAGGTGTTCACCGATGCCTATCGCGATATCGAGCGGGAGTTCACCGGCGTCTTCGCACGATTGTTCCCGGGCGGGGAGGGCCGGCTCATCCTCACCGACCCCTCGGACATGCTCAACACCGGCGTCGATGTCGAGGCCAGGCCGCCTGGCAAGAAGGTGAAGCGGCTTTCCCTCCTGTCCGGAGGCGAGCGCTCGCTTACCGCGGTGGCCTTTCTCGTGGCACTGTTCAAGGCCCGTCCGAGCCCGTTTTACGTCCTCGACGAGGTCGAGGCGGCCCTGGACGACGTCAATCTTGGTCGCCTTATCGACATCATTGAAGAGCTTCGTTCAACATCGCAGCTCATCGTCATCACCCACCAGAAGCGCACAATGGAGATTGCCGATGCGCTCTACGGAGTGTCGATGAGGGGCGATGGCGTGACTCAGGTCATCGGCCAACGGCTACGCGAGGCTGCAACCGCCTGAGAGGATGTCCGCCATGGAATCGAGCTTCGTGTATGCCGGGATCGCCGTTGCGGTCGTCCTCGTGGTCGTCATTGCTACCTTGGCGCTCTGGCGACGGAGTGGCCAAGATCGCGTTGAGCCGTTGGCGGCGCCAGCGAGAGTCGAAGCAGCCGCTGAGTCGACAGCGTTGCTGGAAATCGAGGTTCCCGATCCGGCGGCCGGCCGGTTGCACCGACTTCGGGCGCGTCTGGCTCGGTCAAATACGGCAATCGGTCAGGGCTTGTTTGCGCTCCTGAGCCGCGACTCGATCGACGCAGCGACCTGGGAGGAGGTCGAGGAGACACTGCTTCTCGCAGATCTTGGCGTCGGCCCGACGAACGAGATCATCGAGCGGCTGCGCACGGCGCTCAAGGTCGAGGGCGGAGCTCGGTCCGCGGATGATGTGCGTGAGGCCCTTCGCTCAGCACTGCTGGGCCTCGTCGACCCAAGTCTTAACCGTGAACTTGTCACCCGGGCGGATGGCAGGCCCGCCGTTCTGATGATCGTTGGCGTGAATGGAACCGGCAAGACGACGACAACTGGCAAACTCGCCCGCCTTCTCGTTGCGGAGGGCCATTCGGTGATACTCGGCGCTGCCGATACTTTCCGGGCGGCTGCCGCCGAACAGCTCCAGACGTGGGGCGACCGGGTTGGCGCCACCGTCGTTCGTGGACCCGAGGGCGGTGATCCCGCGGCGGTGGCCTTCGACGCAGTATCGACTGGCGTGAAGGCCGGCGCCGATACCGTCGTCATCGACACGGCCGGCCGCCTCCACACGAAGGCCGGGCTCATGGATGAACTTGACAAGGTGAAACGCGTCATCGAAAAGCAGTCCGCCGTCGACGAGGTTCTCCTCGTCCTCGACGCCACCACGGGGCAGAACGGCCTCGTTCAGGCACGAGTGTTTGCCGAGTCGGTCAACGTCACGGGGATCGTCCTGACCAAGCTCGATGGCACGGCGAGGGGGGGCATCGTCATCGCTGTGCAGCGCGAACTGGGGGTCCCGGTGAAGCTCGTCGGGCTCGGAGAGGGCCCCGATGACCTCGCGCCGTTCGATCCGATCGCGTTCATTGATGCCCTCGTTGCGAATTGACATACGGGCGGATCGAGGTCGAGTCCGGTGCCCTGCGCTGGGGTCGACCGTGATCCGAGTTTTTTGTAACACGGACGTTACCGGGCGGCCATCGGCGTGATCCCCTAGTAACGCGGCGACGATCATGCGGAAACGTCAAGCGTCCACTCTCATGCCTAGGGAACACCCCCTACGAGAGAGAGACTCACATGGAATCCGCGCTAGACACGGGCAACACCGCGTGGATGCTCACCGCATCCGCGCTCGTGCTGCTGATGATCCCGGGCTTGGCCTTCTTCTACGGCGGCATGGTCCGGTCGAAGTCGGTCCTCAACATGCTCATGATGATCATGGGGGCACTGTTCATCGTCGGCATCCTTTGGGTGATCTACGGATACTCAATGGCGTTCGGTAACTCGTATGGCCAGGCCGGGTTGCTTGGAAACGTGACGCAGTACATCGGGCTCGAGGGTCTCATGGTCGATGACCCGGAGGCGGGGGTGCCGGCAATGGCATTCGTTGCATTCCAGGCGATGTTCGCCTGCATCACCGTCGGTCTCATCGCCGGAGCGATCGCGGATCGGACGAAGTTCAGTGCGTGGCTCATTTTTGCCGGAATCTGGGCAACGATTGTTTACTTCCCGGTCGCGCACTGGGTGTTCAACCTCAATGGTGACGAGGGCGGATGGATCTACAAACTGGGCGTGATCGACTTCGCCGGGGGAACCGCGGTGCACATAAACGCCGGCGCCGCCGCACTCGTGCTTGCAGTCGTGATCGGTCGTCGCCTCGGATGGCCGAGGACTCCAATGAAGCCGCACAACCTCACCCTCGTCATGATCGGGGCGGCGCTGCTGTGGTTCGGCTGGTTCGGCTTCAATGCCGGCTCCCAAATTGCGGCGGACAACTCGGCATCAGTGGTGTTCTTCAACACCTTCATCGCGACCTGTGCTTCCGGGCTCGCCTGGCTCGCAACGGAGCGGATTCGCGATGGGCACGCCACCAGTCTCGGGGCGGCATCCGGCGTCGTCGCGGGTCTCGTGGCGATCACCCCAGCCTGTTCGGCCGTGAGTCCGATCGGAGCAATCGCGATCGGAGCGATTGCCGGTGTGCTGTGCGCGCTCGCTGTCGGCCTCAAGTACAAGTTCAAGTTCGACGACTCCCTCGATGTCGTGGGGGTGCACCTCGTTGGCGGACTCGTCGGCACCCTGCTCATCGGCATCCTCGCAACGGAAGCAGCACCGGCGGGAGTGAACGGTCTGCTCTACGGTGGTGGTACTGAGCAATTGGGCAAGCAGGCGATCGGAGCGGGTGCGGTGCTCGTCTACTCGCTCATAGCAACGCTCATCATTGCCTTCCTCATCAAGATGACCATCGGCTTCCGGATCTCGGAGGAATCAGAAGTAAGCGGAATCGACCTAGCCGAGCATGCTGAATCGGCCTATGTCCTAGGCGAGTCGGGTGGCGGCGGGATCTTCGCCGGCGTCGGACACGCAGCCCGAGTCAAGACGGAGGAGTCATCATGAAGCTCATCACCGCGATCATCAAGCCCTTCAAGCTCGAGGATGTAAAGGCAGCACTTGAGGCCAAGGGAATCCACGGGCTCACCGTGTCTGAAGCTTCAGGCTTCGGCCGGCAGCGTGGCCACACCGAGGTTTACCGTGGTGCGGAGTACACGGTCGACCTCGTGCCGAAGGTGCGTGTCGAGGTCCTCGTCGACGACCTTGACGCCGAGGGAGTCATCGATGCGATCGTCGGGGCTGCCAAGACTGGCAAAATCGGCGATGGCAAGGTCTGGATGGTCCCGGTGGAGTCGGTCGTGCGAGTCCGAACCGGCGAGCGCGGCGCAGAAGCGCTCTAGCGGTCGCCCTCTCCAAACTCATCGAAGATGGAATCCTTCCTCGCTGCGCGCAGTGAACTCGTTCGCCTCCCCGGGCCAATAGGTCCGGGGCGGCGAACGGCGTTGACCGTCCTCACCGATGATTGGCTCAGAGAGCTGTTTCGCTCGGCTGAGGGCACCGGGTCCGACATGTGCCTGCTCGCCGTGGGCGGGCACGGTCGGATGGAACTAGCGCCGGGCAGCGACCTCGACCTTGTCCTGCTTCACCGCACCGATCCGCGACGAGCCGCTGGAACAGCTGAGCGGTTGTGGTACCCGATCTGGGACTCGGGTCTGAGGCTGGATCACAGCGTGCGCACAGTGGGCGAGGCAAGGCGACTAGCGAGCGACGACATGAAAGTGCTCCTCGGTCTCCTCGACGGCCGGGTCGTCGGAGGTGACGAGACGGTGGCCGATCAGCTGAAGTCGAGTGTGTTCGCCGATTGGCGTTCAATGGCTTCAAAGCGGATGCCGAACCTCCGAGCACTCGTCGAAGTCCGCCGCGATCGATTCGGCGAGCTTGCAACATTGCTCGAGCCTGATCTCAAGGAGGCCTACGGGGGATTGCGGGAGGCAACCTGCTTGCGGGCCATCGCCGCGTCGTGGATCACAGACATTCCGCATTCTGGCTGGCAGGAGGCCGTTGAGTTCCTCCTCGATGTCAGGTGGGCACTCCATGCCCTGACTGGCCGGTCAGGGGATGTCCTCCTCCTTCAAGAGCAGGAGCAGATAGCTGTCGCACTCGGGCTCCAAGATGCTGATGCACTGCTCCGTCAGACGTATGCAGCTGCTCGCTCAATCGCCTACGCCTCGGACTCGACCTGGCACAGGGTGAACCGGCTGACAACCAGGGTGCCTCGAATCGCACCACGAATCGCCACACGATTCGCACTGCGTTCGGTGCACAGGTCGAGTGCCCAGCGCGTCCCACTCGCTGATGGAGTCGTCGTGCAGGCGGGGGAGGTGGTCCTCGCAACCGACGCCCGCCCGGAGAAGGATCCGGCTCTGGCACTACGTGCAGCCGCCGCGGCCGCCCAGTCGGGTCTCCCGCTCGCACCAATAACGGTGCAGCGTCTCGCTGACGAAGGAGCAACGCTCCCGCGCCCATGGCCTCGGTCAGCGCGGGAGTCCTTTATTTCGCTCCTTGGCGCGGGCACCTCCACCATCGGGGTCTGGGAGGCGCTCGATCAGGCGGGCATCATTGCAGCGCTCCTTCCGGGCTGGGAGGTGGTGAGGTCGGCGCCTCAGCGAAATGCCGTCCACCGGTTCACCGTCGATCGACACCTCGTCGAGACCGCCGTGCAAGCGAGTTCCCTAACCCGATCCGTCGATCGCCCGGACCTCCTCCTCGTGGCGGCGCTGCTGCACGACATCGGCAAGGCCCGCGGGGGAGACCACAGTGTCGTGGGCGCCGAAATCAGCGCCACCCTGGCACCGATGATGGGGTTTGACGAGGAGGAGTCGGCCACGATCGTCACCCTCGTCCGACACCACCTACTCCTCATCGAGACGGCGACCCGGCGCGATCTCGACGACCCCGCAACGGTGGCCCTGGTCACGGAGTGTGTCGGAACAATCGAATGCCTTGAACTCCTCACGGCCCTGACGAAGGCCGATGCTCGCGCCACAGGCCCGGCCGCCTGGAGCGATTGGCGCGGCAGGCTCGTCGATGATCTGGCCAACCGCTGCCATTCCGCGCTGGCTGGGCGCCCCGCTCAACAGGCACCGGCGCTCACGCCGGGGCAGCAAGCGGCCCTAGCCGAGGACGGGGTCTTTGTCCTGATGGAACCACATGAGGACCACTTCAACGTGACAGTCGGCGCCCCTGATCGGGTCGGATTGCTTGCGACGGTTGCGGGCCTGCTGTCGTTGCATCGGCTCCAGGTTCGGGCAGCCCGAGTCGTCACGGTGGGCGACCGTGCGGCTCAGGTGTGGATCGTCCAGCCGATGTTCGGTGACCCGCCGAGCGTCGGCCAGTTCGCCGAGGACCTGAGGCGGGCTCTCGATGGGGTGATCGATGTGCCGGCTCGGCTACATGAGCGGGATGCTGCGTATGCGCGGACACCCCTGGTCGCGCGACCGGCGGCGCGTGTCGATGTGCTCCCTGATGCGGCGCACCGTTCGACGATTCTGGAGGTGCGGGCTCACGACGAAGCGGGACTTCTCCACCGAATAGCCAGTGCTGTGGCGGCGGCGGGGGCAGGGATCACGGGTGCCAACGTCGCCACCTTGGGCTCGGAGGCCGTCGACGTCTTCTTCCTCGTCGACGGAGACGGATTGCCACTTGCCAAGGGGCGCGCTGCGGAGGTGAAGGTCACGGTGACGCGGGCGCTCGAGCAGCAAGTACCCTGAACCCGTGTTCGCGAACCTCTCCGACCGGCTGGCCGGCACCTTCAAGGGACTGCGTGGCAAGGGCCGTCTGTCCGAGGCCGATGTCGACGCGACCGTACTCGACATTCGAACGGCTCTCCTCGAGGCCGATGTGGCCGTACCTGTGGTGCGAGCCTTCACGGCCATCGTCAAGGAGCGGGCGCTGGCCGCTGCCGCGTCAGGGGCGCTGAACCCGGCGCAGCAGATCGTGAAGATTGTTCACGAGGAACTCGTCACCATCCTCGGCGGCGAGGCTAGGCCGATTCGCCTCGCGAAGCAGCCTCCGACCGTCATCGTGCTTGCCGGGCTTCAGGGTGCTGGCAAGACCACGCTCGCGGGGAAGCTGGCCCTCCAGCTCAAGGGTCAAGGCCACACTCCACTGCTCGTCGCCGCTGACCTGCAGCGTCCCAATGCGGTGGACCAGCTTCGCGTCATGGCTGAGCGGGCGGGAGTTGCAATTTTCGCCCCGGAGCCGGGCAATGGGGTTGGCGATCCGGTCAGGGTCACAAAGGATGCTCGGGCCTTCGCAGTACAAAAGCAGCACGATGTTGTCATCGTCGATACGGCTGGCCGGCTAGCGATTGACGCTGAACTTATGCAGCAACTCCGCGAGGTGAAGGCCGCTGCCGAACCTGATGAGACGCTGTTCGTCGTCGATGCGATGATCGGGCAGGATGCCGTTCGCACCGCCGAGGAGTTCATGCAGTCCGTCGGATTCGACGGAATCGTTCTGACGAAGCTCGATGGCGACGCCCGCGGCGGCGCCGCACTCTCGGTCAAGGGCGTCACGGGCAAGCCAATCCTGTTCGCCTCCGTCGGCGAGAAACTCAGCGACTTCGAGGTCTTTCACCCGGACCGCATGGCATCCCGCATCCTCGACATGGGCGACATGCTCACGCTCATCGAGCAGGCGGAGCGGGCCTTCGATGCCGAACAAACCGAGCGGATGGCGAAGAAGGTCGCGCAGGGTGAGGACTTCACCCTCGATGACTTCCTTGAGCAAATGCAGGCAGTGAAGAAGATGGGCTCGCTCGGAAAGATCCTCGGGATGCTGCCAGGGATGGGGGATATTAAGGCCCAACTCGATCAGGTCGATGACAAGGATCTTGACCGAGTGGCCGCCATCATCCAGTCCATGACCCCGGGCGAGCGGGGGGACCCCAAGATTCTCAACGGTTCGCGGCGACTGCGTATCGCGAAGGGTGCGGGGACGACTGTCACCGAGGTCAATGGCCTCGTCGATCGGTTTGGTCAGGCCCAGAAGATGATGAAGCAGATGGGCCGTGGCGGAGGAATGCCAGGAATGCCGGGAATGGGCGGAATGCCTGGAATGGGAGGTGGCGCCAAGAAGTCGAAGGGCAAGTCTCAGGGGCAGGGCAAGTCCAAGAAGGGACGATCCGGCAACCCGGCGAAGCGTGCCGATCAGGAAGCGGGACTGTCGGTGACCGCACCAATCACAGCGGGGCCAGGCTCAATGCTCGGGATCGGCGGTCCCGGGCCTGCCGACAATACGGCGGCCCTTGAGTTGCCAGATGAGCTCAAGCGCCTCCTCGGATAGGGGATATCGCGGCGGAAGTCGGCTCGATATCGAGCCAACCGCGGTCCTCGGGGGGTACTGGTGTTCTTGACCCTGCGGCATCTGGCAAGATGTGAAGGCATTTGCTGTTCCGGTTGGCCCTCTATCCCTCCGGCGTGGCACCCCGCAAGGTTTTCGCCCGAAGTCGTGTCCCCACGCGATGGATGGCGCGCACCGTCCCAAAAAACAGGAGAAACGCCCACCGTGGCCGTAAAAATCAAGCTCAAGCGCATCGGCAAGATCCATGCACCCCAGTACCGCATCGTCGTTGCCGATGCTCGCACCGCCCGTAATGGTCGTGCGATCGAGGAAATCGGCATCTATCAGCCGATGAACGATCCCAGCATCATCAAGGTGAACTCCGAACGGGCGCAGTACTGGCTCGGCGTGGGTGCACAGCCCACCTCGGCTGTCACTGCGATCCTCAAGGTCACCGGTGACTGGCAGACGTTCAAGGGACTGCCCGGAACAGAGGGCACGCTGCGCGTGGCCGAGCCCAAGGTAGCCAAGGTCCTCGTATTTGAAGCCGCCGTGCAGGAGGCCGCTAAGGAGCCGAAGAGCCCCGCGAAGAAGCCGAAACTTGATGTTGCAGTCGACGCGCCGAAGGCAGAAGCAGCGGAGGTCGTTGCGGCCGTCGAGGTGGCTGAAACGGTCGAGGCTGTCGAAGCCGTTGAGGTCGTCGCGGTAGCCGAGACTGTCGTAGTTGAAACTGACGTGGTCGAGTCTGGCGCTGAGCCCACGGATGTCGCCTGATGCTCGAGGAGGCCCTTGGCCATCTCGTGCGCGGCATCGTCGATCATCCGCAGGACGTCACCGTCAGCGAGCGCAGCCAGCGCCGTGGCCAGTGCCTTGATGTGCGGGTGAACCCCGACGACATGGGACGAGTCATCGGGAGGGCGGGGCGGACTGCGTCCTCCCTGCGGACGGTTATTACTGCGCTTAATGACGGCCGCGGGGTTCGCATCGATTTCCTTGATGCCGCCGAGCGCTGACGAGTTTCGCAGTCTGGTCGTGCGCGTTGTTGTTGGTCGCATCGGGCGCCCCCACGGAATTCGTGGTGAGGTGACCGTCGAAGTTCGCACCGACGAGCCGGATAGGCGTTTTGCGCCCGGAACCGTGCTCTACGTCAATGGATCCGATCGACGTCTCACTGTCGAGCGGATCCATTGGCATTCAGGCAGGCTCCTCGTCACCTTCGACGGAATTCTTGACCGCACCGGTGCGGAGTCACTTCGCGGCTTTGTCGTAGAGGTTGAGCGCGGAGTCGATGAGACACCGGACGACCCCGAGGAGTTCTACGACAGTGCACTCACCGGATGCACCGTCGAGGTCCTCAATGGTGAAATCATCGGTGTCGTAGCGGAGGTTGTGCATCTGCCGAGTCAGGACATGCTCGCGATCCGAACGCCGGACGAACGTGATCTCCTCGTTCCATTCATCACCCTCTTCGTCCCCAGCGTCGACATCGCTGCACGACGTATCGTCATCGATCCCCCCGCCGGCCTGATCGACCCCGAGGACTAGCCGTGCGGATCGACATCGTTTCGATCTTCCCTGACTATCTAGAGCCACTGCGGCTATCGCTCGTCGGCAAGGCAGTCGAAGGCGGAGTCATCGACCTCCACGTCCATGACCTGCGCTCATTCGCCCATGACCGCCATCACACTGTCGACGACACCCCGTATGGCGGCGGACCCGGCATGGTGATGAGCCCGACCCCCTGGGGTGAGGCCCTCGATTGCATTGCGGCTGCGGGCACCGGCGTCCGGCCGCTCCTCGTCGTCCCGACCCCATCCGGTGAGCGCTTCACCCAGCGGGTGGCGCAGCAGTGGAGCCGAGACGACTGGTTGGTGTTCGCCTGTGGACGCTATGAGGGGATCGACACCCGAGTGATGGAGCACTATGCGCGACGCAGCGATTGGGCTGGCGTCCGTGAGGTCTCGCTCGGCGACTACGTGCTTGCCGGCGGGGAGGCAGCGGCGTTGGTGGTGGTCGAAGCCGTCGTGCGCTTGATACCGGGCGTCCTCGGAAACTCCGCGAGCGTCGAGGACGACTCATTCGCTCAGGGGGCGATGGAACAACTCCTTGAGGGACCGGTGTACACGAAGCCCCCGGTGTGGCGGGACCTGAGCATTCCAGAGGTCCTGTTGAGCGGTCACCACGCCAAGATCGCATCCTGGCGCGCGGATCAGGCGCGTCACCGGACGAAGGCGCATCGCCCCGACCTGATTCTGTAAGCGGACCCCCGCTCGTCAGTCCGGCAAACCTCGAGAAGCGGGTCGATTCGGTCATGAGGGTGGGCTGTGGCAGGATAGAGGGGCTCACGAGTCATTGCCGAAGCGCTCCGCCACAGGGGAGTGCACCGGTGTCGTGTTCAGACTGCTGCATTTGCAGCCAGATCCGATCCCACAACCGTGGGCGACCTGTGGCGCCTACAGGAAGAGAATCAACATGAAGACACTCGATGCGGTCGACGCTAGTTCGCTCAGAAGCGACATCCCCGCCTTTCGCGCCGGAGACAACCTCAAGGTGCATGTGAAGGTCGTCGAGGGAAACAAGACCCGTGTTCAGGTCTTCCAGGGCGTCGTCATTGCCCGGGCAGGGTCAGGGGTTGCCGAGTCATTCACGGTTCGCAAGGTGTCCTACGGGGTCGGCGTCGAGCGTATCTTCCCGCTTCACACGCCGATCATTGAGAAGATTGAGGTCGTTTCGCGAGGCGATGTTCGTCGGGCGAAGCTGTATTACTTGCGCGATCTGCGCGGCAAGAAGGCAAAGATCAAGGAGAAGCGCGATCGAGTCCCTGCCAAGCCCAGCGCCTGACACGGAGCCTGTGCCTGCGGTGACCGAGGGGCGACAGTCGTGGTGGGACATCCCACTTACCCTTGTCCTTGCGTTCACCATGGTTCTCGTCATCACAACCTTCGTCGCAAAGCCTTTCTCGATTCCATCCGGTTCAATGGAGGACACCCTTCAGGTGGGTGATCGGGTTCTGGTGAACAAGGTGGTCTACCACCTGCGCGATATCGAGCGGGGTGATGTGGTGGTGTTCGACGGCACCGATTCGTTTGTGCCAGCGGAGGTCGTCGAATCACGTAACCCCGTCAGTGGTGCCCTCACCTGGGTCGGGCAGTCCGTCGGGATCATCCCCCCGGACGGCACTGACTTCGTCAAGCGGGTTATCGGGGTGGGCGGGGATCACGTTGTCTGTTGCGATGCGGCAGGTCGTATCACCGTGAACGACGTGCCACTTGAAGAGCAGTCGTACCTTTACCCAGACGATGCCGCGAGTGACGAGGCATTCGACGTCATCGTTCCTGACGGAATGTTGTGGTTTATGGGGGACCACCGTTCGAACAGTGCCGATTCACGTGCGCACCTCGGTGATCCGGGTGGCGGAATGGTTCCGGAGAGTCGGGTCGTCGGCCGAGTGATGAACGTGCTGTGGCCGCTCAATCGCATCTCGAGCGTGCCCATTCCGGAATCCTTCGCGGCGGTCAACGCCGGTCAGTCGCAGTGACATGAGCATTGGCGGCGCCGACAGTTTGCGCACGCGCCGGCGGCACCTTCGGCCCTCGCGGGGCGATGGCTTTCGTCGAGGCGCTCGAGAGACAGCATTCATCATTGTTTCTGCTCTCATCCTGTCGGCACTCGTTCGGGCATTCCTTGTTCAGGCGTTCTACGTGCCGAGCGCCTCGATGGAGGACACGCTCATGGTGAGCGACCGCATCATCGCCTCGAAGATCTCGACACGGATCTCAGGGGTGTCTCGAGGCGAGGTCGTTGTCTTTCGTGATCCCGGCGACTGGCTGCCCGACCCTCCGCCCCCTGCCGATACCCTTCGCAGCAAAGCCAGATCCGCCCTCACATTCATCGGCCTGCTCCCAAGCGACACCGGCCAAGATCTTGTGAAGCGAGCCGTCGGCATCGCTGGGGATCGAGTGGCATGCTGCGATGCTCAAGGACGCATCGAGGTCAATGGCATAGGACTAGATGAGCCGTACATTAAGGGGCCAACCGACCAAGTGGCGTTCGACATCGTGGTGCCGCCCGAGTCGATGTTCGTGCTCGGTGACAACCGAGGCGATTCCCGCGACTCGCGCTACCACCTTGAAGTGAACAATGGAGCGATCCCGCTAGCGAACGCCGTTGGCCGGGTCGTCCTCGTCGTGTGGCCGTTCACGTCGTTCGGCACCTTGCCGATTCCCACCACATTTGGCTCGATCCCGGCGGCCCCGGGGCAAGGCGAGAAATAGCAGGTGGGCGTGTCGAGCCCGTCCGGCGCCCCTACTCTCCGTCACGAGCGTGCGATGCTGCGAGCGGGGATTACGGCGTTGGCCTGTGCCGACGAGGCTGGGAGGGGTGCGTTGTGTGGCCCGGTGAGTCTGGGTGTGGTGGTCGTGACTGCGTCGACCCCGGCCGCCCCCAGAGGCGTGCGGGACAGTAAGTTGCTATCCCCAGCGCAGCGACGAGAACTGATGCCAAGGATCCAAGCTTGGGCGCCTCATGCGGTAGGGATGGCCTCAGCACATGAGATCGATGAAATCGGGATCATGGCCGCCCTTCGACTGGCGGGTCAGCGGGCGCTAGCTGCCGTGCCCCTTGCGCCAGACCACGTCCTCCTCGATGGCAACCACGACTACATCTCCGAGCCCGAACAGCCAGCATTGTTTGGACAGCTGTCGCCGCTGTGTACGGTGCCGGCGGTGACCACGATGGTGAAGGCAGACGTGCGCTGCGCTGGCGTTGCGGCCGCCAGCATTCTCGCCAAGACGGCTCGGGACCTATTGCTGGTCGAGCTGCACGATCAGCACCCTGAGTACGGATGGGCTGATAACAAGGGGTACGGGGCTCCCGATCACCTTGAGGCATTGGCTCGACTGGGCCCCACCCCTCATCATCGCGTGTCCTGGCGCCTACCGACACCTGGCTGAACGGTATGGCCCTGAATCAGGTGGGTGCGACGGTCATTGAAGCTATCCGTAGAAGGGCAGCGTTACCCGTGGGCTCTGCCTCCTGTAGCGGGACGAGCGCGAGTCGATCTGCGCGCTGCCGTATTTCCTCGATGGGACCGGCCTCTGACGCAGCTCGCATCCGCAGAAAGGTTGACGTCGGATGCGCGGCTGCCACCGATCCGTTGACCACCCAGGCCCACGGATGGATCCCGGCGCGCTCGAGGTCAGCCTGCAGGATGCTCGCCTCGAGCACCGGAGTCTGCTCGGGTAGCGTCACGAGGACGACCTTCGTCAGGGTTGGGTCCTGCAGCATCATCATGGGCGTCTTGAAGTCAATCGTCGCGCCCATCTGACGCACCATGTCGCGGTGGTAGGAGCCGGCCGCATCGATCAGGAGCAGCGTGTGGCCAGTCGGTGCAGTGTCGACGATGACGAAGTCCTTGCGACCCTCCCGAATGACCGCTGAGAACTGCCGGAAGACCGCGACCTCCTCGGTACACGGTGAGAGCAGGTCCTCCGCGAGGTTCGCGCGGCCCGCATGGTCGAGGGTGGCACCCTTGGTCGCCATCACGTGGTCTCGGTACTCCTGAGTTGCCTGGAGAGGATCAATTCTGGTGACCCGAAGGTTGTCGATGCGACCGTCGAGGGTCTGCTCTAGGTGGGCTGCCGGGTCGGTGGTGGTCAGGTGGACCGGGTGGCCGCGTTCGGCCAGGGCGATGGCGATGGCGGCGGCGATGGTCGTCTTGCCGACCCCACCCTTGCCCATACACATCACTAGACCGTGTCCGTCAGCCTCGATTTCGTCGATCAGGTCGCAGAGCGGCCGATCCACGGCGTCGAGGTGAACCGTTGAGAGTCCGTCACATGCGAGGGCGTCGGAACTCAGGAGGGCGCGGAGGGAAGCCAGCCCCATCACGTTCATCGGCTTCAGGTCCAGCAGGTCTAATGGAAGGGCTGCCAGTGATGGCGGCAGGAAATCCAGGGTCTGCTGTTCGCGGAGCCGGACGGCGGCGGCAAGCGGCTCGTCGGTCACGTTCTCGGGAAGGACAGCGTTGATCACGACGTTGCTGGCGTGGATGCCGATGAGGTCAAGCTCGGCTTTCGTTCGGGCGATCTCGTTCACGGCACCAGCCTGGGCCCGCGCCACGAGGACCAATCGGGTCCACTGGGGGTCCTGGAGTGCAGCCACGGCGCTGGCGTACGTTGTGCGCTGCTTGTCCAGACCCGCGAGTGGGCCGAGACACGATGCGTCGCCCTTGCCGGCGTCGAGGAACTCGCTCCAGTCCCCGGGCAACTGGAGCAGCCGGATCGTGTGCCCGGTGGGTGCCGTGTCGAACACGACCTGGTCGTACCCGCGGACCAGGCTCTCATCGGTGAGCAATGCCGTGAACTCGTCGAACGAGGCCACCTCGGTAGTGCAGGATCCCGATAACTGCTCGGTGATGGATGCGATCTCGCGTTCTGGCAGGAGACCACGCACTGGGCCAATGATGCGCTCGCGGTACGCCTTCGCTGCGGCCTCCGGGTCAATTTCTAGGGCCGACAGCCCAGGGAGATCGGGGATAGCAGTGATGGTGTGGCCGATCTGGCAGCCGAACACCTGTCCCACGTTGGATGCGGGATCGGTGCTCACCAGAAGGACCCTCTTGCCCTGGTCGGCCAGATGCACGGCGGTCGCGCACGCGATCGAGGTCTTGCCGACCCCACCCTTGCCGGTGAAGAACAGGAACCGGGGCGGGTCCGTCAGGAACCGGTACATGTCAGCAGCAGCCGGATGGGCCGCAGGCGGAGTCGGCATCGGATGTCTCGTCCGCGACCTGCAGCAGGGTGGCGCCGACGGGCACCGGCACTTCCGTCTGAAGGCCTGCGAAGCGGGCCAGTTGGTCGCGGCGGGGGTAGGCGCCGGTCATCACCGTGACGCCATCCACAGTGGTGAGGGGCAAGCCCTCGGAGCCGGCGACATTCAGGAAGGCCCGGACACTTTCATTGCTGGCGAATGCCATGGGGTCGTTGGCGAGGTTGTGACGGGTGATGTCGGCCCCCTGATCGGCCAGGGCGGTGAGGTCGGCCGTGAACGTTACGAGCGACTGGTCGACATCCTCTCCGCAAACGCCGGTGTTACAGCAGAGGGCGGGCTCGTAGACGCGGACGACGGGCATGTGGGTCTCCTTGGGTGCGGTGGTTCGTGGCTTGGTGGCGCGGAGGTCGAGGCCCACAGGGATCTGGGCGGAGTCGAGCGGACTGCAGCACGAGGCTGACGTCGTGGCAGCGGCGTACCGCTCGCGGACGGCCGTGCGGATGTCGGTGTCGTCGTGGATCGTCATGGTCGGCCCTTCGGTGCACAGGAGGGTGTCGCGAGGTCGGATAGCAGCGCGATCGGCTCGGCGATCGCGTCGCAGCAGAGCGAGTAGACGTTGCTCCGGCCGACGGCGGTGGAGGTGACCAACCCGGTCTCACGCAAGGTCTTGAGGTGATGGCTAACCAAGGGCTGCGACATTCCCGAGACCTCGGCCAGTTCGGTGACCGTAGAGTCCTTGTCGGCGATGGCCAGGAGCAGCGCGAGACGGTTCTCGTCAGACAGTGCCTTGAGGATGGGGGCGATTTCCCGGGCACGATGCGCCGGGGACGCCACTGCACGGGTTGCCATGCAGTGACCATATGAATAAATAGATGTTTATGTCAACAGTGTCGGTTTATGCAGATGTCAGTGACCGGACAACGGAAGCGCTTCGCATCCCGTGCGGACATGACATCGCTTACTGGACGAACTCCTCAGATCTCAGCGGGCAGGAGCTCGCTGATGAGCACCTCAACGCGACGCCGAATCTCGTCGCGAATGGGGCGTACGGAGTCGACGCCCTGGCCGGCTGGGTCGTCTAGGACCCAGTCCTCGTATCGCTTGCCCGGGTAGTACTTGCACGTGTCGCCGCACCCCATCGTGATGACGACGTCTGAGTCTTGGACGGCCGCGTCGGTGAGGATCTTGGGCTGCTCGGCGCTCATGTCGATGCCCTCTTCGAGCATTGCGGCGACGGCTGCGGGGTTGACCTGGTCGGCGGGAACTGATCCTGCGGAGCGCACATCGATGCGGCCCTGGCCAAGGTGCTGGAGGTAGGCGGCTGCCATCTGCGAGCGGCCAGCGTTGTGGATGCAGACGAACAGCACGGAGGGCTTCTCGGTCATTGGGGGCCTCTTTCTCGTGGGGCGGTCATGGGTTATGCGGTCCGTGGTGGATGGGTCCGGGCAGGTCGAGCGGCTCGGGGATGACTCCGCGTCTTGGGTAGAAGAATTCGGTGAGTAGGGCGCCGATCGTTGCCCCGATGATCTGGAAGACGATGAACATGGGGACGGATGCAGGAGCGATACCCGCGAAGGTGTCGGTCAGGGATCGGCCGATGGTGACGGCGGGGTTGGCGAACGATGTCGAGGAGGTGAAGAAGTAGGCGGCGCCGATCCACGCCGGCACCAATACCGGCCCGAGGTTGCCGTGGCCAGTGCGCGTGAGGGCGCCGATGATCAACAGGAGTCCGGCGGTGGCCACCACTTCGCCGAGCCAGATGTTCCCGCCTGTCCGCAGATGCGTGGACGCGGTGATCGGGGGAGTGCGAACATGAGGTTCGCCAGAATGGCTCCCGTGCAGGCGCCGGCAATCTGTGCGGCGATGTAGAGGAATCCTTCGCCCAACGGCATTTCACGACGCACCATTTCGACGCCTGAAACGACTGGGTTGAATTGCGCCCCGGAGATGGGGCCGATGGCCCAGATGAGGACACCGAGTGCGGCGACTGTCGCAAGCGCGTTTATGAGCAGGGTGACAGCGAGGTTGTCGCTGAGCAGGGTGCCCATGATTCCCGAGCCCACGACCGTCGCTACGAGCAAGCAGGTGCCGAGAAACTCGCCACTCGCGCGGCGCAGGAGGGTGTGAGCCATCGATTGTCTCCCGTTTCACTTGACAAGCCCTCATTGTTCAGTCATGGTTGACTCAATGAACGTTGACTCGAATCCTACCGCATGGGTGGAGCGCCGTGAGCGCCGGGCCCGGGCGTTGGCAGCCTTGGGTGATCCGACCCGCCTCGGTGCCATGGACCTGCTTGCAGTCCAGGATTTGTCCCCTGACGCCTTGTCCGCCGCGCTCGAGGTGCCGGGAAATCTGTTGGCTCACCACCTCAAGGTGCTGGAGACAGCCGGCCTCGTCCGGCGCGTGCAGTCCAAGAACGACAGGCGTCGCACCTACGTCCACGCCGTAGCGGATGGCATGGCCGGTCTTCTCCCAGAACCAGGGTTCCTTGAGGCCCCTCGCGTGCTGTTCGTGTGCACCCACAATTCCGCACGGTCCGTTCTGGCAGAAGCACTTTGGCGCGAAGCAAGCGACGTCCCTAGTGCCTCGGCCGGCACGCACCCCGCGGGCAGGATCAACCCAGGAGCCCTCCAGGCGGCCAGCCGCCTCGGCCTGCGCCTCGAGGAGCGTCCCCCGCAGCGCATCGTGGACGTTCTTCGCACGGACGACGTGGTTGTGTCGGTCTGCGATGCCGTCAACGAGGAGCTCACTGCTTTGGGCAACATCCGGATGCACTGGTCCATCCCCGACCCGGCTGCAACTGGCACCCCCGTGGCATTCGACGCAGTCGTTGAGGAACTGCGCGAACGGGTCAGTCAACTGGCTCCACGCGTGCGTTATCGCCGAAGCAGAATCTCATCCAGAAGGGCAAGCCGATGACCTCCAGCCACTACCGCGACGACATTCCCGAACTCCATGCGAGCACCCTGCGCTCGTCCTCCCTCGTACTCCAGAAGAACTTCGACGGCGTCTTCAGCGCCGAAACCATCGAGGGCTTCCTGCTCACCTCGTACGACGAGTTCGCGGGGCGACTGAACAACGTCACGTACCTCCCGATGTTCGCCGAAAGGTTCGCCCGTGAACGACTCACGGCGCTTGCTCGGGTCGAGGGCAAGAGCGACGACCAGCGTCCCGTGGTGCTGTTCCTGTGCACTCACAATGCCGGTCGATCCCAGATGGCCCTCGGCTTCTTCAAAGAACTTGCGGGGGACAATGCCATCGCCTGGTCCGGAGGATCAGAGCCCGGCAACGCCGTGAACCCCGCTGCTGTGGCGGCGATGGCAGAGGTTGGAATAGACATCTCCAACGAATTCCCGAAGCCCTGGACAGATGAGATTGTGCGCGCCGCCGACGTCGTCATCACCATGGGTTGTGGCGACGTCTGCCCGATCTTCCCCGGCAAGCGTTACGAGGACTGGCAGGTCTCGGACCCCGCAGGCCACAGCGTCGACGATGTCCGGCCCATCCGTGACGACATCAACCGCCGCGTGGTTGAGCTTCTCAACGTACTGAATGTCGCCGTCTAGAGGCTGTCGCGGATCGGGCGCTCGACCGGATCCTCTCGGCCTGCACGCCGGTCGCTGAGCGGGCGGAGTTCATCGAACTCGCGCAGAGCCGGTGCCCTGGCCACGACAGGAGCCCGGGACAACCCATGAAGATTTGATGAAGGTCGAGCGGGAGTACTGTGCGCAGGATCGCCTTCGTGCCGTAATGAGCGTTTGTTTGTGGCGCCCTGGTAGGCGATGGCTGCGGGAGGTGTCGAGGTGATAGCTGGGCTGCGCGTCCTCGTCGTGGATGACGAGGTCCCGCTCACCGGAGTGGTGAGCAGCTACCTGGTGCGTGAGGGCTTTGACGTTTCTGTCGCCCACTCGGGGCCAGACGCAGTTGAGTCGGCCCGCGAACTCGCACCCGTCCTCATCCTGCTCGACATCATGCTCCCCGGGTTCGACGGCATTGAGGCCTGTCGCCGGATTCGGCAGTTCTCAGATGCTTACATCATCATGCTTACGGCCCGCGATGAGGAGGTCGACAAGGTCCTCGGGCTGTCAATGGGGGCAGACGATTACCTCGTGAAGCCGTTCTCCCCGAGGGAGCTCATCGCACGAGTCCGGGCCATGCTGCGCCGGCCGCGCGTCTCCTCGACGGACGATCGCTCTGCCGTGCAGATCGAGGTGGGTGGGCTCTGCCTCGACGCTGAGGCGCGAACCCTGCACGTCGACGGCAGCCTCATCGAGGTGACGAGGACTGAGTTCGACCTGCTGGTCGCAATGGCATCGCGACGCCGTGCGGCGCTGACGAGAAGGCAGCTTATTGAGGCTGTGTGGGGCCCAGGATGGTTCGGGGACGAGCACGTTGTCGACGTGCACATCGGGCACCTGCGAATGAAACTCGGCGACGATGCGTCCGAGCCGAGGTTTATCCGCACCGTCCGCGGAGTGGGCTACGGGATGGGGCCGGGATGAGTCGGCGAATGACGACGCGACAAACGATGACGCGGCGGTCACCGAGGCTCGCTACCAAGCTCATGATCGCCCAAGCGGTCGTGGTGAGCGTCGGCGCATTCACCCTCGTGGTAGCTGCGGCGCTGGTGGCGCCAAGTCTCTTCCACGAGCACCTGATGCAGGGGGGAGTTCAGGATCCGGAGGTCAATATGCACGCTGAAGAGGCGTTCGCATCGTCCCTCGGCATCGCGGCCGCGATAGCGGCTGTCGCCTCCCTCATTGCCGCCGGGCTCGTCTCGTGGTTCATTGTGCGACGCGTTGCGCGCCCGGTGGAGGAACTCGCCCAATCAGCGGAGGCAGTCGCCGCCGGTCATTACGAGGTGACCGTCCCCTCGGTCACGTTCAGCGCAGAATTCGTCCAGCTTTCCGGCTCATTCGCCCACATGTCTCAGCGGCTCGCGGAGACCGAGACCACGAGGACCCGGCTGTTCGCGGACCTCGCGCATGAGCTTCGTACGCCGTTGGCCACGCTCGAGGCCTATATCGACGGGATGGAGGACGAGGTTCTCGCCCACGATGCGGCATCCTGGGCGACGATGCGAGATCAGGTCGACCGGCTTCGCCGACTCGCGACCGACCTGCGCGAGGTTGCTGCCGCCGAGGAGCATGCACTCGGACTGACGCTGAGCCGGCTCGACGGGCGCGGCGTGGCGGAGGCCGCACTGTCCGCGGTCATGCCTCGGTTCCAGGCCAAGGGAGTGGCGCTCAGCCTTGTCGCATGCCCCGAACCTGCGTGGATCCTTGGTGACGACATCAGGCTCCAGCAGGTTCTCGCGAACCTCCTGGACAATGCGCTTCGGCACACGCCGCCCGGGGGCGTGGTTGACGTCGCCGCGCTCGTGGCGGGTGAATGCTTCGAGATCCGCGTGCGTGATTCGGGGGAGGGGATCCCGGCTGACCAGCTGACCTCGGTGTTCGAGCGATTCCATCGCGTCGATCCATCCCGAATGAGCGGCGATGGCGGTGGCAGTGGTCTGGGTCTGACGATCGCCCGCGCCGTCGTGAGTGACCACGGGGGCTCGCTGACCGCGGCGAGTAACGGAACGGGGCGGGGAGCCCTGCTGACGGTCAGCATTCCCACCGTCTGACTCGGTCGGGCGCGCGCGTCCGTAGGGGAACGCGTCCGTAGGGGAACGCGTCCGTAGGGGAACGCGTTATCCCCACGGAACTTCCGGACGGGCGGCATCCACAGGGTCGCAAGTCGAGGTGGCCTAGGTCAGCGTGGAGGCGGGAGGTTGTACCGCAGGGGGTGAGGACATGCGACGCACAAGCGCGCTGGGTCAGTACGGCGAAGAGGTAGCGACACGACATCTCGAAGGCCTCGGCATCGCGGTCGTTGAGCGCAATTGGCGATGCTCTGAAGGTGAGATCGACATTGTCGCTCGCGAGGGTGCGACCCTCGTGCTCGTCGAGGTGAAGACGAGAAGCTCGCTCGCCTTCGGTCATCCAGCAGAGTCCATCACCCCTCGCAAACTCCGCCGCATGCGCCACCTCGCCTACCGATGGCTCGCTGAGCACGAGGTACACGCACCGTCGGTTCGACTCGATGTCATCTCAGTCCTCCAGAAGTTGTCGGGTGCTCCCGTGGTCGAGCATCTGCGCGGAGTTGAGTGATGAGCCTCGCCGAGGTGTGGGGGGTCGTCACAACCGGGATCGCCGGGGTCATGGTGAAGGTGGAGGTTGACGTGGCGCAGGGTCTCCCAAGTGTCGGGGTTGTTGGCCTCGCGGGGGCCTCGGTCACTGAGGCGCGTTGGCGTGCGCGCTCAGCCATCGGCAATATCGGCGCCACTTGGCCAGCAGCCCGCATCACCATCGGGCTTTCGCCGGCTGACCTTCC
>CAMDKQ010000004.1 GCA_945901095.1 Bifidobacterium breve
GGACCTTTGTGCCGACCTTGATATCACTCGGGTTCCCCTTCACCTTCAGGGTCTTGACGATCGTCACTGTGTCGCCGTCGGCTAGAGGCTTCCCCACCGAATCCTTGATGACCGACACTCCCGGCAAGCCAAATTCCGTGTCACCGTCAGAGCCACCAGCACCGGTCGACCATTCGTGGGCACACAGCGAACACACCAGGAAGTCTCCCATCTCGTAGGTGAACTCGCTCGCGCACTCGGGGCACACCGACATCTCGCTCATTCGGTCAGGGTAGCGACTTCATGAAACCGTAGCCACGATCGAGTCCATTGGGCGAGATGAACACATTCGCAGTGAATCGGTTCTATTTGCTTCATCTGCCCCGGAATCTGGGTCAGATGAAGCGGGGGGTTAGTTGAGGAAGGGGTCGATTGCCACGGCTAGGAAGAGGAGCGAGAGGTAGGTGATCGACCAGTGGAACAGGCGCATTGCCGTGTCATTGATGTTCGAATCCTCGCGCTTGGCGGCGGCACGTAGCCGGTACGCCATCACGATGAAGACGATGCCGACGACGAGCGCTGTTACGCCATAGACCCAGCCCATCGGGGCAATCCACACGAGCGACAATGAAACCGCCACCATCACCCACGAGTACCAAATGATGCTTGCAGTCACCTGCAGGTTGGTGCGCACAACCGGCAGCATGGGAACACCTGCGTTGGCGTAGTCATCTCGGTACTTCATTGCCAGTGGCCAGTAATGCGGTGGCGTCCAGAAAAACACGATGAGAAACAGAACAACCGGAGTTAAGGACAACCCCCCAGTGACTGCGGACCAGGCGATGAGCACGGGCATGCAGCCGGCGGCACCGCCCCAGACGATGTTCTGCGAGGTGCGGCGCTTCAGGATCATGGTGTAGCCGAGGACATACATGAGGACGGCGGCGAGGGCCAGCGCCGCTGAAAGCCAGTTCGCCAGCCACGCGAGCACGATCGCGCTCAGCAGGCTGAGCACGAGTCCTTGGATGACCCCGGCACGGACAGAAATTGAGCCGACGGCAGCCGGACGGGACTCAGTCCGGTGCATGAGGGCGTCGATATCCCGGTCGTACACGCTGTTCAGGGTGTTTGCGCCACCGGCGGCGAGGGCGCCACCGAGCAGGACTGCAATGGTCATCGTCAGGCTCGGAAGGCCATCTGCGGCAAGGAACATCGTCGGTATAGCCGTCACGAGGAGAAGCTCGATGATTCGGGGCTTCGTCAATGCAAGATGAGCCCGGAATTTCGACCCTCCGGGGACAGCGAGCGGGGCGGCTGCAAGCGTCACGTAACGAGCGTAGTCAGATATCGCCCAATGGGCATCGTCGGTCCTCGAAGGGACAGCAATTCCGTAGGGCGCATTGGCTAGGGTTTAACCATGACGCCGCCTGAAGCCTTGGACTCGCAGACAGCCCACCTGGCCTGGACACAGACCGATGAATCAGCAGTGCGGCATCTTCGGGCCCTTGCGATGGACGCAGTTCAGAAGGTGGGAAACGGCCACCCCGGTACCGCCATGAGCCTCGCCCCCGCGGCCTACCTGCTGTTCCAACGCGTCATGCGGCACGATCCGAGTGACCCCCGCTGGCTTGGCCGCGATCGGTTCGTCCTGTCCGCCGGCCATTCGAGCCTCACGCTGTACAGCGAGTTGTTCCTGTCGGGCTATGGCCTGAGCATGGAAGACCTCGAGTCCTTCCGTACCTGGGGCAGTCGCACGCCTGGACACCCGGAATTCGGGCATACTTCGGGCGTTGAGACGACCACTGGTCCCCTTGGGCAGGGTCTGGCGACGGCGGTCGGCATGGCCATGTCGGCACGCTACGAGCGCGGGCTATTCGACCCCAATACCCCGGACGGTGACAGCCCCTTTGACCATCGAATTTGGGTGATCGCCTCCGACGGGGATCTTGAGGAGGGCGTCACCTCCGAAGCATCGTCCCTTGCAGGCACCCAGCGGCTCAACCGACTGTGCGTCATATGGGACGACAACCACATCTCGATCGAAGGCGATACTGCGGTTGCCTTCACTGAGGATGTCTTAGCGCGTTACGCCGCCTACGGCTGGGCAACCCACAGTGTCGACCGCCTGCCCGACGGCGACATCGACCGCGAGGGTCTCTTCTCCGCACTCATGGCAGCGACCGTCGAGCCCGACCGACCGACCTTCATCCGGATGCGGACCACCATCGCGTGGCCAGCCCCCAACGCGCAAAACACCGCCAAGGCCCACGGCTCCGCCCTAGGTGCGGCAGAAGTGGCCGCCACCAAGACCGCACTCGGTCTGGATCCAAAGGAGTCTTTCGCCTTCGATCCGGCAATACTCGCCAATGTGCGATCGGCGCTCGCCTCTCGTGTGACGGCAGGTCGTTCTGCGTGGCAAGCTCAATTCGATCTGTGGCGGGCAAGTGAGCCGCAGCGCGCCGAGTTGCTCGATCGGCTCGTCGCCAACGAACTCCCGGCCGAGTTCGATGCTGCATTCCCGCACTACGACCTCGGTGGTTCGGTTGCCACCCGCAAGGCCTCCGGCGAGGTCATCAACGCCGTTGCTGACGTCATGCCCGAACTCTGGGGAGGCTCCGCCGACCTCGCCGAATCAAACAACACGACTATCGAGGGCGGCGGTAGTTTCCTGCCCGCCAGCTCGACCTTGCCCGGTGCTTCACCCTACGGACGCATCCTGCACTTCGGCATCCGCGAGCATGCCATGGGTTCAATCCTCAACGGCATTGCGGTCGACGGACTCACCCGTCCCTTCGGCGGAACGTTCATGGTCTTCAGCGACTACATGCGTGGGGCCGTCCGGCTCGCAGCCCTCATGCAACTGCCGAGCATCTTCGTCTGGACCCATGACTCGATCGGCCTCGGCGAGGACGGCCCGACCCACCAGCCGGTCGAGCACCTCTGGTCATTGCGAGCCGTACCGGGCCTGAGCATCGTCCGCCCCGCCGACGCGAATGAGACCTCCGCGGCATGGCACGCCACCCTGTCGCGACGTACCCCGGTCGGCCTCGTCCTCACCCGGCAGAACCTGCCGACCCTCGTCGCCGCAGACGTCGCGCTCAACGGCGTTCGGCAGGGTGCTTACGTCCTGCTCGATTCGCCAGACCCCCAGGTTCTCCTCCTCGCGACGGGTTCCGAGCTGCAGTTGGCCGTGGGCGCCCACGACCGTCTCAAGGCCGACGGCATCAGCAGTCGCGTCATCTCGATGCCGTGCCTCGAATGGTTCGATGAGCAGGATGAGGCCTATCGCGATTCCGTGCTGCTCCCCTCAGTTCGAGCCCGGGTTGCGATCGAGGCTGGCAGCACCCTTGGTTGGTGGAAGTACGTCGGCGACCGTGGGCACATCATCGGCATCGATCACTTCGGCGCCAGCGCCGACCAGCAGGTCCTGTTTGAGGAGTTCGGCATCACCGTCGACGCGGTCGTCGCGGCCGCAGTCATATCGATTCGCCCGTAGCACCGGGCCACGAGGGAGCAGCGCATGACATCACCGGCACCATTAGTGGAGTTGACCGCCCTCGGCGTGTCTATCTGGCTCGATGATCTTGACCGCCATCGAATCGACTCCGGTGGACTTGCCCAACTCGTCGACACTCGATGCGTGCGCGGGGTCACGACAAACCCATCGATCTTCGAAAAAGCCATCTCGGGTGGGGCTGCCGCCTACGCAGCCGACCTCGCGACCCTCTCGGCGGCTGGCGCCGATGTCGACTCCGCCATTCGGCGCCTCACCACCGACGACGTCCGCGCCGCGTGCGATGTTCTTTATGAGGTCTGGGTCGCCAGCGGGCACGTCGATGGTCGCGTTTCAATCGAGGTCGACCCGAGGCTCGCCGACGATACCGAGGCCACCATCGCGCAGGCCCGATCTCTCTGGTCGACCGTCGACCGACCCAATGCCCTCATCAAGATTCCCGCGACCAAAGCCGGGCTCCCCGCTATCACCGCGACGATTGCCGCAGGCATCAGCGTCAATGTCACCCTGATCTTCGCGGTCGAGCGTTACCTCGAGGTGGTGAGCGCCTTCGAGGAGGGTCTGCAACAGGCCGCGGCCGCCGGACGAGACCTTGCTGCGATTCACTCGGTGGCCTCGTTCTTTGTGAGCCGCGTCGACGTGGAAGTCGACGCTCGACTCGACGCCCTTGGAACCGATGAGGCTGCCGCGCTGCGGGGCCGTGCCGCGATCGCGAACGCCCGTCTGGCTTGGGCCGCACACATTGCATCACTCGCCACTCCAGCATGGCTCGCTCTGGCCGATCAGGGCGCACATCCGCAGCGGCCACTGTGGGCTTCGACCGGTGTCAAGGATCCCGCCTACCTCGACACCCGATACGTGATCGACCTCGCGGTTGACGGCTGTGTCAACACCGTGCCTGAGCCGACGCTTGAGGCTGTTGCAGACCATGGCCTTGTCTTGGGCGACACAGTCACCGGCATGGCCATCGAGTCCGCCGCCGTCTGGCAGGACCTTGCTCGGCTCGGAATCAACGAATCTGAGGTGTGCGAGAAGCTCGAGGTCGAAGGGGTCGCGAAGTTCATCGACTCCTGGGAGTCGCTCAGGTCAACGGTCGCCCGAGTCCTAGATGCGACATGACGAATCCACTTCGCGATCCCCTCGATCGCCGGCTACCCCGGGTGGCGGGTCCGTGCGGTGTCGTGTTGTTCGGCGTCACCGGCGATCTGGCTCGCAAGAAGGTCATGCCAGCTATCTACGACCTCGCCAACCGCGGGCTACTGCCTCCGGGTTTCGCCCTCGTGGGGTTTGCTCGGCGCGATTGGGAGGACGAGGACTTCGCACAGATTGTTCACGATGCTGTACGCGAGCACTCCCGAACCCCGTTCAGCGAAGACACGTGGCGGCAACTTTCCGAGGGGATCCGTTTTGTCTCTGGCGAACTTGCGGATCCCGCCGCGTACGAGGAGTTGAGCAGGGTTGTCGCTGACCTCGATCTCACACGCGGAACGAACGGCAACCACGCCTTCTACCTGTCGATCCCGCCGGGCCTCTTCCCCGTTGTGCTTGAGCACCTGAAAACCTCCGGCCTCGCGACGAGCGCACCGGGCGCCTGGCGACGCGTCGTCATCGAAAAGCCCTTCGGGCACGATCTCGCGAGTGCCGAGGAGCTCAATCAAGTTGTTGGCGACGTCTTCCCGTCCGGCTCGGTGTTCCGCATCGACCACTACCTCGGCAAGGAGACTGTCCAGAACATCTTGGCGGTGAGATTCGCGAACGCCATGTACGAGCCCATCTGGAACAGCAACTACGTCGACAACGTCCAGATTACGATGGCCGAGGACATCGGTATAGGCGGTCGTGCCGGCTACTACGACGGCATCGGCGCAGCCCGTGACGTCATGCAAAACCACCTCCTCCAACTGCTCGCCCTCACCGCTATGGAGGAGCCACTCTCCTTCTCCCCCGACGACGTCAGGGCCGAGAAGGAGAAGGTTCTCCGGGCAATCCGACTCCCGAAGAACATCGATTTGCATTCATCTCGTGGGCAGTACACCGCTGGATGGCAGGGCGGCATCCCGGTGAAGGGCTATCTCGAGGAGGACGGCATCTCCCCCGAATCGACCACCGAGACATTCGCAGCGCTGCGCCTAGATATCGACAACCGGCGTTGGGCTGGCGTGCCGTTCTACCTGCGCACCGGCAAGAGGCTCGGCCGCCGGGTCACCGAGGTTGCGGTCGTGTTCAAGCGCGTACCGCACCTGCCGTTTGAATCCACGGCCGTCGAGGAGCTCGGCAACAATGCCTTTGTGTTCCGGATCCAACCGGATGAGGGCATTACCGTGCGTTTCGGCTCCAAGGTGCCAAACACCTCTTCCATCGAGGTGCGTGACGTCACGATGGACTTTCAATACGGGGAGTCATTCGTCGACTCGAGTCCGGAAGCCTATGAGCGACTCATCCTTGACGTGCTCCTTGGCGATCCTCCGCTTTTCCCGCGGCATGAGGAGGTCGAGCTCGGGTGGCGGATCCTGGACCCGGTGCTCGATCGGTGGAGTGAGCAAGGCCAGCCTGATCAATATGTCTCGGGCGGGTGGGGGCCTCACTCGCAGTACGACATGGTAAATCTCGATGGACGGGTCTGGAGGCGGCCATGATTCGGCTCGAGGACACGAGCGGCGGTGCTGTCTCGGCAGCGATCGCGGCGGAGCGACGTCGAATGGGGTCACCAACCACCGGGATGGTCTTGACCCTCCTCATCATGGCCGACGAGGACTCCCAGTCTGACGCGACTTCAGCAGCAGTCACCGCCGCCCGCCAGCATCCGATGAGGATCGTGACGCTCGTCCCGCGTCCCGAAAGCACGGTCACTCGTCTCGACGCCGAAATTCAGGTGGGTGGTGACCAAGGCCCCGGCGAGGTCGCTGTGCTGCGACTTCGCGGACAACTAGCGGAGCATGCAAACTCCGTGGCAGTCCCCTTGCTCCTGCCTGATACGCCCATCGTTGCCTACTGGCCGGGTGCTTCCCCCAGCGTGCCGTCCGATGATCTCATCGGTCGCCATGCGCAGCGCCGCATCACCGACGCGGCAGCGGCTGCCGATCCGATCAGCGAACTTCACGCGCGCAAGTCTGGCTACATACCCGGCGATACAGACCTCGCCTGGGCCCGCATCACGCCGTGGCGCTCAGTTCTGGCCTCCATGTTTGACCAGAATGTCGGCCAAGTCTCGGCCATCATCGTGAGCGGCGAGCACGCCAACCCGAGCCTGCCACTTCTCGCGGCTTGGCTCGGTGCCGCACTCGGCGCCCCAAGTGAGGTTCGCGTCGACGATGGTCCTGGTGTGACCTCTGTGTTCCTCACGACCCCGGATGGCAACATCACCATCCAGCGTTCCGATAGCCGCACCGCGACGCTAATCCGACCCGGGTTCCCAGATTCAACCGTAGCAATTCCTCGTCGTGACCTTGCCGCCTTGCTGAGCGAGGAGCTACGCCGCCTCGATCCTGATGACACCTATGCCAGCACCCTCGACGCACTCGACACCATCCCGTGACCCATCGTGAAGTACTGCGGTACCCTGCGGCGCAAGCATTGGCCCTGTCGGTCGCTGCGAAACTCATCACCCGCATCGTCGAAGCTCAGGAAGCCTCCGGCTTCGCGCGCATTGTCCTGACGGGCGGCGGAGTCGGGACGGCAGTTCTCGCCGCCACCGCACGTGAGCCCGGTCGCGACGCCGTCAACTGGGCTCACGTCGAATTCTGGTGGGGCGACGAGCGATACCTACCGTCTGGAGATCCAGATCGAAACGACACCGCCGCCAACTCAGCACTCCTCGATCAGGTCGGTGTCGACCCGCGGCATGTTCATGCAATCGAGGGCCCTGACCGCTCGACGAGCCCGGAGGATTCCGCGCAGCACTACGCCGATCAAATGAGAGCGCAAGCTAGGCCCGCGGATGACGGTCAGGTTCCTCGGTTCGATGTCGTTCTGCTCGGCATCGGCCCTGACTCCCACGTCGCAAGCCTGTTCCCCGGCTATCCTTCGCTCCGCGTGACTGACCGGTCAACCGCCGCCGTGCACGATTCGCCGAAGCCCCCTGCGACCCGCATCACCCTCACCCTGCCAGCCATCAATGCGGCGAGCGAGGTGTGGGTTCTTGCGAGCGGGACCGAGAAAGCGGAAGCCGTGCGCCTCGCACTGGACCCAGAGTCAGGCCCACTTCAGGTGCCAGCAGCCGGGGTCTGTGGCCGTGACCGCACCATGTTCTTCATCGATGAGGCAGCGGCTGCGGCGCTCCCGCTCGATTTCGGGCGACCGATCGCTTGATCCCCGACACATCATGACCCTGCTATGTCCCGCATCTGCTCGATCATGGCGCACAGCGCGGTCATCCCCAACTCGAACCCCGATTCGTCAATGTGCTTGCGCGGACTACTGCGAAGGGCTCGGCCGATCGCTGGGAACTGGGCGTCATAGGACTGCGCCGAGCCGATGAAGCCAGCACTGAACGGCTCCACGGCCGAGCCCAGCACCAAGGAATCGAGGAGTGCCATGACCGGCATGATCGAAGGTGCAGGTACCCCAAACCGCTCGAAAAAGGCTGCGATCGGCTCGTAAATTGCTAGCGCATAATCCTCGTTGATCGCCCGTGACACGATGATCGTCGCGGCAACATGATGGTTGCGGTAGCAGTTCAGGTAGCTCCTTGCCATGATGCGTAGGTCGCCGAGGTCCTCGCTGGCCGCAAGCACGCTCGTGTCAATGCCGGCGTTGATGCGTCTATGAACAAGGGTGATGACGTCGTCAATCCCGCTCACGTGCGCATACAGCGATGGGGCTTGAACGCCGAGTCGTGCAGCGAGAACGCGCATCGTGAGCGCAGACTCGCTCTTGGACTCGTCGAGGATTGCGAGGGCAGCCTCGCCGATGAGTTCGCGGGTGACCCCGGGTCGAGCAGTTGTTCTCAGCAACACGCTCGGCTGACTCCTCTGTGATGTTACGACTTGGTAAAGGACCAACCACGGTCTTCCTAACGTCGTTAGTCTGTGGGTCACGTGTGCTTGACGTCAACCATTTCGGAGGAACCCTTGGACGCTTCGGCTCCGGCGCTCAGCGTGCGGGACGTCACGAAGACATTCCAAACACCCGAGGGCGGCCAGATCAGCGCCCTCGATTCGGTGAGTTTGGATATCGCCGACGGATCCTTCATGGTGCTCCTCGGTCCCTCGGGATGCGGCAAGACGACCCTGCTGCGCTGCATAGCCGGCCTCGAGTCCCCAGACTCCGGACGGATCGACCTTCGGGGGCAACGCATCGACAACATGCCGGTTTGGCGTCGGCGGGTTAACACGGTGTTTCAGTCGTACGCCCTGTTCCCCCACATGACCGTGGCACAGAACATCGCCTTTGGACTGCAGATGGACAAGGTTCCCGGCGACATCATTAAGCGCAAGGTCGGCGAATCCCTCGACATGGTGCACCTCTCTGGCCTCGGCTCACGTAAGCCCTCTCAGCTCTCAGGCGGTCAGCAACAGCGCGTGGCTCTCGCGAGAGCCCTGGCCAAGGAACCGGAGGTCCTTCTTCTCGACGAGCCGCTTTCCGCGCTGGACCTTAAATTGCGCCGTGGCATGCAGTCAGAGCTCAAACGTCTCCAGCGCGAAACATCGATCACCTTCGTCCTCGTTACCCATGATCAAGACGAGGCGATGGCGATGGGTGATCAGGTGGCCGTGTTCAACGATGGCAGGATTGTGCAGGTAGGCGAACCTCGCGAGGTATATCTGCGCCCATGCAGCCGTTTCGTCGCCGACTTCATCGGCGAGGCGAATGTCCTCACGGGAGCCCTCGATACCTACGGTCTGGTCATTGAATCCGTGGGCTTTGTTCCACGCGATCGGCTGATGCCCGACACTCAGGCCGCCCTCGGTCAGGTTCACGTAGCCGTGCGCCCCGAGAACGTCTCTCTCCAGCTCGATCCGGTGGGGTCGGCCAAGATCATCGATGTGTCGTACGTGGGTGGCGACATGAGGGTCGAGGCGGTTGCCGCGGCTTCAGGCACAGCAGTAAACGCGGCGGTAAGCATCGTCTCTCGGGTGCCATCGCAGGGGGTCCAGCCGCCCCGCATCGGCGACCGGGTCAGCGTCAGCTTCGCCGAGGGATCACTCACCGTGGTGGCCGACTGATGAAGGCACCGTGGTCCGCCACGGCTCGGCAGCGACGTCAAGCCGGGCAGGGTTCCTGGTGGAGCGGACTTCCGGGCGTCGTGTATCTCATCGCGCTGGTGTTCCTCCCGCTTGTCATCATCTTCGTCTATTCATTCCTCAGCCGGGCGAAACTCGGGGTCGGGGTCAAGTGGCAGTTCAGCCTCACCCCGTACACCGAATTGCTCTTCAGCGAGTCCCTCTCAGGAGGACGATCCTTTGACCCGACGTACCTCCAAATCATCGCGAACTCCTTCTGGTACGCAATCATCACGAGCGTCGTCTGCCTCGTCCTCTCAATACCGATCGCGCTGTGGCTCGCGACCCGTGCGCCCGAGCGCCGCACCGCCCTCGTCTTCGCCGTCACGATCCCCTTCTGGACGAGCCTGCTGATCCGCACGTACTCCTTCATCATCATCCTCAACGACAACGGACCGATCAACGGACTTCTCAAGGGCATTGGCATCATTGACGAACCCATTGCGATGCTCTACACGCCGTTCGCCACCGTGGTCGGGCTCGTCTACACGTTCCTTCCGTTCATGATCCTTCCGATCTACGCCAGTGCAGAGCGATTCGACTTCCGCTTGGCGGAAGCCGCTTACGACCTCGGTGCCGCAAAGTGGACAGTCTTGCGACGTATTGTCCTCCCCAGCATCAGACCCGGGATCATCGCCGGAATGGTCCTTGTCTTCATCCCCGCGCTCGGCTCCTACCTCGCTCCCGAACTCCTTGGCGGTGGCAAAACCTCAATGATCGCCAACGTCATCGCGGCCCAGTTCGGAGCCTCCCGCAACTGGCCATTCGGTGCAGCCCTGTCCGTGCTCCTCCTCGTCATCACCCTGCTTGTCCTGGTCATCTTCGCCGTCGTCGCAAAGCGTGCGAGTCGGGCGGCAGGCCGAGGTGGATGGGAGGCCCTCATATGACGATGGACAGCATGCCGACGAGGGGTCGAAAGCGCCGACGAAACGGTGGGGTCGGCCCGGGACTGCGCGACTTCCCGACCTTCAAGGCCGTCTCATACCTCGTGTTCGTATTTCTGTACCTCCCTTTAGTCGTCGTCGTCGCATACTCGTTCAACTCAAACCGCGTCGTGAGCGTGTGGCGCGGATTTACCTTCTCGTGGTACTCCGAGGTGCTCGGCAACGACGACATCCAGCGTGCCCTCTTCAACTCGCTGAGAATCGGTGTCGTTGCCACCATTGTCTCCGTGGTGCTCGCCACCGGACTCGCGATCGGTTTGCTTACGATGGCTCGAGCCGGTCGTACCTTCGCATGGACCCTTATCGGCGCACCCCTCATCATCCCTGAGATCGTGTTCGCGATCGGCACGCTCGCCCTGTTTGTCCAAAGTCGCATCCCACTCGGGGTCAATGCCATCACGCTGGCTCACATCGCCTTCTGCGTCCCGTTCGCACTCCTACCGATCCGAGCCCGGCTGCGTGGCGTCGACCCTGCGGTCTACGAGGCTGCCGCGGATCTCGGCGCGGGCGAGTTCACGATCTTCCGGCGCATGACACTGCCGCTCCTCGCACCGGGAATCGTCGCCGGTGCACTTCTCGCCTTCATCATCAGCCTCGACGACTTCATCGTGTCGTACTTCCTCGCCGGCCCTGGCGGCACCACCCTGCCCGTCTACATCTTTGGGATGATCCGCAACGCTGTCACCCCAGGAGTCAATGCATTGTCCACCCTCATGCTCGTCGCGAGCATCCTCATCGTTTCACTGTCCTATCTGTTGGCCCGAAAAAGGAGATAAGGAATGATCGCAATGAAGACACGACGCGGATTCGCCGCAGCGTTCGCGCTGAGCGCAGCCAGCGTCATGATCCTGGCCGGATGCGGAGGCGAGGCCACCCCGGCCGGTGCCGCCGCGACCGAGCCTGCTGCACCAGCAGCAAGTGAGGCGGCTGCGTCAGCTCCCGCAGCTGACTTCCCGACCGCAAACGGAGGTGAACTCAACCTCTACAACTGGACCGACTACATCTCGCCTGAGGTGCTCAAGCGCTTCGAGACCGAGACAGGCATCAAGGTCAACCTCGATAACTTCGACTCAAACGAGACCCTGCTCGCCAAGCTCCAGGCCGGTGGTGCCAACTACGACGTCATCGTCCCGAGTGACTATATGGTCGCCCAGATGATCGAACTCGGCTTGCTCGAGCAGGTGAATCCGGCTTCATTCCCCAACGGCCAGAACATCAAGCCAGCGTTCCTTGACGTCTACTTCGATCAGGGACGCGGCTACACGGCGCCGTACATGTACGGCACCACAGGCATCGCCTACGACCCCAGCAAGACCGGCGGGCCAGTCACGAGTTGGGCCGACTTCTTCTCACCGAGCAGCCCTGCCGCCGGTAAAGTTGGCACACTCAACGATCAGGTCGAGGTCGTCCACGCGGCCCTGCGTGCCGTCGGCGCCCAGCCCTGCTCCACCGACAAGGCCGACTACGTCAAGGTCGAGAGCCTGCTCGCGGACTGGAAGCCAGGCGTTGCCGTCATCAACTCAGACGGTGTCATCGGCCGTATGGCGAGTGGCGAACAGTCAATGCACATGATGTGGAACGGTGCCTTCCACCGAGCCAAGGCCGACAACGCTGGGCTCGAATACGCATTCCCGTCCGAGGGTCTCAACCTCTGGCAGGACAACTTCGCGGTGCCAGTAGGAGCCCAGAACGTTGACAACGCGAAGATCTTCATCAACTGGATGATGGATCCCGCAAACATCGGCGAGGCGACCAACTTCGTCGGCTACGACAACGGCATCACTGGTTCGGACGCCTTCATGGATGCCGAGATCGCCGGCGACCCAGCAGTCGTCATGTCGGCGGAAAACGCCGCTCTGGCGAAGCCGACCCCGGGTTGCTCCGTTGAGGCCATCGACCTGTACGACCAGGTCTGGACCACCTTTAAGAAGTAGTCCATCCAAGAAAGGCAAGTGCAGGTCACCCACCCCGCTCGGGTGGCACCGCGGCTCATTCGCGCTGCCACCCGAGCCCGGGGGTAACCACATCATCACGACAACCATCGGCACGTTGACGACACGATCGGAGCACTGTGAGCACGACCAGCCCAGGAAAGGTCACCCGCATCGAGAACGCCATCGTCTGGACCGGTCGGCAAATTCCCGGCACCGCTGATTACGCCGTCACCGATGCCATTGCCTTCGTCGGAGATCGCGTCCTCGCGCTCGGCCAAGCCGCACGCTCGATGGCAGCAGACCACGTCATCGACGCTGAGGGCGGATTCATTTGCCACGCGTTCGGAGACGGCCATGTGCACTCGATCTTCGGCGGCCTTGAGCAGCAGTTCGCGCCGGTTCGGGGCCATGGCGACCCGCAGGGGATCGCCAGAGCGGTCGGCGAGTGGGCCCGGGCCCACCCAGAGGTCCCCTGGATCAGGGGCGAGGGCTTCGACCATACGCTCGCGCCCAGTGGAATCTTCCACGCTGCCTGGCTTGATGCCGAGGTGCCGGACCGTCCGGTCGTCCTCCGGGCAACCGACTACCACACCGTCTGGGTGAACAGCGCCGCCCTGCGGCTCACGGGCTATGAGCGCGGCGTTACCCAGCCGCACGACGGGGAGATCGTCTGCGACGAAATGGGAGACCCGACCGGAACCCTGCGCGAGTGGGGTGCGTGGCGACCGGTCTACGACCTCATGCCCGAGGTACCCCTCGAGATGCGGATGGCCGCCATTGAGCACGCGGCTCGCTCATTCGCATCTTCTGGCCTCGCTTGGGTTCAGGATGCCTGGGTTGAACGCGCCGACGTCAATACCTGGATCGAGGCTTCCACTCGTGGTCTCCTCACCTTCCGCGCCGACCTCGCGCTCTGGGCCGATCCCAATTCGTGGCGAGATCAACTCGCCGGGTTCTCAGAGGACCGCGCACGGGTCGCTGCCCACGGCTCTCCTGCACTGTCGGCCAACACGATCAAGTTCTTCGCCGATGGCGTTATCGAATCGGGCACGGGTGCGCTCCTTGAGCCCTACTGCGATTGCCCCCACTCAAAGGGCATGCCGAACTGGGATACCGCCGAACTCGCTCTGGCAGTCACAGCGATCGATGCCCTCGGATTTAATGCGCATATTCACGCAATCGGTGATGGGGCCGCGCGGATGGCTCTCGATGGGATTGAGTCCGCAATCATCGCCAACGGTCCGCGTGACCGACGGCCCGTCATTGTCCATCTCCAACTTGTCGATGATGCGGATCTGCCACGATTTGCGGCCCTCGGTGTTGTCGCCAACTTCGAGCCCTACTGGGCGAAGTTCGACTCCTGGCAGACGGAGTTGACGGCCCCAAGACTTGGTGAGCTGCGCACGAGTCGGCAGTACCTCATGAAGACCCTCGTTGATTCCGGAGCGACCGTCTCGTTTGGCAGCGACTGGCCGGTGACCACCTATGCCCCACTGGCAGGCATCCAGGTCGCGGTCAACCGCCGTATGTCAGCTGATCCGGTGGACGAGCCCTGGCTCCCGGGTGAGCGCGTCAGTGTCGAGCAAGCGCTTGCCGCCTACACCTCTGGGGTCGGCTGGCAGACCGCTCAGCAAGACGAAGGGATGCTCCGCCCTGGTGGACGTGCCGATGTGGTGTGGCTTGCGAAGGATCCTCGTGCCGTCGATCCGATGGCGATCGATGAGATAGCGATTCTGGGCACCTGGTCATCCGGCGTGCGGGTTCACGGGGGTTAGGAATGGCGCTCACCCCGGGCGAGGCGGACCGGCTGCTCCTGTACACCCAGGGGCTCCTCGCTCGTGAGCGACATGCTCGCGGACTTCGACTGAACGTCCCCGAGTCGACCGCGATCATCGCGAATGCTGTGTGCGAGGCCGCTCGTGACGGCAAGGATCTTGTGTCGGCGCGCGAGACCGGTCGCAGCGTTCTCGGCGCTGCCGATGTTCTTCCGGGGGTCGTTGAGATCGTCACGGACGTGTCAGTCGAGGCGCGGTTCGACGACGGAACTCGACTCGTGGTCGTCCGCGACCCGTTCAGAACATCACACGAATCTTCAACGTCTGTAGTCGAATCACCGGCAATCCCATCGAGCGGTGTCATTCGCATCGAGAATTGCGCTCTGACGCCAATCGGTCTCACCTCGCACATCCATCTGGCCGAGGTCAACCCGCGGCTCCGTCTCGATCGCGAGGCGGCCTATGGCCACCGCCTGGCGATCCCCAGCGGCGACACCATCTGGATCCAACCGGGCGAGACCATCGAGCTTGGAATCCAGCCGATCGCTGGGTCTCGAGTCGTCATCGGAAATACTGGGGTTATCGATGGATCCCTTGACGATCCCATCTTGCGCCGACGAGCACTCGACACTCTGCACGCCTGCGGGTACCTCGATACTCAAGCCCGGCCGGCAACGGGATCGCCGGCGGAAATGCCCCCGGCGGATGATGCCGTGAGCATGCTCATCCAGCACCGACAGGCGAACCAATGACAGCGCACCCTCGACCCTACGGGCCGATCCGCGGAGACATCGTCGACCTCGGTGACACAGGCCTACGACTCCGGATCACCAGTCGTGTCGACGACGAACACGATGAGTTCCGGGTCGGCTTCGCGAAGTCTGGCCGCGATGGCATCGGGCTTCGAGGGGCCACGACAGGCGACTCCTGCGACCTCGTCATCACGAATGTCATCGTCCTTGATCCGGTGGACGGGGTGCAGGTCGCGAGCATCGGGATCCGCCAGGGCCGAATTTGCGGGATTGGCCGCGCCGGCAATCCTGATACGAGCGATGGCGTCGATCTCATCGTTGGGACGAGCACGGTGGTTATCGATGGTGATGGACTCATTGCGACTCCGGGTGGCATCGACACCCATGTACACAGCCTGAGTCCGCGCGTCTTCGATGCAGAGATTTCTTCGGGAGTCACGACGGTGATAGGTCAGGAGGCCGGACCAATGTGGGGGGTCGGGCTCGGTTCACGCTGGGTCATTGACCGTGCACTGCGGGCAATGGACGCCTTCCCGGTGAACATCGGACTCCTCGGTCGCGGCTCATCCTCCAACCCGCAGTCAATCCGCGAATCCCTTCACGCCCATGCATGTGGTCTCAAGGTGCACGAGGACACCGGAGCGACCCTGCGAACCATCGACACCGCCCTTCGCATGGCGGATGAAGCCGATGTTCAGGTCGCGCTCCACACCGATGGCCTGAACGAGACCCTTTCGGTGGCCGACACCATCGCTGTCATCAGCGGCCGAGCGATCCACGCCTTTCACGTCGAAGGGTGCGGAGGCGGTCATGCACCTGATGTCCTGCGTCTCGCCGGGCACGACCACATCTTTACTTCCTCCACGAACCCGACGCTCCCGTATGGGTTGAATGCTGTAGAAGAGCATCTCGACATGATCATGTTCTGCCATGGAATGGATGCGGACCGGGCGAGCGACGTGCGCATCGCACGCGCCCGAGTGCGCGCTGCGACGATGGCCGCCGAAAGTCGCCTGCATGACCTAGGGGTAATCCACATGACCTCCTCGGATGCTCAAGGTATGGGGCGGGCAGGTGAGACCTGGTGGCGGACCTTCGCCCTAGCCGGGGTCGTCGCCTCCACCGATCCGGGGCGGGCCGATCGTTCAGAGGCGGATGACGACAATGAACGAATCCTTCGCTACCTGGCGAAGATCACCGTCAATCCGGCAATCGTCCATGGCATCGTTCATGAGGTTGGGAGGCTCGCACCCGGGTTTCTCGCCGACATAGCCTTGTGGAGGCCCGAGATGTTCGCGGCCAAGCCCTGGCTCGTACTCAAGGGCGGATTCCCAGCGTGGGGGGTGACCGGGGACCCAAATGCAAGCATCGACTCCGCCCAGCCCCTCATCCTCGCCGAGCAGTTCGGAGCGATTGGCGCGGCGCCGAGCGACCTGTCGTTCCTGATATCCAACAGCGAAGCATTGGCACAGGGCCCCGCGCCAATGGCACGGCGGGCGATCGCGACATCAGGCTGCCGGACAATCCGGTCAAGTGATCTTGTCAGACACAGTGAGCCGGGTGAGGTCCGAGTGTCCGCTCAGGGGGATGTGGTCACGTGGAACGGCGATACCCTCACCCTTGACCCAGTCCGCCAGGTGCCGCTCTCGAGGTTGCATTTCTGGTAATTGCCTAGGCAGGCCAGCTCAGAAGCGGATCTTCTCCAGGGCTTCAGCGAGAATTGCGGCGCCGTCCTCGTCCGACCGGCGTTCCTTCACATAGGCCAGATGGGTCTTGTAGGGCTCCACCTTCTGGGGTGAGGGGGGATTGGCTTGATCCGGTCCTGATGGCAGTCCGCAGCGCGGGCAGTCCCACTCCTCCGGGACTACGGCATCGGCCGCGAAACTTGGCTTGGACTCATGTCCCCTCGAGCACCAGTAGGAGACCCAGATGCGCGGGGCGGCATCGCCGCGCTCCGCCTCCCCCATCGGCCCAGCCCCAACTCGGCTGCCACGAATCGCACTGCCTCCGGCCATGGATGAATCCCTTCAAAACGATCAGTGGTGCGCGGGTACCTTGCGAACTCAGGTGGCGGTGCGGACAAGCAGTCCGACAGCGACGATACTGGCTGCCCAGACGAGGCCAAGTCCAACGGTGAGGCGATCGAGATTTCGTTCAGCGACAGACGAACCGCCAATCGAGGACGAGACGCCGCCGCCGAACAGGTCCGACAGTCCCCCACCCTTGCCACGGTGCAGCAGGATGAGGACGACGAGCAAGGTGCTCGTGATGACAAGGATCACGGCGAGGACGATGGTGAGGATCTGAACCATTGGGTAAGGATACGGGTCTGGTCAGCCGGCGAGTTCTGCCGGGTGCATTCGGAAACGGGCGATCCCGACGAACTCGTCCGGATCTAGGCTCGCGCCCCCGACCAGGGCACCGTCGACATCGGCCTTTGCCATGATTCTCGCCACGTTGGAAGCCTTCACCGAACCGCCGTAGAGCACGCGCACCTGCTGGGCGACTCCAGCGCCCCAGACATCGCTTACGCGGGCCCTGATCGCCGCACAGACCTCCTGGGCATCATCAGGGGTCGCGACCTCGCCGGTCCCAATGGCCCAGACTGGCTCATACGCCACAACGAGGTCGGCGACCTGCTCAGCGGTGAGGCCCGCCAGCGATGCATCAAGTTGCTCGAGCACGTGGGCAACATGGATTCCGGCCTTGCGGATGTCGAGTCCCTCGCCGACGCAGACGATCGGAACGATCCCAGCGCCGATGGCCGCCCGCGCCTTCGCATTCACGATGGCATCGCTTTCGGCATGGTGCTGACGACGCTCACTATGGCCCACGGTCACGAAGGTGCATCCCAGTTTGGCAAGCATGCTCGCGGCGATCTCACCGGTGTAGGCACCTGACGCGTACTGCGACACGTCCTGAGCGCCGTAGAGCAATTCGTACTTGTCACCCTCAATGAGGGTCTGCACTGAACGGATATCGGTGAACGGTGGCAGTACCGCGACCTCAACTGCTGCAAAATCAGACTCGTTGAGCGCGAACGCCAACTTCTGTACCAGAGCAATCGCCTCGAAGTGGTTGAGGTTCATCTTCCAGTTGCCAGCTATGAGCGGCTTGCGTTCCAGAGTCTTGCGTTCAGGACTTGCCATGGTTCAGGGCTCCTTGAGAATGTCGAGGCCAGGAAGGGTCTTCCCTTCGAGGAATTCAAGGCTGGCGCCGCCACCGGTGCTGATGTGACCGAAATCGGCTTCATCGAGTCCGAGGAGCCGGATAGCAGCAGCTGAGTCGCCACCACCGACGACGGTCATGGCATTCGATGCGGCGAGTGCCTCGGCAACAGCCCTCGTGCCAGACGCGAATGGCGCCATCTCGAAGACCCCCATCGGGCCATTCCAGACGACAGTCGCCGCCTGAGCAATCTGCCCAGCGAACAGTGCCGCCGTCTTCGGCCCAATGTCTAGGCCTCGCCATCCTTCGGGAATGGCGTCGGCAGTGACAACCTGCGTGGCAGCATCGGCCGAGAACGCATCGGCGATCACCACATCGACTGGGACGAGGAGATCAACCCCGCTCGCGCGTGCCTGCTCGATAAAGCCCTTCACCGTGTCGATCTGATCGGGCTCGAGGAGGGAATCCCCGACCGGATGGCCTGCTGCCGCAAGGAAGGTGAATGCCATGCCGCCGCCGATGAGCAGGCAGTCCACCCTCCCGATGAGATTGCCAATGACGCCGAGTTTGTCACTCACCTTCGAACCCCCGAGGATGACGACGTAAGGCCGGGCCGGGTCGGCGAGCAACTGCGCGAACACGGTTGCTTCCGTGTGGACGAGGCGGCCCGCTGCGCTCGGCAGGAACAGGGCGATATCGGTGACGGAAGCCTGCTCGCGGTGCACGACGCCGAAGCCATCAGAAACAAACAGGTCAGCGAGGCTTGCCAACTCGGCGGCGAGTGCAGCCCGCTCTTGCTGATCCTTGCTCGTCTCCCGGGCGTCAAACCTGATGTTCTCGAGCAATACGACGTCGCCGGGCTGCATCGCCGCGACCAGCGCTTGAGACTGCGGCCCGGTGATGTCATTGCCAAATCCGACCGGTACTCCCATGAGCTCACCGAGCCGCACAGCGACCGGGCCTAGGCTCAACTCGGCGGAAGGACCACCCTTCGGGCGGCCAAGGTGGCTGACAATGACGACCTTGGCCCCCGCCTGGCTCAGGTGGGTGATGGTGGGGAGGCTCGCACGGATCCGGCCATCGTCGGTGATGACACGGGTGCCATTCGAGCCCTTGGCGAGGGGGACATTGAAGTCCGATCGCACAAGGACCGTGCGCCCGGCAACCACAAGGTCGTCGAGTGACTTCACGCCGGTGCCCTAGAGCTTCGAGCCGACGAGGCCCACGAGGTCAACGAGGCGGTTGCTGTAACCCCACTCATTGTCGTACCAGCCGACGACCTTGAGCATGTTCCCGTTCACGTTCGTAAGGAGAGCGTCAAACACACATGACGCCGGGTCGGTGACGATGTCGCTCGACACGATCGGATCCTCCGTGTAGACGAGGATGCCCTTGAGGGGCCCCTCGGCAGCAGCCTTCACCACCGCATTCACCTCTTCCCTCGTCGCAGACCTCTTCAATTCAACCGTGAGATCGGTCGCCGAGCCTGTCGGAACGGGGACCCGCATCGCATAACCATCAAGGCGGCCGGCGAGGTGTGGAAGGACGAGGCTGACGGCCTTCGCGGCGCCGGTGGTGGTCGGAATCATATTGATCGCCGCCGCACGGGCCCGACGAAGGTCGCTGTGTGGAAAGTCGAGGATGCTCTGGTCATTGGTGTAGGCATGGATCGTCGTCATCATGCCGCGCTCAATGCCGAATGCCTCGTCGATGACCTTCGCCATAGGCGCGAGGCAGTTTGTCGTGCACGAGGCATTTGAGATGATGTTGTGGATCGCCGAGTCGTAAGTGTCGTCATTGACGCCCATAACGATCGTGATGTCCTCGCCCTTGGCTGGCGCAGAGATGATGACCTTGCGGGCACCTGCTGATAGGTGCTTGCCGGCCGAGGCTGCATCGGTGAAGAAGCCCGTCGACTCAATGACGATGTCGGCGCCGACCTTGCCCCAGGGCAGCGCGGCCGGATCGCGCTCCGCAAACACCGGTAGCGCTTTCCCGTCGACGATGATCTCGCCATCGCCCGCCGAGACCGTAACCGGAAGTCGACCAAGAATGCTGTCGTACTTCAGGAGGTGAGCGAGCGTCTTCGTGTCAGTGAGGTCGTTGACACCGACAACCTCGATATCGGCTCCACTCGCGAGGATCGCACGGTAGAAGTTGCGACCAATCCGACCAAAACCATTGATGCCAACCTTGACAGTCATGTGAATCTCCTCGTGAGCAAGTGATGCGATCATTCGCCTGCGAACCCTATCGAATGCCTGCTACCCGGCCAACAAGTCGAGTACCCGGTGAATCAGGAGCCAATCATGTCCGGTTCGAGCGCAGACTCGGTATCAGGAATGCCAAGATCACTCGCCCGTTTATCAGCAAGGGCCAGGAGGCGGCGGATCCTGCCGGCGATAGCATCCTTGGTCATGGGTGGGTCGGCGAGAGCGCCAAGTTCTTCGAGGCTTGCCTGCTGATGCTCGAGACGCAGGCGCCCAGCAACGAGCAGGTGGTCTGGAATGTCATCGGCCAAGATCTCCATTGCCCGAGCAACACGAGCTCCGGCAGCGACGGCCGCTCGTGCAGATCGCCGGAGGTTGGCATCATCGAAGTTCGCGAGGCGATTCGCGGTTGCGCGCACCTCACGGCGCATCCGACGCTCCTCCCACGCCATTACAGATTCGTGGGCTCCAAGCCTGGTGAGCATCGCACCGATCGCGTCACCATCACGGATGACCACCCGATCAACCTGGCGCACCTCACGTGACTTCGCGGGGATCCCGAGGCGACGCGCTGCGCCGACGAGCGCCAGTGCGGCCTCGGGCCCCGGGCAGGTGATCTCAAGGGACGAGGAACGCCCAGGTTCGGTGAGCGAACCATGCGCGACGAATGCTCCGCGCCACGCAGACTCACAATCGCAGACGGCCCCGGAGACGACGGCCGGAGGAAGGCCCCGAACGGGTCGGCCACTCGAGTCGATGATGCCGGTCTGGCGAGCGAGTACGTCGCCACCCTCAACGACCCGTACGAGGTACCTCGTTCCCTTACGTAGCCCGGCCTGCTGGACCATCGCGATATCGCAGGTGTGGCCGTAGATCTCAAAGAGGTCTTTTTTCAGTCGGCGAGCGGCAGCACCAGTGTCGAGCTCAGCCTCAATGACGATGTGCCCGGCAACGAGATGCAGGCCCCCTGCGAACCGTAGGATGCTTGAGACCTCGGCCTTGCGACAGCAGATCTTGGTGATCTCCACCCGGCTGAGCTCATCCTTCACCGCCGATGTCATCGCCATAGGGGTTCATCCTGCCACCTGCCAAGCACAGAACCGAATGACACGGCAAGTCTGCCAGGGTCGTGCTCGCCGCGGCGATCGCTCCCGGGGTATCCCACTGACGCAAGTTCTAGGCGCGCACCCATGTCCGCGCATATCTGTCGAAGCGCCACCTCGTCATCGACGTTCGCTGGATCTGCCACGACGACATCGAGTCGAAGGTCAGGAACAAGCCGCTGCATGAAGTGCAGGTGGTCATCGAGCGACGCCCCTGACGTCTCAGTATCACTCCCCGGATCGAGGTTCAGCACGAGCAGTTTGAGCGCCGGGCTTGCGCGTATCGCGGCGACCTGCGCAGGGATGAGCAGGTGTGGCATGACCGAGGTGAACCACGATCCCGGTCCGAGAATGATCGCATCGGCGACACCGAGGGCAGCGAGAGCATCAGGGCACGGTTCAGGTTCAGCCGGTTCCAGCCGGATTCCCAAGACATTCCCCATCGTCCCCGCGACGGCTGCCTGACCCTCCACGACGGAGACGACATCAGGTTCAGCCGGATCGTGCCCGCGGACATCGGCAACAATCGCCACCGGAGTCACGCTGCACGGGAGGACCCGGCCATGAGCCTCCAACAGGGCTGCCCCCCAGTCGAGTCCGGTGACGGCATCGTGGGTCTCCTCCCACAGGGCGGTGATGAGGAGGTTCCCGAGTGAGTGCCCGGCCAGGTCGCCATCGCCACCAAAGCGATGCTGGATCACCTGCCGCCAGGTTCGGCCCCAAGTGTCGTCGCCGCACAGGGCCGCCAGTGCCATTCGCAGGTCGCCGGGTGGTAGACCGCCAAATTCAGCGCGCAACCGCCCGCTGGACCCGCCATCATCGGCAACACCGACGATGGCCGTGATCTGATCGGTCACCCGGCGCAATGCCTTGAGGGTGGCCGCTAGGCCATGACCCCCGCCCAGAGCAACGACGCGCGGCCCGCTCCCCTGCCCGTCAAGACGCAGGCCAGAACCCCGAATCACTCCCGGCCCAAATCACGATGCATGACGAGGGTCTCCATGCCGCCGAGCCGCAGTCGAGCGCCCAGTTCTTCGGCCATCGCCACGCTTCGGTGCTTCCCGCCCGTGCATCCCACCGCGATCGTGACGTAGCGCTTGCCCTCATCGAGATATCCAGGTGTGACGAGAGCGATTTGCGCAGAAAAAATCTCGAGAAACCGCTGCGCGGTATCGGTCGCGAGAACTGTCGACGAGACGGCCAAGTCCCGTCCGGTGAGAGGGCGCAACTCCGGGTTCCAGTGGGGATTCGGCAGAAACCGAACGTCGGCGACCATGTCAGCGTCGACGGGAATGCCATATTTGAACCCGAACGACATGACAGTCGCATGGAGTGCCCGAGGGTCACCTTCGGCGAATGCGGCCTCCACCTTGCGGCGCAGGTCGTGGACATTAAGGGTCGAAGTGTCGATGACGACATCGGCATTGGCACGTAGGTCGCCAAGGATGGCGCGCTCAGCTCGCAACCCGTCGACGATGCGATTGGAGCCCTGAAGCGGATGGGGCCGCCGAGAACTCTCGAACCGGCGCACAAGGACTTCGTCGGATGACTCGAGGAAGAGGGTGCGGACCCCGATGCCGACCGCAGGAAGGGCCTCGAGCGCCTGACTCAGGTGCGTGAAGAACGACTTGCCTCGCACATCGACGACAACAGCCATTTTGGTGATGTCATCGGATGCTCGGGCCAGTTGCACCGCTTGCTGCAGGAGGGATGGCGGCAGGTTGTCAATGACAAACCAACCCAGATCTTCAAGTGCCCGCGCGGCGGTCGAACGACCGGCCCCTGACATGCCGGTGACGAGCGCGACCTCAAGATCGACCCCGATCGAAACATTCGTGCTCACGCGGAACCCTCCCGTGGATGAAGCGTCGAGTAGATTGTGGCACCAAGCGCAGGCCCGATGCCCTCCACCACCAAGAGTTCATCCACGGTCGCCATCGCAACCTTCTTGGCACTGCCAAAATGCTTCACGAGCGCCTTTGCGCGCTTTGGACCAAGACCCGGGATTCCGTCAAGGACGCTCGTGGTTGCCCGCTGACCCCGACGCTTGCGATGCAGACCGATGGCACTTCGGTGGGCCTCGTCGCGGATCCGCTGCAGCAGGTAGAGCCCCTCGCTCGTTCGAGGCAGGATCACCGGATCAGGGTCGTCCGGCAGCCACACCTCTTCGAGTCGCTTCGCAAGACCGATGACCGGGACGTCGGTAACCCCCGCCGCCATGAGGGCGTCCTGCGCTGCCCGCACCTGTGGCTGACCGCCATCAATGACGAGCAAGCCGGGCGCGTAGGCGAAAGCCCGTCGCTCCGTACGGGCCGCCGCTACGTCACTATCACTAACCTCAGTTTTGGAATCCGTCGTCTCCTCGTCAGCCTCTCGCCTCGCGAAGCGGCGCTGAACCACCTCCGCCACCGCCCCGGTGTCATCGGCCGTAACCGTCCTGATGATGAATGACCGGTAATCACGCTTTTTCGGCAGCCCGTCCTCGAAGACAACGAGTGATGCCACGGTGTCTTGACCTTGAAGCGTCGAGATGTCGATGCACTCGATGCGAAGGGGCGCATCAGGAAGGTCCAGCGCCTCCTGGAGTTCTTGCAGGGCTTTGCTCCGCGTCGTGAGATCGGTCGATCGCTTGAGCTTGTGCTGGGCGAGCGAGTGGCTGGCATTGAGGAGCGCGGTATCCATGAGGCTGCGCTTGTCCCCACGCTGCGGCACCCGCACATCAACCTTCGACCCACGCACCTCCGACAGCCAGTCCGACCAGGCTGAGCCGGATTCCGGATCGCATGACACGAGAACCTCACGGGGGATGTCGAGGTCGACTCCGTCGACATAGATCCGCTGGAGGATGCGCTCTAGGTACCCGGAACTTGGCAGATCCTCCGACTTCTCGAGGATAAATCCGCGTTCACCCCGGATACGCCCCCCACGGACATGGAAGACTTGGGCGGACGCCTCAAGTGGATCCTCTACCATTGCAACGACATCTGCGTCGGTGCTGTCGGTGAACACGACGGCATTGCGCTCGAGGGCCCGCCTGAGCACACCGATCCGGTCGCGTAGGCGCCCCGCTTCCTCATAGGCCTGCGAGTCGGCCGCGGACTGCATTTTCCGCTCGAGATCGCGAACGAATCGATCCGACTGGCCGGCCATGAAAGTGCAGAAGTCATCCACCAGGGAGCGGTGCTCTTGCGCCGTGACACGTCCGACGCAGGGGGCGCTGCACTTGTCGATATATCCAAGGAGGCACGGACGCCCGATCCCCTGCGCCCTTCGAAACACGCCGTCGCGACAGGACCGGATCGGAAAAACCTTGAGCAACTCATCGACCGTGCCGCGGATGGCCCAGGCGTGGGCGTACGGTCCGAAGTACCGAGTGCCCTTGCGCTTTGCCTCACGGACAACTGAAACGCGCGGGATCTCATCGCCGACCGTGACCGCGAGGTACGGGTAGGTCTTGTCATCGCGGAATCTGACGTTGAACCGCGGGTCGTACTCCTTGATCCACGCATACTCGAGGGTGAGTGCCTCGACCTCGTTACCAACGACCACCCAGTCCACGTCAACTGCAGTGCCAACCATCGATGCCGTGCGGGGGTGCATACCCGATGGATCTTGGAAGTAGCTCGTCAGGCGAGAACGCAGATTCCTTGCCTTGCCGACGTAAATCACTTGACCGCGTGCATCTCGAAAACGGTAGACGCCCGGGTTCGTCGGGATGGTGCCTGTGGCCGGGCGTAGTGGGGATTTCGGTGAGGACGTGGCTCCAGTCACGAGTCAGGGAAGAACGACGTTGTCACCCTGCACCGTCACGATCGCCGAGGTGAGGCCCTCGGTCGCCGGCCCCTGCAGCACCACACCGTCGACCGCGGAGAACCGTGAACCGTGACACGGGCAGATGATCTCGTTCTCTACGACCTCGGACACTAGGCAGCCCTGATGTGGGCATACTGCGGTGAATGCCTTGATCGAGCCTTCGTTCGGCTGCGTCACTACGACTGCGACCTCTTCGTTGACGAAGCCACCGCCGACTGGGACATCGCCGAGCGACGCAATGACGACTCCCTGGCCATCGGGCGCGGGGCCTGTTACTGCCGAGGCCTCCGCGGCCCCGGTTTCCGATCCTCCTCCGCAGGCGGCGAGTATGCCGCCGACCGCAATGGCACCACTGACCTGAAGGACTGTACGACGTTCAACCATGACTAACTCCCTTCGATGACTCAGGCTATTTCACGACGGTTCGGGGTGCGCGAGCGGCCTTGGCAGGAACCTTGGCCGGAACCTTCGCAGGAGCCTTGGCCGGAGTTTTTCGCGGTGCCTTGGCCGGGGCCTCCGCAGTCAGCATGCCCGCGAGGAATTCGCCGGTGTAACTCCCGGGCGTGCCGGCGATCTGCTCAGGGGTTCCTGCCCCGACGACAAAGCCTCCACCCGACCCACCCTCAGGCCCCATGTCGATGACCCAATCCGCGGTCTTGATGACATCGAGGTTGTGCTCGATGACAAGGACGGTGTTGCCCTTGTCAACGAGTGAGTGGAGCACCCCGAGGAGTTTGCGGATGTCCTCGAAGTGGAGCCCGGTCGTCGGCTCATCGAGCACGTAGATGGTGCGTCCGGTCGAGCGCTTCTGCAGTTCTGCGGCCAGTTTCACACGCTGGGCCTCGCCGCCCGAAAGGGTTGGCGCCGACTGACCCATGCGCACATAGCCGAGGCCGACGTCGACGAGGGTCGCGAGGTGGCGGGCAATCGGCGGAACCGCCGCAAAGAACTCGAGAGCCTCCTCGATCGGCATGTCGAGCGCCTCAGCAATCGTCTTCCCCTTGAATCGCACCTCGAGGGTCTCGCGGTTGTAGCGCTTACCGAGGCAGACCTCGCAGGGTACGTAGACGTCAGGTAGGAAATTCATTTCGATCTTGAGGGTGCCGTCACCTGAGCAGGACTCGCAGCGGCCACCCTTCACGTTGAAGGAGAACCTTCCCTGGAGATAGCCGCGTACTTTCGCCTCGGGAGTCTCGGCGAAGAGTTTGCGGATGTGGTCAAAGACGCCTGTGTAGGTCGCGGGGTTGCTTCGTGGAGTGCGCCCAATCGGGCTTTGATCGACGTGGACAACCTTGTCGACGTGCTCGAGGCCATCAACCCGCTTGTGTCGGCCGGGAACGATGCGGGCGCCATTGAGGTCCCGGGCGAGGACGTTGTAGAGGACGTCATTCACGAGGGTTGACTTCCCGGAACCGCTGACCCCTGTCACCGCGACGAGGCATCCGAGCGGGAATGACACAGTGACGTCGCGCAAGTTGTGCTCGCGCGCACTGTGGACCGTGATCTCGCGATCCTGTCGAGGACGCCGGATCGCTGGAATCGCGATGGACCTTCTCCCGGTGAGGTACTGGCCCGTGATGGAGTCGGGGTGATTGAGGAGGTCGTCGACCGGACCGCTCACGACGATGTGGCCGCCGTGCTCACCGGCGCCCGGGCCGATGTCGACCACCCAGTCGGCGACTCGAATGGTGTCCTCATCATGCTCGACGACGATGAGGGTGTTGCCAAGGTCGCGTAGCCGAATGAGGGTCTCAATAAGTCGACGATTATCGCGCTGGTGGAGCCCGATGCTCGGCTCGTCGAGAACGTACAGCACTCCGACCAGCCCCGAGCCGATTTGCGTGGCGAGCCGGATTCGCTGCGCCTCACCGCCCGCCAAGGTGGCGGATGGCCGATCGAGGGAGAGGTAATGCAGGCCGACGTCGACCAAGAACTGCAGTCGCTCATTCACCTCCTTGAGGACCCGGCTCGCGATCGCTGCATCACGGCTCGACAGTACGAGTCCACCGAGCATGGCGGAGAGTTCACCGATTGGCAGGGCCGCAATCTCGGCGATCGAGTGACCCGACATGGTGACCGCGAGGGTGAGCGGCTTGAGCCGCGTGCCACCGCAGCCCTGACACGGTACCTCTCGCATGAAGCCTTCGAACTTCTCGCGGACGGCGTCACTTTCCGACTCCGAGTGCCGCCGCTCGATGTAGGGGATGACTCCCTCATAGGTTGTCGTATACGACCGCGTGCGTCCGTAGCGGTTCTTGTACCTCACAAGCACCTCGGTCGGAAAGCCGAAGAGGATCGCCTTGCGAGCCTTTGCAGGCAGATCCGACCACCGGGTATTCATGTCAATCTCGAGGTCCTCGCATAGCGCCTCGAGCAGCCTGCCGAAGTAGTCCGATACGTTTCCACCCGCCCATGGCGCAATGACGCCCTCGTTCAAGGTGAGATCGGGATTCGGGGTGACGAGCTCCTCATCGACCTCCCTGCGGGTGCCAAGACCGGTACACACCGGGCAGGCACCGAAGGGCGAGTTGAAGGAGAAGGATCGCGGCTCAAGTTCCTCGAAGGAGAGCCCATCCTTGATGCACGCGAGGTGCTCACTGAAGACCCGCTCCCGGTTCGGGTCGCCCTCCTCGAGGTCGACGAAATCGAGGACGACAAGTCCACTGCTGAGCTTCAGCGCCGTCTCAACTGAGTCGGTGAGACGGCGGCGCGAGTCGGGCTTCACCGCGAGACGGTCGACCACCACCTCGATCGTGTGCTTCTCCTGCTTCTTCAGCGTCGGCACCTCATCGAGGCCAACCACCGTTCCATCAACGCGGACCCGCGAGTAGCCCTGGGTCTGCAACTGGCGGAAGAGCTCGCCGTACTCCCCCTAACGCTCGCGCACCACCGGCGCGAGGACCTGGAATCTGGATTCAGCAGGCAGTTCGAGGACCTGATCGACGATCTGCTGTGGTGTCTGGCGCGCGATGACCGCGCCGCACTCGGGGCAGTGCGGCACGCCGATGCGCGCATACAGGAGCCTGAGGTAGTCATAGACCTCAGTGATCGTGCCGACCGTCGAACGGGGATTGCGTGATGTCGACTTCTGGTCGATGGACACTGCGGGCGACAAACCCTCGATGAAGTCGACGTCGGGCTTGTCCATCTGGCCGAGGAACTGGCGCGCATAGGCCGACAGGCTCTCGACATAGCGGCGCTGACCCTCGGCGAAGATGGTGTCGAAGGCTAGGCTCGATTTCCCCGAACCGGATAGCCCGGTGAACACGATGAGTGCATCCCGCGGCAAGTCAAGGGAGACATCCTTAAGATTGTGCTCGCGGGCACCTCGTACGACGAGCCGGTCTCCCACGACACTTCCTTCCTAATGATCCACCACGTTGAGAGGACAGTCCAATGTATACCGGCACCGTGACAGTCGCTGGTCCTGCCGATATTCGCGAGCTCCCCATGCTCATCATCAGCAAGCTGGCCGTCGGGCCCTATGACAACAATGCCTATCTACTTCGGTGCCGGGCGACGGGTGCCTCGGTGCTCATCGACGCCGCTGCAGAGCCGGAGCGCCTGCTCGCGCTCTGCGGCGAGACTCCCCCAGAACTCGTTGTAACGACGCATGCACATGCCGATCACTGGCAGGCCCTCGCCGAGATCGTGGAGGCCACCGGTGCGCGTACCGCAGCCGGTGTCAATGATGCGCCGGATATTCCGGTCCCGACCGAGGTCGGCGTGAGCGATGGTGACGTCATCGGATTCGGACGGATTGAGCTCACCGCGATCGAGATCGTCGGCCACACCCCAGGATCCATCGCCCTGCTATACAACGACCCGCAGGGACCACCGCACCTCTTCACCGGTGATTGCCTGTTTCCCGGCGGACTCGGCAACACCAAGGGTGATGCAGATCGTTTTGCCTCACTCCTCACAGACGTCTCCAAGAAGCTCTTTGCCCGCTTGCCGGACGAAACTTGGGTTTACCCGGGCCACGGCCATGACACGACCCTAGGAGCCGAACGTCCGCACCTCGAGGAGTGGCGCGAACGCGGTTGGTGAGCCACCTCAAGCAGATGCGTCGACAATCCCTGTAGCAAACGCCCAGAGGTCGTAGTCATCGAGCGTGATCCCCGGGATTCCACTCACCTCAAGCGCGCACGCGATCTGGGTGCGGTGCTCGGTGGAGTGGTAGCAGGCTTGCGCAAGGACGATCGACCGCATCGCCGATCGAGTTCCGTCCTCGTCTTCGAAATGAACTTCCTCGTCGGCCTTTGATGCTTCCGTGAGCAGAACGTCATTGAGTGCACGCAGACGCTGGCGCAGCGCATCGAGGTCAGCCGGGTTCCTCGGCAGTACGAGATCAGTCCACGGTATCCCGGTCAGGCAGAAGCAAAACCACTCCGCGCTCCCGACCATGTGCCGTGCGAGGTGCGACACGGTCCAGTCCTTCGGCCCGTAGGTGGCGTCGAGTGCTTCGGAGGGGAGGGTCGCCATCTGCTCGAAGAGCAGGTCATCAGCCCACCGCAGATGACGAAGCGCTGTCGTCATTTCGACCATTTCCTCACCCTTCCGCTGAATCTTCATGCCCGCCCGTGAGTCGTCCCGCATGCGCGGTAGCCGTCGGATCCTTGCGGACCTTCAGCCATGACGCGATGACCACAACGACGAGCACGATCGCGATGACACCGAGTGACATTTCAGTCGAGATCTTCGGCACGCCGGGGAACTGCTCGTGGAAGAAGGTGAGAACAAGCTTGACGCCGATGAAGACGAGAATGACCGCGAGTCCGGTCGAGAGATAGATGAGCTTGTCAAGGAGACCCTTGAGGAGGAAGTACAAGGCTCGCAGGCCAAGAAGCGCGAATGCATTTGCGGTAAACACCAAGTACGGGTCCTGGGTGACGCCGAATGTCGCCGGAATTGAATCGAGCGCGAAGAGCAAATCGGTGGCACCGATCGAAATCATGACGAGAAGGAGCGGGGTCGCCACCCGACGTGCGTCAATCCTGGTAAACATGCGCGTTCCGTCGTACTCGTCACTGAAGGGGACACGGGACCGGACGCGTCGAATGATGAAGTTGTCCATCGGGTCGGGATCCTCATTGCGGTGCCGGGCAAGTTGGATCCCCGTCCAGATGAGGATCGCACCGAAGATCACGAAGGTGAAGGCGAATGCCGAGATGGCTGCCGCGCCGATCGCGATGAAGATCGCACGGAAGATGAGTGCAAGCACGACACCAAAGAGCAGCACTCGCTGGTGCAGTGCAGCCGGAACCGCAAACTGCGCAAGGATGATGATGAAGACGAACAGGTTGTCGACGCTCAGTGACTTCTCGACGAGATAGGCAGCGAAGTACTCCGTACCGACGGCGCTCCCCTGCCACACGATGAGCGCGACGCCGAACGCAATCGCGACACCGACGTAGAACACCGACCAAAGTGCCGCCTCGCGGAACTTCACCTCATGAGGCTTGCGGCTCACCATCACGAAATCCAAGGCGATGAGCAGGAGGATCCCCACGACCGTTATGGCCCACAGGGTCAGTGACATTTCATTTCTCCCTTGTTGATCGAGCTGATATGTAGCTCCAGATGATGGTGACGGCGAGGACGGTGACGATCACGACGAGGGAAATCCAGACCGGGATGACAGGTACCGGTAGCGCGGTCGTCTCATGGATCGCCTGCAGGATGAGCTTGATTCCGATGAATCCGAGGATGATCGCGAGTCCCTTGCCGAGGTGCTTCAGGCTCCCGAGCAGGCCCTTGAGCAGGAAGAAGAGTTGGCGCAGGCCCATGAGTGCGAAGGCGTTCGCGGTGAACACAATGTAGGCCTCGCTCGTAATCCCGAAGACCGCCGGGATGCTGTCGAGGGCGAAGAGTAGGTCGGTGGTACCAATCGCGAGCATGACGAGCGCCATTGGCGTGAGCATCCGATGGCCCGCGACGATCGCCGTCAGCCTCGTCCCATTGAACTCGGTTGAGGTTGGAAAGCGCCGCGCAACAAAACGGACGAGGCCATTGCCGCCCGGGTCAGGCTCAGCATCCTCCTTGGCGAGCCATACCTTCCACGCGGTGAACAGCAGAAAGGCCCCAAATATGTAGAAGATGCCAGAGAAACGCGCGATGAGCTCCGCACCGACGACGATGAGGATGCCGCGCAGGATGAGGGCGATAACGATGCCGACGAGGAGCACGCGATGCTGATAGGCAGCAGGCACCGCGAACGAGGTCATGATGACGAGGAAGACAAACAGGTTGTCGACGCTGAGCGAATACTCGGTGAGATAGCCGGCGATGAACTCACCCGAGTAGGCGACGCCGAAATACCAGCCGATGAACACGGCGAATAGCGCTGCAAGCCCAACGTAGAGGATGACCCAACGGGTCGCCTCCTTGGGGCCGAAGGGGTGCGGGCGCCGATCGACGATCACTAGGTCAAGTGTGATGACCCCGATGATTCCGATGATGGTTACCGCCCACAGCCATGCCGGAACGATCACGACCCCTGACCTTCCCTCATGCCCCGTAATTCCCGTTTCAGGTCGCCAACCTCATCGCGTAGCCGCGCAGCGAGTTCGAATTGCAGCTCGCCCGCTGCATGGTGCATTTGAGCGGTGAGGTCATCGATGAGTGTCACGAGTTCATCCTGTGCCTTTGGCCTGCGCCGATTCGATCCGTCGCCGGCCGCCGTCTCCTGCAGGAGAGCCGCCGTGTCGGCGTCCTCTCGCGCCAGCAGGTCGGTGATATCGGCGATCTTCTTTCGCAGTGGCTGCGGGTCAACTCCATGCGCAACGTTGTAGGCAACCTGCTTGGCACGGCGCCTCGTTGTCTCGTCGATGGCCCGCTCCATCGAGGGGGTGATCTTGTCGGCATACATGTGGACCTGGCCAGACACATTGCGCGCCGCGCGGCCAATTGTCTGGATGAGCGAGGTCTCCGAGCGAAGGAAACCCTCCTTGTCGGCATCGAGGATCGCGACGAGCGACACTTCCGGGAGGTCAAGGCCCTCCCGGAGCAGGTTAATGCCGACGAGGACGTCGAAGACGCCCATACGGAGTTCACGCAGCAGTTCAACACGCCGCAGGGTGTCGACCTCTGAATGGAGGTACTGCACCCGTATCCCGTTCTCGAGGAGGTAGTCAGTGAGGTCCTCGGACATCCGCTTCGTGAGGGTCGTGACGAGGACGCGTTCGTTCCGTGCTGCCCTCTGCTTGATCTCGTCCATGAGATCGTCAATTTGCCCCTTGGAAGGTTTGACGATGATTTCAGGATCGACGAGACCCGTTGGCCGGATGACCTGTTCGACGAACTCGCCCCCAACCCGGCCAAGCTCATATGGACCCGGCGTCGCCGACAGGTACATCGTCTGGCCCACCCGCTCGACGAACTCATCCCATCGAAGTGGCCGGTTGTCCATCGCACTTGGGAGCCGAAAGCCGTGATCGACAAGCGTGCGCTTGCGACTCATGTCGCCCTCATACATTGCACCGATCTGTGGCACCGTTACATGAGACTCGTCGATCACGAGGAGGAAGTCCTCGGGAAAGTAGTCGATGAGGCAGTTGGGGGCGCTCCCTTGCTCACGGCCGTCGATATGCCGTGAGTAGTTCTCAATACCTGCGCAAGATCCCATTTGTCTCATCATCTCGATGTCGTACGTGGTCCGCATCCGCAGCCGTTGCGCCTCGAGCAACTTGCCTTGGGTCTCGAACTCGGCAAGCCGCTGCTCAAGTTCGGCCTCGATGCCTGCGACCGCCCGATCCATCCGCTCCGGACCAGCCACATAGTGCGTCGCCGGGAAGATGTAGATCTCCTTGTCCTCGGTGAGGATCTCCCCCGTCACCGGGTGCAGCGACATCAGTCGCTCAATCTCGTCTCCGAACATCTCGATCCGGATGGGGTGCTCCTCGTACACCGGGAACACCTCCACCGTGTCGCCCCGGACCCGGAAGGTGCCCCGCTGGAAGCTGATGTCGTTTCGGGTGTATTGGATATCGACAAACCTTCGAAGGAGTACATCACGCTCGATCGACTCTCCGATTCTGAGCCGGACCATCCGATCGACATACTCCTGGGGCGTGCCGAGGCCGTAGATGGCAGACACGCTCGCCACGACGATGACGTCGCGCCTCGTCAGCAGACTGTTCGTCGCAGAGTGACGCAGTCGCTCAACCTCCTCGTTGATCGACGAGTCCTTCTCGATGAAGGTGTCGCTCTGCGGGATGTAAGCCTCGGGCTGGTAGTAGTCGTAATAAGAGACGAAGTACTCGACTGCGTTGTTGGGGAGAAGTTCCTTGAACTCCGAGGTCAACTGTGCGGCAAGGGTCTTATTCGGTGCCATGACAAGGGTCGGCCGCTGCAGTTCCTCGACAAGCCAGGCCGTTGTGGCGCTCTTGCCGGTGCCGGTCGCGCCGAGGAGCACAGTGTCTTGCTCCCCGGAACGAATGCGCTTTGCGAGGGCGGCGATGGCCGCCGGTTGGTCACCGGACGGCTCGAAGGGAGCTTTGACCTCGAAGGGGGCGACCCGCCGCTGAAGGTCGGTCACCGGCCTCGTCATGTCATCACACTACGGCCTGAAGCTCATCCCAGACTCCACGCACCTGTCGCTCCGTGGCATTTAAGGAGCCCGCGTTGTCGATGACGAAGTCCGCCTCGGTCACCCGCATTGAACGGGACACCTGCACCTCCATGCGCCGCCGCACATCCTCCTCATCTAAGCCGCGTCCGACAGCACGCTTGACCTGTAGCGCCTCGGGAACGTCTACGACAACGACCACATCGACTAATTGCGCCTGATCAGTCTCCAAGAGCAATGGCATGTCGTAGAGCACGACACCCGATAATGCGGCGGCCGCCAGCCTTCGCTCGCTCTCGACCCTGATGAGGGGGTGCATGATCGCGTTGAGCCGCTCCGTCGCGGTCCGATCCTGAAAGGCAATGTTCGCTAGTTCACTGCGTCGAAGTGAGCCGTCGGGGGCGATGATCCCGTCTCCGAACTCGTCGACAAGTGCCTGCAGCGCGGGCTGGCCCGGTTCGACGAGTTCACGTGAGATCGCATCGGCGTCGATCACGACAGCGCCGAGTGTGGCGAACATTGCCGCGACCGTCGACTTGCCGGAGCCGATACCACCGGTGAGTCCGATTTTCATCATCACCTCACCCTAGCGACCCCGTGAACGCACGCAGGCGGCCACCGGCTCAATGCCAGCGCCCGCCTGCGTGCAGCGACTCTTCGGGGACTAGTCCCCGGCAAGCTTGTCGCGAAGTGCCTGAAGCGCCTCGTCCGAGGCCAATGCGCCCTCGCCGTCATTGGACTCGCTCGAGTACGACGACACGTTCTCGCCGGACTCCAGTGCGGCCGCCTGATCTGCGCTGCGTGCCTCTTCGATTTGCTTGCGATGGGCCTCCCATCGCGAGTGAGCCTCGGAGTACTCCTTCTCCCACTGCGCACGCTGGTCCTCGAAATCGGCCTTCCACTCGCCTGTCTCCGGATCGAAGCCCTCCGGACCGACGTAGCCGCCAGCCTCATCGAATGCTGGCGCCATGCCGTAGAGGTACGGATCAAACTCCTCCACCGCCTGCGCATCAGAGGAGTCGTTCGCCTGCTTAAGCGAAAGCGAGATGCGCCGGCGCTCGAGGTCAATGTCGATGACCTTGACGAAGATGTCGTCATTGACCTGAACGATCTGCTCCGGCAGCTCGATGTGACGCTCGGCGAGCTCCGAGATGTGGACGAGGCCCTCGATGCCCTCGTCGACGCGTACGAATGCACCGAACGGCACAAGCTTGGTGACCTTGCCAGGAACGACCTGACTGATCGCGTGGGTCCGGGCGAAGTGCTGCCACGGATCCTCTTGCGTCGCCTTGAGCGACAGCGACACTCGCTCGCGGTCCATGTCGACGTCGAGGACCTCGACGGTGACCTCCTGACCAACCTCGACTACCTCGGACGGGTGATCAATGTGCTTCCAAGACAACTCAGAAACGTGGACGAGGCCGTCAACGCCACCGAGGTCGACGAAGGCGCCGAAGTTGACGATGGACGAGACGACGCCGGTGCGGATCTGCCCCTTCTGAAGCTGCTTGAGGAAGGTGTTGCGCACCTCGCTCTGGGTCTGCTCAAGCCAAGAGCGACGGGAGAGCACAACGTTGTTGCGGTTCTTGTCGAGCTCGATGATCTTTGCCTCGAGCACCTTGCCGACATACGGCTGGAGGTCGCGGACCCGGCGCATCTCGACAAGGGATGCCGGGAGGAAGCCGCGCAGGCCGATATCGATGATGAGACCGCCCTTGACGACCTCAATGACCATGCCTTCGACGACGCCATCCTCGTCCTTAACCTTCTCGATCGTGCCCCACGCACGCTCGTACTGGGCGCGCTTCTTGGACAGGATGAGCCGGCCTTCCTTGTCCTCCTTCTGGAGGACGAGGGCCTCGACGTGGTCACCCACGGAGACGACCTGGCTGGGATCGACATCATGCTTGATCGACAGTTCGCGAGAGGGGATGACACCCTCGGTCTTGTAACCGATGTCGAGGAGGACCTCGTCGCGGTCAACCTTGACGATGATGCCTTCGACGATGTCACCGTCATTGAAGAACTTGATGGTCGCATCGATTGCGGCGAGGAAGTCTTCCTCTGAGCCGATGTCGTTGATGGCGACCTGAGCGGGGATTGCGCGAGTGATTACGGTCATTGAGTAGGGAATCCGATGGATAGGAGGAGTGCTCCGCGGGCGCGCAGCCCCTTAAGACTACGCCTACGCGCCTCTACGGGTCATCCCGGGTGAGCCGGTCTCCTCGGCTACTCCGTCTTCGACCCGCCATTGCGTGTCGCCCTCTAGTGAGCGGCCTCATGCCACGACGATCCCAGACCCACCGATACATCAAGGGGGACCGTGAGGTCGCCCGCACTCGCCATCGCTGATCGCACGAGCGCTTCGAGCCGATCCGCCTCGCCTCCAGCCACCTCGAGCACCAGTTCATCATGAACTTGCAGCAGGATCCGGCTGCGAAGTCCGGCCGACCGGATGCTCTCCTCGACACCAAGCATGGCGATCTTCATGATGTCCGCTGCCGTGCCCTGAATCGGCGCATTGAGTGCCATGCGCTCTGCCATCTCGCGACGCTGGCGGTTATCGCTGTTGAGGTCAGGAAGGTACCGGCGGCGTCCGAACATGGTCTGCGTATACCCGGTGCCGCGCGCCTCGGCCACGACCTTGGCCAAGTAGTCGCGGACCCCGCCGAATCGAGTGAAGTACTCCTGCATGAGAAGCCTCGCCTCCTCCGGCGAGATACCGAGTTGCTGTGACAGGCCGTATGCCGACAGGCCGTAGGCGAGGCCATAGGACATCGCCTTGATCCGGCGGCGCATCTCGGCATCGACAGCCGAGGCCGGCACACCGAAGACCTGGCTCGCAACAGTCGTGTGCAGGTCCTCGCCGCTCTGGAATGCGGCGATGAGCCCGGCGTCAGCCGAGGCATGCGCCATGATCCGCATTTCGATCTGACTGTAATCGGCGGTCATGAGCGACTCGAATCCCTCGCCCACGATGAAGCAGGCCCTGATGCGCCGGCCCTCATCGGTGCGCACCGGAATGTTCTGCAAATTCGGGTCGGCGCTCGAGAGTCGTCCGGTTGCAGCGACGGTCTGATTGAACGTTGTGTGGATTCGCTGGGTCGCATCGGCAAGCGGGACGAGGCCCTCGACGGTCTGGCGCAGCTTCGATCGGTCGCGCCACAGGAGGAGCTGCTCGAGCAGCGGGTCGCGGGTCTGAGTGAACAGCGACTGCAGCGCATCAGCATCGGTCGTGTACCCGGTCTTGATTTTCTTCGTCTTCGGGAGTCCCCGCTCGTTGAAGAGGATCTCCTGGAGCTGCTTCGGGGAACCAAGGTTGAAGGGGCGCCCCACGAGCTCGTGGGCCTTCTCCTCAGCCTGCCTCATCGACTCGCCAAACTCCGCCGAAAGGCCGCGGAGGCCCGCCATGTCCACGGCGATCCCATCGTGCTCCATCTGGGCGAGGAGTCCTGTGAGGGGTAGCTCCATGTCGACGAGCAAGGAACGCACGCCCTCCGCATCGATGACCTCGCCAAGAGCACCGACGAGCTCACAGATCGCAAGCGCCTGCTGCGCCAACTCCTGGTGCGCGACCTCGGAACCCTCGTCGAAGGTGAGCTGATCTGCCACGGACTCGACCGTCAGCGAGCGGTGGAGTACCCGGTGCACGACATCGGGGAGTGCATACGAGCGTTGCTCGGGCGCCGCGAGATAAGCCGCAAGTGCGGTGTCCATGACGAGTCCCTCAATGGTCCCTCCGGCCGCAATGACCGCAAGGGCGGGGCCCTTGACATCGTTCCCCTGCTTGGGAATATCAGGGTTCGCCAGCCAGCCAAGGAGGGCTGCGGCGGACAACGGCTCGTCGCACTCGATGACGCCCGCCACGCCGAGGCCGTCGATGACGCAGGCGGCATCTAGCTCCCCAGTCCCCCTGCCCCATCGGCCGGCGAAGGCGATTGAGCACGGAACTTCGAGCGAGGTCAGCCACTCGGCCACCTTGGCTGACTCGATCACCGGCGCCTCGAGTAGTGGGGTCTGGACAATCGGCGGAGCACCACCAAGGTCCTGAGCCAGCAGTCGCTCCCGCAGGGCGCGGAACTGCAGGGTGTCGAAGAGCTGGTCGACCGCCGGAATATCCCAGGGGCCTCTTGCGCAGTCACGCAGGTCAACCTCGATGGGCACATCGGCGCGCAGCTGGGTCAGGCGCCGGTTCGTCATCACCTGGGCAAGGCAGGCGCGGAGAGACTCACCCGCCTTGCCCTTCACCTCACCGACGCGATCGATGAGCCCATCGAGTGATCCATATTCCTGAATCCACTTCGCGGCCGTCTTCTCCCCCACGCCCGGAATCCCTGGCAGGTTGTCGCTGGGGTCGCCGCGGAGTGCCGCATAGTCCGGGTACTGCGTCGGGGTCAGCCCGTAGCGTTCCTCAACTGATTCGGGTGTCATTCGAGCAAGATCGGATACGCCCTTTTTCGGGTACAGGACGGTCACGTTCCCGGTTACGAGCTGGAACGCATCGCGATCCCCGGTGACGATGAGGACTTCGGTGCCGACCTCGGTCGCCTGCCGGGTGAGCGTCGCGATGATGTCGTCCGCCTCAAATCCGTCGAAGGAGACCGACCTGATGCCCAGGGCCTTGAGGACTTCCTCGATGAGGGCCACCTGCCCCTTGAACTCATCGGGCGATGACGATCTGTTCGCCTTGTACTCCGGGAACTCCTCGCTGCGGAACGTCTTTCGGGACACATCGAACGCAACGACAATCTGGTCGGGCTGCTCGTCGCGGAGCATGTTGATGAGCATCGACGTGAATCCGTACACGGCATTTGTGGGCTGACCTGTTGTGGTGGAAAAATTCGCGACTGGCAGGGCAAAGAAGGCCCGGTAGGCGAGGGAATGTCCATCAAGGAGCAGCACGCGGGTCACCGTGCGATCCTAGGGCGCACCCCGCAGCGGCACTCGAACCGCGCTCTAGCCTCGCCTAGAGTGTTGCGATGGTCAATGACATGGTGGAGCAATTCAACGCGGCAAGTGCGGGCGGCCTCGCGCAGCGCATGGGGATCGTCATCACCGCCGCCGAGCAAGGGCGGGTGGAAGCAACGATGCCCGTCGATGGCAATACGCAGCCCTACGGCCTGCTGCACGGCGGTGCCAGCGCCGCACTCGCCGAGACCATCGGATCGATTGCGGGCGCCATTCACGCCGGCCCAAGCCGGATGATCGTCGGCGTTGACCTTTCATGCACTCATCACCGGGCGGTTCGGAGCGGAACGGTGACCGGCATAGCCACCGCCCTCCATGAAGGGGGAACCGTCGCGACCTACGCAATCCGTATTTCTGACGAGGACGATCGACTCGTGTGCACGGCGCGCCTGACCTGCCTCGTACGCGCCCTTCCGGCCAAAAAAACTGGCCAGTAACATCGTTGCCGCACCTCCGTCGTCGATTCTGGTTATGCTGCCGAAATCTTCGAATGAACGCGCGATGAACGACGTCCACGAGCACGAATGCTGCAAGGAGGGGTCAGTGCCAAGAGGCTTCCAGTTGATGACTGGATCCACGAGCGAAGGCGGCAGGATGAGTAATCCGATGGCGACCGGGAAGGTTGCTCGCCGGCAGGGCTATCGCCGCGGCATAGCCTTCGCCCTCGCACTCTTCGCCGGATTGCTCATGGCGATCGCGCCCGCGATCGCCGCCGACGCCGGGCTCAAGGGCACGGTTAAGGATCCCACGAGCGGTACGGGCATCGCCGGGGTCGTCATCACTGCCGAGGGCGATGGCTTCAGCGAATCGGCAACGACCGGCGCCGACGGCAAGTGGGCGATCGCGCTGCCTGGCGAGGGTACCTACACCGTTTCCCTGGACACGACTTCGCTTCCATCGGGCCTCGGGCTCGCCGACCCCGAGCGAGGAACCACCTCAATTGACGCCTACTCGGGCCAGATAAAGACGATTCTCTTCCCCCTCGGTGACGGCTCAGCCCCAGCCCCGGACTCGGAGGCGGCGTCCAAGTGGAGCCAGATCCCGCAACTCACCATTGACGGGATCATCTTCGGCATCGTCATCGCCCTCGCCGCCGTCGGACTCAGCCTCGTCTTTGGAACCACGAAGCTCACAAACTTCGCTCACGGCGAGCTCATCGCACTCGGCGCCCTCCTCACGTTCTTCTTCAGTTCGATCGTCGGTCTTCCACTGGTGATCGCGATCATCATCGCCGTCCTAGCATCAGCATTCATCGGTGGGTGGGTGCAGAACCGGGTGCTGTGGAAGCAGTTGAGAATGAGGGGTACGGGCCTGATCGCGGCACTGGTCGTCTCGATCGGCCTCGGCTTCTTCCTTCGATACTTCTTCCTCTTCGTCTTCGGCGGACAAACACGGCAGTTCGATCAGTTCGCCGGCCAGGCCGGTATTGAGATCGGCCCGGTCCTCATTACCCCGAAGGACCTCATCGCCAGCTTCGTCGGCATCATCCTCATCGGTCTCACCACCTACTGGCTGCTGCGCACAAAGGCCGGCAAGGCAACGCGCGCCGTAGCGGACAACCCTGCGCTCGCGTCCGCTTCCGGGATCGAGGTCGAGAAGGTGATCTCAACGGTGTGGGTCCTCGGCGCCGGGCTCGCTGCCTTCTCGGGAGTCATGATCGGACTCCAGTCCGGTGTGAGCTGGTACATGGGGTTCCAAGTGCTGCTCCTCGTCTTTGCGGGGACAGTCCTCGGCGGACTTGGCACCGCATTCGGTGCCATCATCGGATCGTTGATTGTCGGCGTTCTCATCCAACTGTCGACCCTCATCATTCCGACCGAGCTCAAATACGTCGGCGCGCTCGTCGTGCTGATTCTCATACTCCTCATCCGGCCAGAGGGCATCCTCGGCCGGCGTGAGCGGATCGGCTAAGGGGCGAGACATGGATTGGCTCACTGTTTTCCAGAACTCACTCACACAGATGATCGGCGTCCAAGCCATCATTTACTGCCTCGCCGCACTGGGCCTGAACATCCAGTTCGGTTACACGGGCCTGCTGAACTTCGGGCAGGCGGGGTTCGCCGCCATCGGCGCCTACGCCATCGCAGTCACCGTGGCAACCCTTGGCTGGCCCCTGTGGCTCGCCCTGTTCTTCGGCATTCTCGGCGCCATAATCTTCGCGCTCCTCCTCGGCATCCCCACGCTGCGACTTCGAGCCGACTATCTCGCCATCGTCACGATCGCAGCGGCCGAGATCATCCGGCAGGTCGCCCGTTCAGTGTCGCTCAACGACTACTTCGGTGGATCAGACGGTATCTCTGGAAAGTACGCTGCCGACTGGTACGCCCTCAATCCCCTTCCAGTCGGCATCGACACTGCTCTCATCCGCTTCAGCCGCAATGATCTATGGGTCGTCATCAACGGCTGGACCCTCGTCGCCGTCATCGTTCTCATTACGTGGCTGCTCGTGCGGTCGCCATGGGGCCGGGTACTCAAGTCGATCCGCGAGGATGAGGACGCCGTACGCAGCCTCGGCAAGAATGTCTACCTCTACAAGATGCAGGCGCTCACGCTCGGTGGGGTGATTGGCGCCTTCGCCGGCGTCATCTTCGCTGTCGCTGCGCAGTCGGTACAACCGGACAACTATGCGACAACCCTCACCTTCTTCGCCTACGCGGTGCTCATTCTCGGCGGCGCAGCCCGCGTCTTCGGTCCGGTGGTCGGTTCGATGATCTTCTGGTTCTTGCTCGTATTCGTCGGCCAAGCACTGAACAATGCGGTCAAGGCGGGCTACATCTCGAGCAGCATCCTGCGCCCGGACCAAGTTGGCCAGATTCAGTTCATGCTCGTCGGATTGGGGCTGATGGCTCTCATGATCTTCCGGCCGCAAGGCATCTTCGGAGACAAGAAGGAGTTGGCTCTCGATGAGCGATAGTCCAGCAGCACCATCACGCACGAAGGCATCGAGTATCAAGGCGGCACTTGCAAGCGTCTCGCCAGTGCCGGGTGCCCCCAAGCCTGACGCAATCTTTGTCGGAGATTCGATCACACGATCATTCGGCGGCCTCGCTGCGGTCGACGTCAGCCACCTCGAGGTCCAGCGCGGATCCATTACCGCGCTCATCGGCCCGAACGGGGCGGGCAAGACCACCTTCTTCAACGTCATTACCGGCTTCGACCCGCCGAACACAGGTACCTGGTCCTTCGAGGGATCATCCCTCGCAGGGACACCCGCCTACAAGGTGGCCCGTGAGGGAATGATCAGGACCTTCCAGCTCACGAAGGTCCTGAATAAACTCAGCGTCCTAGAGAACATGCGATTGGGAGCACAGGGCCAGACCGGCGAGGGCCTCTTCCGTGCCCTCATCCCGGCTCTCTGGCGCAAGCAGGAGGAGGAGATCACCGAGCGGGCGCTTGGCATGCTCGAGCAGTTCAATCTCATCCACGTCAAGGATGATTTCGCGGGATCGCTGTCAGGCGGCCAGCGCAAACTGCTCGAAATGGCCCGGGCCATGATGTCGAATCCATCGATGCTCATGCTCGACGAGCCAATGGCCGGGGTGAATCCGGCCCTCACCCAGTCCCTTCTCGAGCACATCAAGGAGTTACGCGAGACCGGAATCACGATCTTCTTCGTCGAGCATGACATGGACATGGTTCGCGACATCAGCGACTGGGTCATTGTCATGGCCCAAGGCTCCATCATTGCCGAGGGACCGCCCGCTGACGTCATGCGCAACCCAGCGGTTATTGACGCCTACCTCGGAGCCCACCATGATGTAGCGCTCACCGAATCCGGCGAATCGCTGACCGATACGAGTGTTTCCCTGACCAAGAGCGAGGAATCATGAGCGATCAGGCGGCCACCAGTGAGACACCAACCCCCGAGCCGCCGCACACCGAGGTGCCGCCGCATAAGGTTCCACTCCTCAACGCCATTGATGTCGAAGCGGGCTACTTCCCCGGGGTGAACATCCTCAACGGCATGACCCTGCATGCTCAGGAGGGCGAACTCGTCGGGATCATCGGCCCAAACGGCGCCGGCAAGTCGACCTTCCTCAAGGCAGTCTTTGGTTTGGTGGGGGTTCGGTCGGGCACCATGGCCCTAAAGGGGCACGACATCACCGGCCTACGGGCTGATGAACTGGTGCGCCGGGGTGTGGGCTTCGTGCCCCAGACAAACAACGTGTTCCCCTCGCTCACCATTGAAGAGAATCTTCAGATGGGTGTCTACCAGGAGCCGAAGAAGTTCCCTGAGCGCTTCGAGATGGTGACAACCCTCTTTCCGATGCTCGGCGAGCGACGCAAGCAGCGGGCAGGATCACTGTCGGGCGGAGAGCGCCAGATGGTCGCAATGTCGAGGGCTCTCATGATGAGCCCAAGCCTGCTCCTCCTTGATGAGCCGAGTGCTGGCCTATCCCCCGCACTCCAAGACGAGGTGTTCCTGCGCGTCAAGGAGATCAACGCGACGGGCGTCACAATCGTCATGGTCGAGCAGAATGCCAGGCGCTGCCTCCAAATCGTCGATCGAGGGTACGTCCTTGATCAAGGGCGTAATGCCTATGAGGGCACCGGACGTGAGCTTGCGAATGACCCGAAGGTCATCGAACTGTATCTGGGCTCCCTTTCACAGGCCTAAGCATCCCTGCGCCAGACGCGCACTCCATCAAGAACTCAAGAGGGCCCCGATCTCAGCTCGCGAGGTCGGGGCCTTTCACTGTCTACTGCACTTGGGGTTTAGGTGACTCATGACATGAGCGTGGGCCGATCCCTTTCGGGATCGACCCACGCTCACAGGTCACGAGTTCACACTCGCCGACGGAACCAACCTCAGGAGGTGGGAACCGTTCCGGTCACGAACTCATCGAAACGAGGAACGTACTTGTCGTTCGCCTCGTACTCGTAGACGCCCATGGTGGCGATGCTGGGGTCGCCATTGTCAGCGAACTCAACCGGGCCGGCCTGGCCCTCGTAGTTGAAGTCGGTGCCAGCATCAAGGAGCGCCTTGCAGGAAGCGAAGTCGGTGCAGTTCTCGCCGTCCTTCGAGACACCCTGAAGTGCGGCGGCGATTGCGGCGCCGTCGCAGGACTTCGCGACCTCCATGCCGAGAGCAATGAGGATGACTGCGTCGTATGCCTCAGCTGCGTACGGGAATTCGGTCAGATCCGGATTGACTGTGAGCAACTCGCCCTGCAGCTCCGCGCTCGCTGCAACACCCGGGAGGGTGCCCTTGGTACCGACCATGATGCCCTTCGGCAGGTCGGCAAACGCCTCCTGTGAGAGGTTGCCATCAACGAGGTACAGGGGAACGGTGTCCGGACCGATGCCCTGCTTGATGAGCTCCTGAACGATCTTCACCGACTCCTCGAAACCGATGACGGCGATCGCACCGGGCTTGCTCGCCTTGAGCTTGCCGACCTCAGCACTAAACTCGGCGGCCTGCGGGTTGTAAATGACCTTCGCGGTCACGGTGCCACCACCTGCGGTGAAGTTGACATCAAGTGCATCGGCCAGCCCGGTACCGTAGGAATCGTCCATCGCAATGATGCCGGCCTTCTCGACGCCCGCATCGAGCATGAGCGAGCCGAGCACAGCGCCCTGGAAGAGGTCCGAGGGGGCGGTACGGAAGTAAAGACCGTTGTCTGCGTAATCCGAAAGAGCCGGCGAGGTGTTCGCCGGGGAGAAGTGGATGACGCCCGCACCGGTGATCTTGTCGATGACGGTGAGCGAAACACCCGAGGATGCCGCACCGATGATCGCGGAAACTCCAGCAGCAATGTGGCTGTCAGCGGTCTGCGATGCAATGTCAGTGCTGGTATCGCCCGAGTCACCCACGAGGTTCTCGAGCGGGCTGCCGAGGACGCCGCCTGCTGCGTTGATCTGTGCGACAGCAAGATCGACGCCCGCGAACTCGGGTGGGCCGAGGAATGCAAGGTTGCCCGTCTGCGGCAGCATCGTACCGATCTTGCAGGCTGCCGTGACTGCTGCCTCGCTGGCTGCGGCGCTCGGCGCCGCACTGCTTGCAGCCGGTGCTGCACTCGATGCCGCTGTCTCGCTGCTGCCACCGCATGCGGCGAGCGTGAGCGAAAGAGCACCGAGCACGGCGGCCGACTTAAGGACCGTAGTGCGCTTCATGTTTCTCCTTGGATACATGTCAACGACGACTCTTGTCATCGCGGTGGGTTGATTCTATGACGGCTTCTGCTACCGAGGGGTAACCGCGGAGCGTTTCGGTGCCCCTTCGTAACCGATCCGTTATAAACAACGAGTTACTGCTGCGATTTAGCGTTCGCGACAACCCGCGAGGCCTCTTCAGCGAGCGTGATGCGCGCGTCCATTGCCTGCCGCCGCAGCAGGGTGAACGCTTCAGCCTCGGTGAGACCGAGGGCTCTTTGCATGAGGGTTTTCGCGGCGTCAACCGTCTCACGGGCCCCAACTCGCTCGCTCAGGTCACCCACCTGCTCCGCCAGATCGCGCATCTGCAGCCATCGCGCCCGGGCCATCTCCACCGCGGGGCCGAGATCAGACCCAGAGCATGGCTTGACGACATATCCCATGACACCTACCTCAGCGGCTCGCAGCACCGTGTCACGCTGGCTGAAGGCGGTGAGCATCACAACCGCCGCGAGTCCACCGTCAACGATTTCTTCTGCGGCCGAAAGACCATCCCGCACCGGCATCGCGACATCGAGTA
>CAMDKQ010000005.1 GCA_945901095.1 Bifidobacterium breve
GCGTGATCGGCGAGGATCCCTGCCTGTCGAGCTAGGCGGGGGGCGTCAACTCCACGATGTACGCGTTGCCGGAGCCTTCGTCCGCAGGCGGATTGGCCCCGATGAAGGTGAATCCCTTGAGCCGGCACCAAGCCGGGATGTCATAGGCGGCGGCCGGATCGTCTGAGAGCACTGCGATAACGCAGCCGGGTGGGGACGCAAGGGACGTTCGCATGAGGGCGATGACCGGAATTGGGCAGCGCTTCCCTCGCTCATCGAGCCAGACATCCACGACCAAAGGCGTCATCAGAGGTCACCGCGCACGTGGGCGACCACAAGGGGGAGCTCCCGGATGAAGGCGTCGACGTTCGCCTCGGTGCATCCGAATGGGAGGGAGACCCGGACGTTTCCCCCGGTGTAGGCACCCATGGCTGCGAGGACGTGACTGGGGCGCTGGCTCTCCGCAACGCACGCAGAGCCGCTCGCGACGGCAAAGCCGCGGCGATCGAGCTCGGTCACGATTGCCTCGCCGGACGTGTAGAGAACTGAGAACGTGACGATGTGTGGCAGCCGGTCCACCGGGTCGCCGAGGACCTCGACATCTGGGACATCCGCGGCCGCTTCGCGAATACGGTCGATGAAGTCGCGCGCGCGATCGGCCTCGTCATCAGCCCGTGGCAAAACGAACTCGAGCGCGGCTGCGCAGCCGACGGCAGCCGGGATGTCGGGGAACCCGCCGATCCAGCCGCGTCCGCCATGATCTGGAGCCTGCCATCGAACCCCGCGGCGGACGACGAGAATCGCGGCCCCCGCGGGCCCAGCCCAATCGCGGGCCGAGGCGAAGATCGCGGTCCATCCGCGGGGGAGCGGGCCATGACCGATGAGCTGGCCGGCGTCGACGAGGAGTCCTGCTCTGTCGCATGGTGCAGTGCGGTCTGCGACCAACGACACGGGCTGTGTGGTGCCCACCTCGGCGTTGGCTGCCTGCAGGCAGCCGAGCATTCCGCCGGTTCCCATGAGCGCTGCTACAAACGACTCGACGTCGACGCGGCCTAACCCGTCGACGTTGATGAGCTCAGATCCGGGGCGATCATCGGCGAGGTCGAGGAGCATTGCGGTTTCGACTCGCCCAGCAACGAGCCCTGCGCGGTATCCATGGACGGCTGCTCGGGCGGCGACGGCGGTCGAGGGGGCGAAATGGACCTCATCGGCCGCGATGGGCTCATTGGCGATGGAGGACAGGCTCGCTGCGACGCTCGACCGCGCGGCATCGAGCAGGATGCCAGCCCTGCGCCCGAGATGGTGCAGCCGCGTTGGGTCAGCCCACGCCTCGGCCTGAGTGACCTCACCTGCGGATCGGCCTGCCTCGAGCACAGGTTGACCGCCAACCGCATCGAGGTACCCTGCCGGGCTTGGCGGAAAATCCTGCACGCCCGCCAAGATAGTCGAGATCGGGAAGAGCCCTCGCGCGAGGTCGAAATCACATCGGGGTCGCCATGCCACCACACGGGACGTGCGCTAGTCTCGTGATCAAGCAAATACCCGAGAGGGTCAGCGATTCAGCAGTACCGGCGCGACCGATCGAGCCACTAGAAGGGCGAAACGTGGGTTCCACTGAGCTAGTGCCGTCGAATGTCCGGCGCCGCCGAAGGCGGGGTGTGCTCCTCGCGTTTGGCGTCGTTGCGGCCGCGGCCTTCCTGACCGGTTGCACGGTCAATGAGACACTCTTCTTCGACCTTCCGTCGCCTGCATCCAAGGAAGCCACCATCACGCAGAACCTCTGGCAGGGGTCGTGGATTGCGGCGTGGGCTGTCGGTGCGTTCACCTGGGCACTCATGCTCTGGGCTGCCGTCGCCTACCGGCGCCGCCATCGCGATGAGGTGCCTGAGCAGACGAAGTACAACCTGCCGATCGAGATGCTCTACACGATTGTCCCGCTGGTGATGATCCTTGGTCTGTTCTGGTTCACTGCGAAGGATCAGAGCGAATTGCTCACTCTGGAGAACGATCAGCAGCACACGGTGAACGTCGTTGGTTTCAGGTGGGCGTGGGGCTTCAATTACCTCGACGAGGGCGTGTACACGATCGGTCTGCCGGTAGGCGCGGGAACCACGAATGATCCGGCCACGCTCGTCCTTCCCGTCAATGAGAAGGTTCGCTTCGAACTCACGTCACCCGACGTCATCCACTCCTTCTGGGTCCCGGCCTTTCTGTTCAAGATGGACGTCATCCCGGGCAAGACGAATGTCTTTGAACTCACGCCCGACAAGGTCGGCACCTACGCGGGCAAGTGTGCGGAACTTTGCGGAGTCGACCATGCTCGGATGCTCTTCAAGGTGAAGGTCGTTGAGCGTCCGGAGTTTGACGCCTACATCGATGACCTCAAGGCCAAGGGACAAACAGGAACGCTCGACACCGGCCGTACAACGGATGCCGGCCAAGCACCGGATGAGAGGACGCTATGACGATCTTGGAAGACAGAGTCACGGCGCCCGTGACTGACGGCCCCCTGAGGCCGGTCGTTCGCAAGAAGAGTCCGGGGGCAATGGTCGTCTCGTGGATCACGTCCACGGACCATAAGGTCATCGGCTACATGTACCTCATACTCGCAACCTTGTGGTTCTTCATTGCAGGTGCGATGGCGTTGGCGATTCGTGCGGAACTCGCGGTCCCTGGTCTGCAATTCGTCTCCCTTGAGCAGTACAACCAGCTCTTCACGATGCACGGAACCATCATGCTGTTCCTCTTCGCGACCCCGCTCTACGTCGGTTACGCGAACGTCATCATGCCCCTGCAGATCGGTGCCCCTGACGTCGCGTTCCCTCGGTTGAACATGCTGGGCTTCTGGTTGTTCTTCTTCGGCGGGATCACCGTCGCGGCGGGTATCTTCACTCCTGGAGGAGCCGCGTCCTTCGGCTGGTTTGCATACGCGCCGCTGAGCAACGCTGTGAACTCTCCGGGAGTTGGCGGTGATCTATGGCTCCTCGGTCTCGCGATCGGTGGCCTCGGGACCATCCTCGGGTCGGTCAACTTCATCACCACGATCTTCTGCATGCGCGCACCCGGTATGACCATGTTCCGCATGCCGGTCTTCACGTGGACCATTTTCATCACGGCGCTCCTTGTGCTTATCGCGTTCCCGATTCTCGCCGCAGCACTCATTGTTGCCTTCGTGGATCGACATTACGGTGCGGTGGTATTCGCCTCGGAGAACGGGGGAGCCATCCTGTGGCAGCACCTCTTCTGGTTCTTTGGACATCCAGAGGTTTACATCCTCGCCCTGCCATTCTTCGGCATTGCGAGCGAGATCATCCCGGTGTTTTCGCGCAAGCCAATCTTCGGCTACAAGGGCATCGTCTTCGCAACCATGAGCATCGGTGCCCTGTCCGTGGCCGTGTGGGCCCACCACATGTACGTCACGGGTTCCGTCTATCTGCCGTTCTTTGCGCTCATGACGATGCTCATTGCTGTGCCGACTGGAGTGAAATTCTTCAACTGGATCGGCACAATGTGGCGGGGCTCGGTGAGTTTCGACACGCCGATGCTCTGGACCATGGGCTTCCTCATCACCTTCCTCTTCGGCGGGTTGACCGGCATCATCCTTTCGGCGCCGCCGCTCGACTTCCACGTTTCGGACAGCTACTTTGTCGTGGCTCATTTCCATTACACGGTTTTTGGCACCGTCGTCTTCCTCTTCTTTGCTGGCCTGTACTTCTGGTGGCCGAAGATGACCGGCAAGATGCTCGATGAGCGACTTGGGAAGATCCATTTCTGGCTGCTGTTTGTCGGGTTCCAAGTCACCTTCCTCATTCAGCACTGGCTGGGTGTGCAGGGGATGCCCCGCCGTTACGGCGACTACCTTCCGGCTGACAACTTCGAGTTGTTCAACACCATCTCCACAATTGGGGCTGCCATCCTCGGGGTCTCGACCCTCTTCTTCATCTGGAACGTGATCAAAACCCAGCGCACAGCACCAAAGGTCACGGTCGATGATCCGTGGGGATGGGGCGCATCCCTCGAGTGGGCCACCTCCTGCCCGCCGCCGCGACACAACTTCGTCACGCTGCCTAGGATCCGGTCTGAGCGACCCGCGTTTGACCTGCATCACCCGGAACTCGCGGCAGCAGCTCACAGTCCCGCGGCCGGAGGATCACAGCAGTGAAGATTGAAGGTTATCTTTTCGCCATGGGGGCGGTCTTCTACGCCTTCGTCGCGAGCGTCTACTGGTACTTCAGCCGTGACGTCGTTGGCACGACTGCGCTTGCCCTGACTGGAGCGCTGGCGTTCTTGGTTGCGTTCTACTCCCTTTACACCGCGAAGCGTGTCTACCCCCGTCCAGAGGATCGCCTTGACGCGGAGGTCGATGAGGCTGACCCCGAGTACGGGTTTTTCAGTCCGAACTCATGGTGGCCGCTCGTTCTGGGGTTCAGCACGATGGTGATCGTGTTCGGGCTGATCTTCGCCGTGTGGCTCATCGTGCTCGGAGTGTTCATCCTGTTCATCGCCCTGATCGGGTGGATGTTCGAGTACTACCGCGGAGCCTTCGCGCACTAGACCTTAAGCGGAGTTGGGGTTCACTAGTTGCGTACCGTTACAGCAATACGCGCCAGGTGTTCATTCGGACCTTGAGAAGCATGGTTATGGAGGGAGAACGGTGAGGCGCCCGGTTGCGAATGTCCGACGACGGATGTCGTTGATCGTTATCCCGCTTCTCCTCAGTGCCTGCGGTGCGTCGCTGCAGATGCCGAGTCTGTCGTTGGAGACGGCAACAGGTGACGCAATGTCCGCGGCGTCCATCACATCGCGCCCGAGTGGTGCTGCGCCGGTGAAGCCTGGTGAGCCGGTCATCGTGACCGCGATTGAAGGACACCTGTCCAATGTCGATGTGACCGGTCCGAAGGGTCCGCTGCCCGGAACGTTGTCGGATGACGGTACCCGATGGCAGGCGGATGTCCGTTCACTTCGCTACGACAGCACCTACCGGGTTGAGGCCACGGCGATCGATGCTCGCGGAGTCGCGGCGACCAAGACGAGTGAGTTCAGCACGATTGCCCCGACGTCATTCTTTACCGGCGAGGTTGTGAGCCCTGCTGCGGGGGAACTTGTGGGCGTGGGCTTGCCGGTGGTCGTGAACTTTGACCGGCCAATCAAGAATCGAGCTGAGGTCGAGCAGGCACTGGTCATTCGGACCCCGACCTCGATCGAGGGGGCGTGGGCCTGGCGAGATGGCAGGACCGTCGAATTCCGTCCGAAAACCTACTGGCCGGGGAACATCACCGTCGAGGTCGCTGCGAACCTCCAGGGAATTGAATCGAGCGATGGGGTGTACGGGAGGGGCGGACTGGCGTCGGCATTCAGGATCGGGCCATCAATGGTGACGAAAGTGAATGCTGAAACCTATGAGGCGCAGGTGTTCCGTGACGGGGCAGTGATCCGGACAATTCCGGTCACCACCGGAAAACTGGGATTTGAAACGAGGTCCGGGACGAAGGTCATCCTGAGCAAGGAGCGCACGCGCATCATGGATGCTGCGACTGGCGGAACCGATCGCAGTGACCCGGAGTACTACCGCCTCATGGTCGAGTACGCCATGCGGGTGACCTATTCTGGCGAGTTCGTTCATGCTGCTCCATGGTCTGTGGGGTCGCAGGGGCGGGCGAACGTGAGCCATGGCTGCATCGGAATGAGCACCTCGAATGGTCAGTGGTTGTACGACCAGACGCTGGTCGGTGATGTTGTCGAAGTTTCAGGTACGGGCAATGTTCAAAACCTTGGCAATGGCATCACCGTCTGGAATGAGACGTGGCCAAGTTGGCTGGAGCGGTCCGCCACGGGGAGCGTGAGCACGGTTGCCACGGGAACCCTCAAGCCGGGGGAACAGGGTGCTGGAACCGAAATGCTTATCGTGCCCTTAGAGCGACCGAGGCCATCACAGAGTTCGCAGAGTTTCGTGGTTCCTGGTGTGCCGGGCCTTGCAGTCGCCAGCAGTTCTCCGTCAGTGCCCTGAGGGACCTCCTCTGACCTGCAATGGCTCGGTTGTTCATGAGTTTGGGGATGCGTCAGGGTGTGTGGGCGTATGGTTGAGTCGGGTGCGGGTGATCTTCCCCTCTCCCTATTGCCATGTGTTCGTCATGACGTGCTAGGCCCGCATGGGTCGCGCCATGGCGACCACGACGCCCATGCGGTTGTTCGCTCCGGCGGGGCTATCATCGATAGTGGTTCTGGGCTGTTGCCGCAGCGCCCGTTGTTGGTGCTGCCGAACGTTGCTCTCGCCCCCTGCCTTTATCTGCAGTTTTGCGTTACGGGCTCTATCGCGCCCGTTGAAATGGGTGAGGGTCGGAGCCACGTGGCTCCGACCCTCACTTGATGCCGACGATTCAGTGCTGAGCCCGCTCAGCCAACTGTTCGGCGTTCGTCTGCGGCATCCCCGGGTGGTGCAGGACTCCACCATGGAATGTGTTGATCTGGTCAGCATCCTCGTAGGCGTGCAGGGGAGCCTCAAGCGCCACCTCGTGGGCCACATGATGCTCAGCAGCTTCGATTTCAGCGGCGCTCGGCTTGGCGATGTTCTCGGCATAGAAGAACCCGCTGAGCTTGTGCTGGACGTTTTGTAGGTGGTAGCGCTTGTTTCGTACACCGGCCGAATCACGACGCTCCGGTGCGGGCAGCGGAGTGATGTCCGTCTTGCTCATGATCACGGCCTTGTCCTTGATGGAGATCGGCTCGTGAACCTCGATGAACTCGCCGTGTGGTAGGCGGAGGATTCGCCCAGACTCGTACCCATGGAGGAGTTTGTCGCGGTCGCGGCGTTGGAGGCCGAGGCAGATTCTGCGAGTCACCACGAACATGATCGGCGGGATGACAAAGATCGCGATCCGCAGGAACCAAGTGATGGAGTTGATCGTGAGGTCAAAGCTTGTCGCGATGATGTCGTTGCCACCACCGATCCACAGCAGACCATAGAAGGTGATCGCCATGACACCGAAGCCGGTCCTCGTCGGGTTGTTTCGAGGGCGATCGAGGAGATGGTGCTCCTTCTTGTCGCCGGTCACCCACGCCTCGATGAAGGGGTAAAGCGCGAGTCCAGTGAAGAGGATGCCGGGAACAATGACCGCAGGGATGAGGATGTTCCAGGAGATAGTCCACCAGTCGAAGAGGTTGGTTTCCCAGTTTGGCATCATGCGGAGCGCACCGTCGAGGAAGCCCATGTACCAGTCTGGTTGCGACCCGGCGCTCACCTGATCCGGCATGAATGGGCCGAAAATCCAGATCGGGTTGATCGTGACCATGCCGCCGATGAGGGCGATGATTCCGAACACGATGAAGAAGAAGCCGCCGGCCTTGGCCATGTACACAGGCATGAGCGGGTAGCCGACGACGTTCTCATTCGTCCGTCCTGGACCAGGGAACTGAGTGTGCTTCTGGGTCCAAACGAGCATGAGGTGCACCGTGACGAGCGCAAGGATCAGGCCCGGGACGAGGAGAATGTGCACTGAGTAGAGCCGCGAGATGAAGTCGCTTCCGGGGAACTGCCCGTCGAAGAGCAGGAAGGTGGCCCAGGTACCTATCACGGGAATCGCCTGCGCGATGCCGCGGGTGATCTGCAACCCGGTGCCGGAGAGTAGGTCATCTGGTAGGGAGTAGCCCGAGAAGCCGGCGATGAGCCCGAGGGTGACGAGGACCACGCCAATAAGCCAGTTGAATTCACGAGGCTTACGGAACGCACCGGTGAAGAACACTCGGAACATGTGCACCGCCATCGCAGCGATGAAGATGAGCGCGGCCCAGTGATGCATCTGGCGAATGAGGAGTCCGCCGCGGATGTCGAAGGAGATGTCAAGTGACGAGGCGTATGCCTCGGACATGAGGATGCCCTTGAGTGGTACGTACGAACCGTCGTAGACGACCTCGATCATCGATGGCTTGTAAAAGAATGTGAGGAAGGTGCCGGTGATAAGCACCACAATGAAGCTGTAGAGAGCGATCTCCCCGAGCATGAAGGACCAATGATCCGGGAACACCTTGCCGAGGTTTCGCGCGAGGAACTTGTTGCTGCCGACACGCTGGTCGACATAGGTGGCGACTCCGCCGCCGGCCTTCTCGATTGTGCTTGGCTCGCTCATCCACGCTCCCAGAAACTTGGCCCTACGGGCTCGGCGAAATCAGATCTTGCTACGAGGAATCCTTCCTCATCCACGCCAATCGGCAACTGCGGCATGCGCCGCGCCGCTGGACCGAAGACGACATTGCCTGCGTCGGCTAGGTCGAAGGTCGACTGGTGGCAGGGGCACAGGAGATGGTGGGTGCGCTGCTCGTATAGCGCGATCGGGCAGCCGACGTGGGTGCAGATCTTCGAGAAGGCGAGGATCCCCTGGTAATCCCACCCGTCGCCCTGCTGCGCTCTGATGTCGCTTGGATCCATGCGGACGAGGATGATGGCAGCCTTCGTGCGGGCGTTCATGTTGCCCTCGAGTTCTTGGACCTCCTCGAGATCCTCCGGAATGCCCGAGACGAGTCCGCCGATCGGGAGGTCCTCGGGCTTAATGGGCATGAGGTTGGGGTCGGTGACGATGCGCAGCCCTTCGTGCCAAAGGGTGACAGACAGGAGGTCGGCAGGGCTCGGGCTACCGGCCGGTGCCGTCCATAGGTCGCGCAGCGGGATGAGTAGCGCAATCGGAAAGAGGGCCAGAGCCCCGATGAGCGTTCGCCTGATCAGTTTGAACCGGGCAAAGCCTGATTCAGCCTTTCCGCGATCGTAGTTGGCGAGTGCCTCCTGGTCAGCCGATGCCGGTGAGGCCAGGTCGTGACGATCCTGAACGACTTCAACGTCGGGCATGAGTTTCTTCGCCCACTGGATGGCCCCGGCTCCGATAAGGAAGATGGCAGCGCCGAGGGTGAGCCCGAGGACGAACGTGCTGGTTCCTACATCACCGAATACCGGGATGTAGATGATGGAGGTCTTGTCGATCGTCATGTATCCAACGACGAAGGCGATGGTGAGGAGCATGGACAGCATGAACATGGCGGCGACTTGACGTTCGGCGCGACGTGCTGCCTTCGGGTCCGTATCAGCCATGCGCAGGGCATGGGGTACATCTGCGACGGGGGAGTACCCGAGGCGCTCCGGAGCGTTGGCGTGCGAGTCGTGGGGCGTGAGATCACTCATCGTGCCTTGATTCCGATCCAGACGGCCGCTCCAATGAGAGCGGCGAAGACGGCGGTCCACAGGAACAGACCCTCGGTGACGGGTCCGAGACGACCAAGGGACAGTCCGCCCGGGTTGGGGGCGTCCTGCAACTCGCTCACGTAGGCGATGATCGCTTGCTTCTCTTCGACGGGTAGCGTCCCGTTGGAGAAGACTGGCATGCTCTGCGGGCCGGAGACCATGGCCTCGTACAGCTCCTGGGGGGTGGCCTTCATGAGGCTTGGTGCGTACTTGCCGTAGGTGAGTGCGCCTCCCTGGCCCGCCGCCTGGTGGCACTGGGCGCAGTTCACCCGAAAGAGGACTCCGCCCTGAGCGATGTCGGCGTCCTCGTAGTTCAACTGCTCGGCGGTCGGGATTGCCGGGCCCGGAGCGAGGGAGGCGACGTATGCGGCGAGTTGAGCCGTCTCATCGGCTGTGTATTGAGGCTCCTTGGCCATCGCCTGAGCGCCCGGTGCGGCGAGCGGCATTCTCCCGGTGGCGACCTGAAAGTGAACGGATGCCGCTCCAACACCAAGAAGCGTGGGCCCATTGGCGGACCCTTGCGCCTGCATACCGTGACAGGACGAGCACCCGGTGAGGTAGAGCTTGTTTCCCTCATCGATCGCTACCTGACCGGCATCGGCTGCCTGCGCAGTCTGGGAGCTTGATATCACCGCGTAGGCACCTCCGACCGACACTAGGGCGATGGTGAGAAGCGAGGGGGCGAACATCGGGCTTCTTCTGTGTGCGGCGAGGAACTTCACCTTCGATCGAACCTTCCTGCAGGGGAGTCGTCGGATGGGCGGCGGCGGTTACTTGAGGATGTAGATCATGAAGAACAGCGCGATCCACACGACGTCGACAAAATGCCAGTAGTACGAGACAACGATTGCCCGCGTCGCCTGATCGTGCGTGAAGCGCTTAGCCACGTATGTGGTCGCGAGGACGAAGAGGAAGGCGATGAGGCCGCCGGTGACGTGCATGCCGTGGAATCCGGTGGTGAGGTAGAAGACCGAGCCGTAGGCGTTCGAGGAGAGCGTGAGCCCCTCGCGTACGAGTTCGGTGTACTCCATGACCTGTCCGGCGATGAAGAAGGAGCCCATGAGAAAGGTGATGATGAACCAACGGCGCAGCCCCTTGACGTCGCCACGTTCCGCCGCGAACACGCCGAGCTGGCAGGTCACCGAGGAGAGCACGAGGATGGTCGTGTTGATGCTCGAGAATGTGACGTTCAGCAGGCTGGTCTCCTCGGCCCAAAGCCCCGGATTCACCGCCCTAAGGGTGAAGTACATCGCGAAGAGTCCCGCGAAGAACATGAGTTCGCTCGACAGCCACACGATGGTGCCGACCGCCACCATGTTGGGACGGTTTGCGGGTGCATGGTTGTACGCCGGGGGCGCTGTTGTCACTGTTGCCACAAGGGGAGTCTGGCAGATCGGCGAGGTTGACGCGCTTTGACCCCCCGCACGAGCCGACTGAAACGTGGCGGCGGCCGAGCGCCACGCCAGCGGCTGGCTAGAGTTTTGTTTGTGAATGATTCGCATGCCTCGCAGGATGGTCCGAGCCGACCCATTCGAGTGCTCGTGTACAGCGACGATAGGTCGATACGCGACTCCGTCCTGCTTGCCCTTGGCCGGCGGCCGGCACCGGAACTTGGCGATGTCACATACATCCATTGCGCAACCGAACCCGCAGTCATCGCCGAGGTGGATCGCGGCAAGCTTGACCTACTCATCTTGGATGCCGAGGCCTCCCCTGCAGGCGGGATGGGTATCGCCCGTCAGGTCAAAGACGAGATCTTCCACTGTCCACCTGTCCTACTACTTATCGCTCGGCCGCAGGATGCCTGGCTCGCGACTTGGTCGCGTGCCGAAGCAGTGGCGTCGCGACCGGTGAACCCAATGTCCCTCGCCCAGACGGTCGCAAGCCTGCTTCGGCAGCGCGTGGCCGTGACCTCGTAGACAGCGAGTGGTAGCCGTGGCGAGTTGGCCGCAGGTCTTACGGGCCCTAACAAGGGGCGTAGACCTCGATGCTGACGAGGCCACTTGGGCGATGAACTCGATCCTTGAGGGCAGCGCCACTGAGGCGCAGATCGGCGGGTTCGCCATGGCGCTGCGTGCGAAGGGCGAATCAGCTGTGGAGGTGGAGTCGTTCGTGGCGGTCATGCTTGATCATGCCAAACGTGTCGATCATGACTTCATCGCGTTGGATGTCGTTGGCACGGGCGGCGACTCCTCCCACTCCGTGAATATCTCAACGATGTCGGCGCTCGTCGCTGCTGCTGCTGGCGCCCCGATCATCAAGCACGGGAATCGGGCCGCATCGTCGTCCACCGGAACGGCTGACGTCCTCGAGGAACTCGGCGTCCAGATTGGGCTCGAACCGGCGCAGGTGGCGGCGTGTGCGCGCGAGGCGGGCATTGGATTCTGCTTCGCACCCCTGCATCACCCGGCTATGAAGTACGCCGCTCAGGCGAGACGCGACCTCGGAGTGCCCACACTCTTCAACATCCTCGGGCCCCTTGCGAATCCGGGGCTCGCCGAGGCCGCTCTCGTGGGATGCGCCGATGAAGCCCGTGCCGCGGTCATGGCAGACGTGCTCCATCGCCGAGGCGTCAAAGCCCTTGTCGTTCGCGGCGACGACGGCCTCGACGAGATTTCGACCGTCACGACGACGACAGTCTGGGATGCAACAGGGGCCCAGATTCAGCTGGTGACCTTCGACCCCCGCGACCTCGGCGTCGAGTCGGTGGATCCGCATCTGCTCGTCGGCGGTGATCGTGTGCGCAATGCAGATCTGCTGCGCAAGTCGCTGTCGGGCACCAGCCAAGGACTTGGCGAAGACCACGAGCGTGTCGCCGCGATCCGCGATGTCGTCGCCGTGAATGCCGCTGCCGCGCTGGTCGCCTACGAGTCGGCCATGGGTAGACACACTGAAGGCACCCTCGCAGATCGGATCGGCGTGCAGTTGCCTCGCACCCGGCAGATCATCGAGACCGGGGCCGCGATGGGCGTGCTCAATGCCTGGGTCCAACTCTGCAACAAGCTCACGACCTAACCCCCAAGTCATTTCATCCAGATTCCGGCTTAAATGACCAAAGAGTTGGTCATTAAAGGCGGTTTTTGGTCATTTCGTCCGGTGCCAAGACCCGCCCCGCGATGTACAGCCCAATCCTTATTCGCGTCAGATGAGGTCGAGGACGTGAGCAGTGGTTTGCAGTGCGCCCAATACCCAGCCTTGGTTGAGCGACAATGCATCACCACACACGAAGAGCCGTCGCCGATCAAGGGGCGCGATGAGGTCCCTAGTCATCTTCCACGGTTCAACGCCAGGCCCCCACAACGGAATGTCACTGCCGACGGTGGTGTCACCCCATCGAACCCCCCGGCCGTCGAGGGGGAGGGGAACTGTGATGCCATGCAGTTCGCTCAGTGCATCGGTGACCTCACGAATGACGGCGTCGTCGAGTTGCCCGACCGCTTGCTCCGTCGGCGAAGACTCCAGTGAGGGGAACGTATGGAATGCGTGTCGCCCGAAGGAGTAGCTCGCCATGATGAGCGAAGCGCCACTGGGATCCTCCTGCAGGTAGATGGTCTGACGAAGTGGTCCATCGCTCACGGACCTCCCGGGCTCGAGCCCGAGATCCCTCCACCATGGACGGTCGTAGGCGAGGTAAATCTTGATGGAGTCGTTTTCGATCAGGTGGCTCAAGGCGCGACTGAGTACGGCGGATTGTTGGAGAATCGGACTGTTGAACCAGAGCCTTCGCATGGACGAGCCCGACTGAGCGAGGATGACGGTGCCAGCGCGAACAGTACGCGTCTTGGATTCCGTTCTCATGCCAAAGTGAACGGTGAGCCCGCCTGCTGAATCTGGGTCATGGGTGATGGAGATCGCCTGCCACCCGAGGTGAATATCCACACCGGCCTCGCTGGCGCGATCTGCCAACTTGAGGGGTATTCGCTGCATGCCACCATCGAGACCCATGTAATTGGCATCGGACACTGCGAGAACTGTGCCGAGCCACTTGCTGGCGGACAGATCGGCGAGTTCGTATCCGATCCAATCCTGGACGAAGGCAGCGCCTTCCGCACCGAACTCAGCCTCAAGCAGTTCGCCAGCAGTGATGAAGGACAGCTTCGTGCCGTGATGGCGCAGGCCGTCGAGCCAATCACCCGTCTCATCACCCCGACCGTGGAGAGGTCGTGAAGGCCCACCGACTTGGCGAGGCGCGTAAAGAATGAGTCCGGTGGGAGTGCTGCGAGGTCTGGACGCATTTGGTAGGGGAACTGCCCGGCATGGGTCACCTCGCGTCGGCGCATTCGTGTTCCGCGTAGCCTGACAAAATTGCTCGGCGCAGATGCAGGCGCAGAGTGGGTCGACAACCCCAGTTCGTCGATGAGGTCGAGGGTTGCTCGATGCTGGAAGGGGGTGCGCATGCCGCCCAGTTCGGCCAGTTCGTTCTCGACTGGTGGCACCGGGACCGACCAGAGCCTGCCGCCAAAACGCGATCGCGATTCGAAAACCGCAATCGATTTGGTCGGATAGCGGGCCGCGAGTCGGTAGGCGGCGAGGGTACCGGCCACGCCTGCACCAATGATGACGATGTCGATGGATTGGCCTTCGGCAGGTCTTTTGGTTCGGCGTCCAGCTAGCACTCCGGTGCCGATACCTACGGCGCCCGCTGTAGCCGCGGCGAGCCCGAGGTCGATGGCCTCCATGTCGCCTCTGGCGCCCCGGCCCCACTGGCGGCCGGCAACGAGCCCAGAGCCGATCCCGACCGAAGCAGCCACGGCTGCAGCGATGAACGCGCGACGATCAACCTTGGACACCCTCAAAGCCTAAGGCGGTGCGGATTCGTGTCACCGGGAGTCCGCGTGACCCAATTGGACGCTGTTCCCCAGCCCGCACATGTCGGGTGTGCCACTGATAGTCGCCAGCGGCCGGCGCGGAATCGCGCATGATGTGCTGGACCCGTGAAAGCCGGACTGCGAGGTCGCCGCCACATGCCACGGGCAGCGAGAGCGGCACCGCGACCTCGACGAGTCGAGCGCCCTCAAGCCAGGTGTTGATGGCGTCGGCTTCCTCGGCAAGTCCTGAGGTGGCGAGGGTTCGGGTCGAAGTGATGTGTTCGGCGGAGCAGCGCAGCGCATCCAGTGCTGGCGCAGGATCGACCCCGCGGTCGATGGTGACCGCTCCGGCAAGGGAGCCGAAACGGATGCAGTGGATCTCCCAGCCACCATCGGGTGTTTGCTGAGCGGCGATAATTTCGGGATTCGCTGCGAGCATGGCCAGACGCTGGGTGCGGACACTTGCATGCAGGAATGCGGCGAGACGGTCACGCCAGCCGGCGGCATCCTCGAATCGACCAGCCTCCGAGAGTTCGGCCATACGTGCCGAGCACACAGCCACCACGGCGCGCGTATCGCCGACCATCGCCAATCGGACGCCGGCGACGAGTTCGCCGTAGCGTGTCGTGTCGCCCGACGTGATGCAGGGGGCCGGGCAGGTGCCGAGCTCAGCGCGAACACAGCCGGGAGTGTCTGTGCGTGGCCGGCGGGAGATCTTGGCGGTGCAGGTGCGCAGCGGGAAGGCGAGCGTCATCGCCTCGGCGGCGAAGGTGGCCGCGCCTGCGCTCGGGAACGGGCCAAGATAGCGAGCGCCCTCCGCGGAGTCGTCGAGGACCTTGCGGACAACGGTGAGCCGGGGTGCGTGCTCAGCGGTGAGTTTGAGCCAGACCTGCTTCTCTGGCCGCTTCGATCGGTGGTTGTAGCGCGGCTGATGCTCGGCGATGAGCCGCAACTCGCGCACACGTGCCTCGAGGATGCTTGCACAGACGATTGGTGTCACCTCGTGGGCGATGCCCACCATCTCGGCCATGCGGCGACGGGTCTCAGAAGCTGTGAAGTAGCCGCGAACCCGGGTACGGATGCTCTTCGAGGTCCCGATGTACAGTGCGGTGCCCGTCTGATCTTTGAAGACGTAGACGCCCGGGGCATCGGGCAGGCCGTTGGCGAGATGTCGCTTGCTCCGTTGGGTCGGTGACAACCTTGACGAGAAGGCCTGCAGGTCCTCGACTGTCTGGATACCGAGATTGCCGAGCCGAGCTACGAGAGCGTGGAAGACATCGGCGGTGGCGCGGGCGTCATCGAAGGCCCGGTGGGTCGGGGTGACGGTGGCGTGGAAGTACGCGGCGAGCGTGCCGAGTTTGCAGTTGCGAACCTCGCCCGGCTGCAGGGTCACGCGTGCGATGCGGGCGGTATCGAGCACCTGCGGACCGGGCCAGGGGTACCCGAGCTTTTGGCAGGCACCCTTGAGGAAGCCGACGTCGTAGGGAGCGTTATGAGCGATGAGAATGCTCCCGCGCATGAACTCCAGAAAGGATGGAAGGACGGCTTCAAGTCGTGGCGCTGTCATGAGGAGTGCATCGGTGATGCCCGTGAGTGCCGCGACGAACGCAGGCACGGGAATACCGGGGTTGACGAGGGTGGAGTATTCGCCGATGACCTCACCGCCGCAGACCCGAACGGCGCCGATCTCGGTGATGCCCGCCTCGGCGGGGCTGCCGCCGGTGGTCTCGAGATCGACAACGACGAAGGTCGCCTGCGACAGCGGCACCCCGAGCGCTTCGGTGGACAGTTGCTCGTGCATGGCTGCACGCTAGGGCAGGCCCCTGACATGGGCGGTCAGGCGGGCGGCCCGTAGCCGAGGTGTGGGCGCATTGCGGCCGGCCTACCGGCGTGGGCCGGTATCCTCGCGGCCGTGGCCAACTCCCTTCCCGACGCTACTTCGCGCTTTCGATGTGCCCACTGCGGCAACCTCACCCGGTTCGATGTGATTCGCGCCACGAGGGTTAGTGAGTTCTGGCATCTGGCGATCTCCGGCGAGCCGGCCATCGAGGAGTCGATCCTCCTTGAGGAGACGGTCGAGCAGGTGCGGTGCCGGTGGTGCTCGGCGACCGACCGCGTTGAAATCGTGCCGAGGCCCGAATTTGGCGGCCCAATTCAGGAGGAGGCGGGCGACGGCGGTCCCTGAAGATTGGTGACAGTGGAGGATTGTCAGACCCCTCTTCTAGCGTCCGCACCATGGTTATTGACTGTGGTACCTGCGTGGTTGCCGGCGATGCGTGCGGTGATTGCGTCGTCTCTGTTCTTCTCGGTCCGATCGGCGGAGCCCGGCATCCCGAAATTGCCGATGAGCATTACGCTGCCGTCGAGGCGTTAGCAGGCTCCGGGTTGGTCCCGCCACTTCGATTGGTGTCGGCTCCCGTCGGAGACTCAAGGGCCGGGCGACATCGGGCGAGTTGAGCCGCATTTCGGTCCCGCTGCCCGAGCGATGAGAGTGTGTCTTGCGTCACGTCGACGGGGCAGGGCGTTCGGTTTTTCGGCAAGACCGAGGCTTTTGGCCCCTCGTTCTGGGCCAAAGGTCCCACAACATTAGGGACCGACGAGATGCTTCTGTTACCTTTGAGAAGAATTTCATCGCTGATGTGGGAACCTCCTCCCGGTCAGCTCCGTCGAACCAGGCACCACGCCATGGACGAAGGAGAAGCACCTTGACGTTCCGTTCTTCGATCCGCCGTGTGGTCCTCGCGATTGGTGCTGGGGTGCTCGTTCTCTCGGTCACTGCGCCGGCCGCCCACGCCGCACCGCGCGACCTCCAGCAGGTGCGCATTCAGATGCGAGACCTTCATGCTCAGGCCGAGAGCGCCACGGAGCGCTACAACGAGGCGCAGGTGCGCCTGCGCGATATTGAATCTGAGCTCTCATCCCTTGAACGCAAAGTGGTTCGCCAAAAGCGGGAGCTAACCAAGATCTCGGCCACGGTCGATAGCCTCGCCCGGTCCGCCTACACCAGTGGGGGAATCGACGCATCCCTGCAGGTGCTCCTAGCCGATGATCCGAATGAGTTCCTCGCCCAGGCTGCGGCGCTCGATCAGGTTGCACTTTCCCAGTCGGCATCGTTGCGTAAAACCCAGACTGCACGGCTTCGGCTCGCGCAGGCCGAGGCTGAACTGCAACAGAAGCAGGACTCAGCGAAGTCTGTTCGAGGCGAGATGAAAGAGGCGAAGGAGTCGGCTGATCGAAAGGTCCGGGAGGCAGAGGGGGTCCTAGCAGGTCTCGAGGCGCAGGAGCGTGAGCGCATCACCCAGCTCGCCGCCAAGGAGCGGCAGGCCGCTCAGGCTGCTGCAGCGGCTGCCGCGCGTCAGATCGATCAGAATCAGGGCCAGCAGACGGGTCCGAGCGCCGGCGGTGGGGGCTTCTCCGGTGGCGGACGCGCGGCAACTGCCGTGCGCTACGCGCTTGCACAGGTTGGCGACCGATACGTCGCGGCTACATCCGGCCCGAACACGTTCGATTGCTCGGGCTTGACGATGACCGCTTGGCGGCAGGCTGGTATCTCACTGCCTCACTACAGCTACAGCCAGTACAGCAAGAGCCGGAAGATTCCGCTGAGCCAGGCGCAGCCAGGTGACCTGATCTTCTACTTCGGCGGCAGCGTGCACCATGTCGGGATGTACATCGGTAACGGCAAAATGGTCCACGCCGCCAACCCTGACGAAGGCGTTGTTATCACCGACGTCCTCGGTCCTTGGTATAACCGCTACTTCACCGGGGTCGGACGAGTTCTCGGATAACGGGCAGGCGATCGACTAACCGCGGTGCAAGCACGACCGCGACTGCAGTCAGCGTGCAGGCAAGCAATAGTCCGATTCGCGTCGCCTGAACGACTGCCGCGTACCAAGTGGTCTCGATAAGTGACCCGTAAAGCCACGGGAAGAGTGCCGAGGTCAGCGCCGACATGAAGACGAGCAGGATGGTCACGGTTCTCAGGCGTGACCGCTTGTCGACACTTGCGGCGGCGGCCACGCCGACGATCCACACCGAGTACTGCGGTGAGAAAACCCTGCTCGTGGCGATCGACACGAGCACGAGCGCGAGGGCGACATCCCCTGGAGCCACCGCCTCGAGTCGCCCGCGCAGTCGTTGCAGGGCGATGACGCCGATGAGACCGATCCCGAGTGCCGTGATGACAAGGCCGATGGTCGTTGCACCTGGCATGACGATCTCGAAGGATCCGTAGCGCAGCACGACCTGTTGCGGCAGACCGAGTGCTCCAGCGATGACGAAGGGCAGTGCCCCAACAGACTCGAGTTGAAGTCCGCGCTCGCCCTGTTCACCGAGGAAGGAGACGCCACCCTTGGCCCAGGCAGCGATGAGCAGGGTGCCGATGACAGCAGTTGCAAATGCCGCAATGAGGCCGCGCCAAAGGTTGCGCTTGGGCAGGGCGAGGAGGATGAGGACCGGCCAGACCTTCAGGAGCCCACCGATGCCGGCAGCAGTACCGCTGAGCCAGGGTTTGGAGATCAGAACCAGAGCAGCCACGGCGAAGAGGGTGGGGAACAGATCGAAGCGGGCGAGCATGATGGGCCCAATGGCGACGCCGCCGATGACCCATGCCCAAGGCCCCCACACCGATGCGGGGCTGTAGCGGTCGCGGTGCACTCGTAGGGATGAGGCAATGAGGAGGCCGAGAATAGCGGCGTCGGCGAGGACTGCGAGCACCACGAAACCGATGATGGGGTCGGGTCCCACCACTCCGGAAAGGGCGAACAGCACGCCAGCTCCCGGCGGGTACTGCCAGTAGGAGTCGCCTACCGGGAACTGGCGCTCATTGAGCAGAATCGTCCACGTTGAGTAGAGGTACACATCCGGGAGGAAGTATTCGGCAAGGCCGAAGGTCGCCCCGACGAGCACTGCTCGGCTCGCAGCCCACGCAAGAAGCAGGAGCGCGATCGAACGTTGTGTCGTGTGGTCGCGCAGCTTGCTCACAAGCACGACACTAGCGACCCCGCCCTATGTGTACAGCGCGTCAATCTCGGCCTGGCACTCCGACATGACGACGCCGCGCTTGAGCTTGAGAGAAGGCGTCATCTGGCCGCCCTCCTCAGTCCAATCGGTCTTCATGATGGCGAACTTCTTGATGGCCTCCGCGTGCGAGACGGCTTTGTTGCCCTCATCGATGGCGGACTGAATTGTGGCCATCAGATCCGGATCAGTGGCCAAGTCGGCAATCGTGGCATTCGAGGGCTTTCCCGCCTGCTTCAGCCAAGCCGGGAAGGCATCGACGTCGATGGTGACGAGGGCGCCGATGAACGGCCGGGCGTCACCGACCACGAGGCACTGCGATACGAGCCAGTTTGCCCGAATGCGGTCCTCGAGCACGGCCGGGGCGACATTCTTGCCCGCGGCAGTGACGATGAGCTCCTTCTTGCGGCCGGTGATCCGGACGAATCCGCGGTCATCGATCTCGCCGATGTCTCCTGAGTGGAACCAGCCATCGGGCTCGATGGCCTCAGCAGTGGCGGTCGCGTTGTTCCAGTAGCCAGAGAAGAGCTGCGCACCGCCGAGGAGGAGCTCGCCATCAGGAGCCACCTTGACCCGCGCACCCGGAATGGGCTGACCCACCGTGCCTATTCTGATGGCAGAGGGGCGATTGACAGTTGTGGCGGCGCTCGTCTCGGTGAGGCCGTAGCCCTCAAGGATGGTGAGGCCGGAGCCGCGGAAGAAGTGGCCGAGACGTGCGCCGAGCGGTGCACCGCCGGATACCGCCCAGCGAACCTGCCCGCCTAGGGCCGCACGAAGCTTGCCGTACACGAGGCGATCGAAGACCGCGTGCTTGAGTCGAAGAACGAGACCTGGTCCGCCATCCTCGAGGGCGGTGCTGTACTCGATGGCCACGTTTGCGGCCGTGTCGAAGATATGTCCCTTGCCCGCCGCGACCGCCTTCTGCTGCGACGAATTGTAGATCTTCTCGAAGACGCGAGGGACGGCTAGGACGAAGGTGGGCTGGAAGGAGGCGAGCATCGGGAGCAAGTCCTTGATGTCGGCAGCATGCCCAAGGCGGGCGCGGGCGCGTACGCAGCCGAGTTGGACCATCCGGCCGAAGACATGGGCCACCGGCAGGAAGAGAAGCGTCGACGAACCTGGAGCAAGGAAGACATCACCGAGACCCTCGACGACGTTGTCGACCTCGAACATGAATGCCCGTTGGGTCAGGACGCAGCCCTTGGGTCGGCCCGTCGTACCGGATGTGTAGATGATCGTGGCAAGGGAATCAGGAGTCACCGTCGCTCGGCGCTCCTCAACTGCAGCATCTGTGACGTCAACGCCATCGGCCTTGATGGTGTCGATGACCGAATCGTCAAAGACCCAGACGCGCGTGCACTCCGGAACGTTGACGGATACCTCGTCGAACACCTGCTTGTTCTTGTGGCTCTCGAGGAACACGGCAACCGCGTTCGAATCAGTGAGGATCCACTCGACCTGCTCCGCCGAGGAGGTCTCGTAGACCGGGACGCTTACGGCACCGGCGTACCAGATCGCGTAATCGACGAGGGTCCACTCGTACCGGTTTCGGGACATGATCGCGATCCGCTCGCCGGGCTGAACCCCGTTGGCGACGATCCCCTTGGCGACTGCGACGACGTCGGCGAGGAATTCAGCGGCGGTGACGCCGACCCATACGCCATCGCGCTCGACGGACATAACGACCTGGTCAGGAACCTCGGCGGCATTCTTCAGGACATGGTCGGTCATGTTCCCGGTCTCGTGCACGAGGACGACGGCCGGCAGGTCGAATTCGGTCAACACGGTGTGGCTCCCTTGTCATTGATTGATGATGCGCGTCTGGGCACCTTGGTCGAAAGGTTGATGGAACGAGGCTACGCGATGGGACCTGCGCTGGCGAGGGCATTGGGAACCTTTTAGGCTTCATCTTGATGAGGATCAACGTCGTGTCAGACGTCCATGGGGCTGACGTCGCCCTACGCCGGGCGGCGGACGGCGCCGACCTGTTCGTCTGCCTCGGGGATCTCATCCTGTTCCTCGACTACGACGACCCGAGTCAGGGCATTTACACCGAGTTGTTCGGTGAGGCTCACACTCGCGCTTACATCGACGCCCGGACGGCCGGCAGGTTCGACGACGCAAGAGTGTTGAGCACGGAGGCGTGGGCACGTCGGGGGGTTCTCGATCCGAATGAGCGGTGGGGCATCCTCAGTGGTCAGGTGCGAGGACAGTACGAGCGACTTTTTGAGGCGATGCCGACTCCGGCACTCATGACCTTCGGAAACGTCGACATTCCTGATCTGTGGCCTGAGTACGTCAAGCCCGGGCACCGCGTCATTGATGGAGCAACGGTGACCGAGGGGGGAGTTCGCATGGGCTTTGTGGGTGGCGGGATGGCCTCGCCGATGCGGACTCCATACGAGTTGACGGGTGAGCAATATGCGGAGAAGGTTGCGGCGCTCGGTCCGGTTGATGTGCTCTTCACCCATATCCCGCCTCGCGTACCGGAACTTACCTACGACACGGTGGCCCGCAGGTTCGAGTTCGGGAATGCCACCCTGCTGGAGTACATCAGGGACGTTCAGCCCGCGTTTCACCTTTTCGGGCACGTCCATCAGCCGCTGCGAAGCCGGATGCGCATCGGTCGCACGGAGTGCATCAACGTCGGCCATTTTCACTCAACCGGCCGACCATTCGTCCTCAATGCCTGATCTTTCCTGCTCACCAACTGCCTAGGTCTCCCTCGGGGTACCCTCAGATACCCGACCTTGGAGCGTCAATGGCTGAGAAGACTGAATCCAGCATCGTCATCGATGCCTCGCCCGCTGCCATCATGGCGGTCATCGCGAACCTCGCTGCTTACCCAGAGTGGAGTGACGGGATCACTGCTGTTGAGGTGCTGAGCAGATACGAGGAGGATGACCGACCCGCGGATGCCCGCTTTACAGTCGACTCCGGAATGATCAAGGACACCTATGAGCTCGAGTACGACTGGGAGGGCGATGCCTCAGTGTCGTGGACGCTCTCCAAGGGCGAGATGCTCACGGCGCTTGACGGCTCGTACCGCCTATCCGACAACGGCGACGGGACGACAAGCGTGGCGTACCAGCTCGCCGTCGACGTGAAGATGCCGATGATCGGGATGCTCAAGCGCAAGGCTGAGAAGGTCATCATCGACACGGCCCTCAAGGGACTCAAGAAGCGTGTTGAAGCGACCTCGACTCCTGATTCTTAGCGGGCAGGCGGGAGCGGGCACGAGTTCGGCCGTACTGGGACTGCGCGAGAGCCTCTGCGGAAGCGGGATCGCAGCAACGTCCGTTGATGGTCGTGGGCATGTCAGCGAGATTGAGAGCCTCGTGGATCGAACGGTCGCGGCGGCAGGCCTCGGAACAACGGCGCAGGCGCTGCCGAGGGTTCTCTCGGGCCTCACGGGTATTGCGGGTGTTCTGGCCGTACACGAGGCGGCAGAACGTGGGGATTGCATCGTCTGGGATGCAGGTGAGACCGGCGGGCTGCTCCGGGTGCTCGCACTTCTCGACGCAGCACGTAGCGAGGCGGCCAGCATCTTGCCGCCACTCATCGCGATGCGGGCGGCGCGATCCCTCAGTGCGGTTGATCGTGCCGCGTGGCAGGGGATTCTCGCCGCACTCAGGTCCGTGCGGGCAATGCTCGATGATGATGGCACCCGAGTGCTCCTCGTCGCTGTGCCGGATGACGGATTGGAGGAGTTCCTCGCGGACCGGATCGGCCAACTCTCGCTCATGCGCAGCGCCTGCGATGGGATCCTCGTAAACAGGGTGCCCCGGAACGGCGACGGCTGGCCGGAATCCTGGGCGGAGCCTCGTCGCCACCGGGTTGAACGCCTGCGCGGCCGCGGACTGCCGGTCATAGATATTGCGCACCTCACCAACGATGCTCCCGGCAAGACCGCTTTTCGTGCGCAGGCCGGCCGGGTGTTGGACGTCGCAAGAGTGCCGCGTCCTTTTCCAGACAGCATCAAGGAGCGTGACGACGGTGGGTTCGACCTCCATGTGCACTTGCCAGGGGTACGCCCCGATCACGTGAACGCAGGGAGGCTCGGCGACTCGCTCGTCACCGAAGTTGCGGGGCTGCGTCGCCAGACGTCGTTGGCACCCGTTCTCACCCGCTGCGAGATTCAGGGGGCTGGCATGGACAGTGACTGGCTCATCGTGCGCTTTGAACGCAATCAGTCACTTTGGCCGGAGGCATTGTGAGCGAAGGTGACCCTTGGTGGTTCACGGGAACCCTGCCTGACGATAAATCGGCGGGGCCCCGTGACCGCACGCCGGGTGGGGGATTCTCGCTGTCATTCCTAGCGTCAGGTGCGCAACAACTCGTTGATATGGCGAAGCAGGTGATCGTTGCCCCGCACGCCGATCATGAGGTTCCGGAGCAGCACGGTGACTGCATCATCTGCCGCGGCCAACTCGCGCTTGGGGAGGTTCGCCGTCGGCCGGATGCCCCCAACGATGATGTCGCGACAGGGGCGAAATTGGAATCGGCGGTCGAGTGGATCCACCTAGACGCGGCACGACCGGCTGCCAGCGGGTCGTTGGCCGACCGTAGGCTGTGGCCGTGACGTTCAGCATCGGAGTCGACGTCGGCGGCACGAAGATCCTCGCTGGACTCGTTGATAATTCGGGTGCCGTCGTATCAACGGCTCGTCGACCTACCCCACGCAATGACGCGTCCGGGGTGCTGAACGTGGTGTCAGAGGTGGTACTTGAGCTCGTGGCCCAGCATGATGAGTCAGTCGTGGGGGTCGGGCTCGGTGTGGCAGGACCGGTCGACGCCTCCCGAGCAACCGTGTTCTTCGCGCCAAACCTCGGGTGGTCCCAGGTGCCGGTTCGCGCAATTCTTGAGTCAAAGGTCGGCATGCCGGTCGTCGTCGAAAACGACGGCAATGCAGCGGCGTGGGGTGAGTTCCGTTTCGGTGCAGGTGCCGATGTTGACGAGTTGACCGTTGTCACGGTCGGTACGGGCATCGGCGGCGGCATCATCATCAACGGGGATCTCCTGCGTGGCGCGCATGGCGCCGCCGGAGAGATCGGGCACATGAATGTGGTCGTCAACGGTCGGGCCTGCGGGTGTGGCCGAGGCGGGTGCTGGGAGCAGTACGCCAGCGGCAATGCGCTCGTCCGTGAGGCCCGATCCCTCGCGGCCGACCGGCGGGGAGAGGCAACCTTGCTCCTAGGACTGGGGGATGGGACTCCCGAAGGGGTGCAGGGACTCCACGTGACCGAGGCCGCGCTCGTCGGCGACCCGGTTGCCATAGAAGCCTTCCGGGTGATCGGAACCTGGCTCGGCCGCGGGCTTGCTGACCTGTGCGCCATCCTCGATCCAGGCACGTTCGTTATCGGAGGCGGCGTGTCCGAGGCGGGAGACCTACTGCTGGCGAGTGCTCGCCAAACGCTCGTGGACAAGCTCAGCGGCAATCAGCAACGCCCGTCCCCCGAGGTGCGCCTTGCGACGCTTGGGAACAACGCCGGGCTCATCGGGGCAGCTGAACTGGCACGCCCGAGGACTTAATCGGAATGCATGGTCATACAACGGCTCCGCCGTCCGGACGGTCGTCTGCTGAGCCGCGATCCTCCATCCGTGCGACAAGGGTGATGAACCCTGCGACGAAGGCGATCACGCCGAGCCCGGCAATGAACGTGCCCAGAGATAAGAGAGTCGCGATAACGAGAAGCGCTGGTCCGCCGAGTGCTCCGGCCCACGCGAATCGGCCAATGACGTCTGAGGGGCGGGGGATCGGCGGCGGATCGGGCGGATGATATCGATCCGATTCAAGCCCATCGGGTTCGAGGAGCTCATCGATGAAGGCATCGGGCGGCTTCGGATCGTTGATCTGCAGGCTGCTCGTTGCGGCGTCAAAATCAATCTGCCCTGAGAGATCGGCGACGATCTGATCCCAGGCGCGTGCCTGCTCCTCGGGGGAGGGCTCACTGCCGGGTTCGCCGATTCGGCCGGAATTGCTCATCCGGTGATGATGCGATTGACGAAGGTGGCGCTACCTTCGAAGATCTGCTCGGCATCGTGATCGAGGGTCGCGACGTGATACGAGTTCGGCAGGATCACCTCGGTCAGGTCGACGGAGGAGACGTTCGCGAGGATCCACGCGGCGTTCGACGGTTCGACGACGTGGTCCTGCGCCGACCGAAACAGGAGCAGGGGTTGGGCCACCATGCTGATATCCCGCTTGACGATCGACCACAGTTTGCTCAGCGAATGGGCTGCCTTGAGTGGAATTCGGTCGTATGCGCCCTCGTCTTGCCCGGGCTTCGCGATGTCGTTCGAGATCCCAGGGAATGAGGGCAGGATTGTCTGGAGCGCTGGGAGGAGGAATCGGTCTCGCCGCTCGGAGTGAACCGCTGGGTTCACCAGGACAATGCCAGCGATGGCACTGCCGCGCTCCTGCGCCAGTCGAAGGGTGAGGGATCCACCCATGGACAGACCCATGACGAACACCGTCGAGCATGACCCGGCGAGTTCATCGAAGGATCGTTCGGCTTCGCCGTACCAGTCCTGCCACCTGGTCTTGTTCATGTCCTGCCACCGAGTGCCGTGGCCGGGCAGTCGCGGTACCTGGATCGTCCAGCCTCTCTCCTTGAGTGATTGACCCCACGGGGTCACCGATTTCGGTGAACCTGTGAAGCCGTGCAGGAGGAGAACCCCGATATCATCACCGGTGGTTGACCAAGATTGTGCGTGTGGCAGGACGCTCATAGCCGCTAGTCTGCCACCGAGGGCTTCAACGCAGAAGCCATCGCCTCAGGAGGGGCCTTGCTCTACTGGATCCTGAAGTACATCATCATCGGCCCATGGCTGCGCGTCCTGTTCCGGCCGTGGCTTGAGGGGGTCGAGAACGTGCCCGACAAGGGCCCGGCAATGATCGCCAGCAACCACCTGTCGTTCTCCGACTCGTTTTTCCTCGCCCTCATGCTCCGTCGGCCCATCACCTTCCTTGCGAAGAGCGACTATTTCACCGGCAGGGGCGTCAAGGGACGGTTGACCGCCTGGTTCTTCCGCGGGGTTGGCCAGGTTCCGATCGACCGATCCGGCGGAAGGGCATCCGAGGCGGCGATTCACACGGGCACCCGCATCTTGGATTCGGGCAGCCTGCTGGGGATCTACCCCGAGGGCACTAGGTCGCCGAACGGAACGATGTACCGGGGTCGCACCGGAATGGCCCGGATGGCCCTTGAATCGATGTGCCCGGTCATCCCGGTGGCGATGATCAACACCTTCGAGATTCAGCCCCCCGGCCGGCTCATGCCGAGCCTGCAGCGGGTCGGCATGCGGTTTGGGCCGGCGCTGGACTTCTCGAGGTATGAGGGGCTCGAGGGGGACCGGTTCATTCTGCGCTCAGTCACCGACGAGGTCATGTACGAGCTCATGACGATGTCAGGTCAGGAGTACGTCGACATGTATGCGACGCGGGCAAAGGAACTCATCGCGGGTGGCGGCAAGGCTGATGCCTCGTCGATGGTTGAGTCACCGAGCTGAGGCCCAGCCCCGACACAGGTTGACCGCGGTGCGCCAGGCTGGGCGGTCCAGCGAGTGATGAGCGCGGGGGTCGAACACCCCTGAACTCTTGCGAATCCCGGCGAGGTCGCGCAGCGAGGGCCACATCCCGATTCCGACGCCGGCGAGGAGCGCGGCACCGAGGCCGGTGGTCTGCAGTTGCTCGGAGCGGTCGACCGGTACTCCGAGCACATCGGCCTGCATCTGGCACAGGAGGTCGTTGCTCGCCGCGCCGCCGTCGACGGCGAGCGAGGGCAGGTGCACGCCCCCCTCCTCGGACATCAAGGTGACGAGGTCTGCAACCTGATGGGCTATGGCTTCGAGGGTGGCTCGAGCCAGATGCGCGGCGGTCGTCGCGCGGGTGATGCCGATGATGAGACCGCGGGCGTTCGGGTCCCAGTCGGGTGCGCCGAGTCCGGTAAGGGCTGGGACAAAGATGACGCCTCCGGAATCTGGCACGCTCGCCGCGAGCGTCTCGATCTCGGCTGCAGTCGTAATGATGCCGAGACCGTCACGAAGCCACTGGACCGCTGCACCCGTGATGAAGACCGCACCCTCGAGCGCGAAGTCGCGCCCACCGCCTGGGTGCTGGAGCGCGACGGTGGTGAGGAGACCATTCCCGGAGGCGATGGCCTCGCTCCCGGTATGGACGAGCAGGAAGGAACCGGTGCCGTAAGTGCACTTCGCGCTGCCCTTTGAGGCGCCGGCTTGACCAACGAGCGCTGCCTGCTGGTCACCTGCGATGCCTGAGATTGGGACATTGAGGCCCAGGAAGGTGGCGGGATCAGTGCGGGCGACGATTCCGTAGGACGCAACAATCTCGGGGAGTGCCTCGAGCGGGACCCCGAAGAAGTCGCACAGTTCCCGGCTCCATTCGCCCGTTTCGAGATCGTAGAGCAGCGTGCGGGAGGCATTGGATGCGTCGGTGATGTGGAACAGGCCACGTGTCATTCGGGCGATCAAGTAGGAGTCGACCGTGCCGATGGCCACGCGGCCGGACTCGACTTGAGCCCAGGTGGACGGATCGTTTTCACGGACCCAGGAGATCTTCGTGGCGGAGAAGTACGGGTCCAATCGCAGGCCGGTGAGCTCGACGATGCGGGGCTCACGGCCTGACTCGCGCCACTCCTCGCACATCGAAGCGGTGCGCCGGTCCTGCCAGACGATCGCGCGGCGCGCAGCACCAAGGGTCTCCCTGTCCCAGAAGCACACGGTTTCACGCTGATTCGTTATGCCGAGGGCTGCGATGTCCGCGCGGCGACCCCCTGTTGCCTCGTGGGTTTCGAGGGCTGCTCCCGCGGCCGAGAGGGTTGCTGACCAGATGTCGCCTAGGTCGTGCTCGACCCACCCGTCGCCGGGGAAGTGCTGCTCGAACTCGAGGTAGCCCGAGGACGTCACTGCGCCTGTCTCGTCGACGATGAGCGCTGTCACCCCGGTAGTGCCGGCATCGATGGCAAGGACGAATCTGGGCATGGCTGAACTGTAGTTTGGGCCCGCGGGTGGGCGCGTGACCTTGATCCGAGCAACTCGCGAACCGGTGGACTGTTCGTGCACCAAGCCCATCGGGTAGGTTTTGCGATGACAGCGGTTACAACCGCAATCGATCATGGCAGGTGCCCCAACCAAGGGCCAGACGTCGAAGGAGAACGGGTCATGCGCGTTGGAGTGCTCACCGGAGGGGGAGACTGCCCGGGACTGAATGCGGTCATTCGCGCAGTGGTTCGCAGGGGTGTCGCGGAGTACGGCTATGACTTCGTTGGCTTCCGCGACGGTTGGAAGGGCCCACTCGAGGGTCTCACCGTTCCGCTCGACATCCCCGCGGTTCGGGGTATCCTCCCGCGTGGCGGGACCATCCTCGGATCGTCGCGGACGAACCCGATCAAGGTCGAGGGTGGCATTGAGCAAATCGAGCGCAACCTCGAGGACCTAGGCATCGACGCACTCATCGCCATTGGCGGCGAGGACACCCTCGGGGTCGCGACGAAGCTCACAGAGCATGGCTTCCACGTCATTGGCGTCCCGAAGACGATCGACAACGACCTCTCGTCCACCGACTACACGTTCGGCTTCGATACTGCGGTGACGGTTGCGAGCGAGGCCATCGACCGTCTGCACACCACAGCCGAGTCGCATCACCGCATCCTCATCTGCGAGGTCATGGGCCGCCACGCCGGATGGATTGCGCTGCACTCCGGTATGGCCGGCGGAGCCAACGGGATCCTCATCCCAGAGGTCCCATTTGATCTCGGAGAGGTTATTGGCTGGGTTGATTCGCGGTTCAAGGCCAGCTACGCCCCGATCCTGTGCGTCGCAGAGGGCGCGCTGCCGAAGGAGGGCAGTCTCATCACGAAGGACGGGACCCTCGATGCCTTCGGCCACGTCAAGCTCTCCGGCATTGGCGAGTGGCTCGCCACCGAGATCGAGGGTCGCACCGGGCATGAGGCCCGCACAACCGTGCTCGGTCACATCCAACGGGGTGGATCACCCACCGCCTTCGACCGGGTCCTTGCGACGAGGTTCGGCCTGAACGCGATCACCGCGGTAAAGGACCAGGCGTGGGGCACCATGGTGGCCCTGCAAGGAACCGACATTGTTCGGGTGCCGCTCGAGGCTGCTACCGGCGTACTCAAGACCGTGCCCCTTGCTCGCTATGAAGAGGCGTCGAGCTTCTTCGGCTGAGTCATCTACCCTTAGGACCATGACCGTGCCCCCCGTTGTCGCACCCGCCATCACCTGGCCGGATCTTCCCGCCCTTCAACAGCCACCATGGCCGGACGCTCAGGAGCTTGAGCGTGCGGTGACGGAACTGCGGGTCCTGCCGCCGCTCGTGTTCGCCGGCGAGTGCGATCAGCTCATGCAGCGGCTGGCGGCCGCGTCGGTCGGTCGGGCGTTCGTCCTCATGGGCGGCGATTGCGCAGAGACCTTCGAGGCCAATACCGCCGACTCGATCCGGGCGCGTCTCCAGACCGTTCTCCAGATGTCGGTCATCCTCACCTACGCTGCGTCGCTACCGGTCGTGAAGGTCGGACGGCTCGCGGGCCAGTACTTCAAGCCCCGAAGTAAGCCCATTGAGGTGCGCGACGGAGTTGAGATGACCTCGTACCTTGGCGATGCAGTGAACGCCATCACATTCGACGCGCAGCTTCGCCGGCCAGATGCCCAGCGACTCGTTCGCGCGTACCACGCCTCCGCCTCCGCATTGAACCTCGTTCGCGCCTTCACCCAGGGCGGCTACGCCGACCTTCGCCAGGTCCACGCCTGGAATCAGGATTTCGTGCGCGACTCCATCGCCGGCCAGCGCTACGAGGCGATGGCAGGAGATATTGACCGGGCCCTGTCGTTTATGCAGGCCTGCGGGGCAAACCCCGATGAGTTCCAACGCGTCGAGTTCTACGCGGCTCATGAGGCGCTCTCGATCGATTACGAACGTGCGCTCACCCGCATTGACTCTCGCACGGGGCTGCCCTACGACGTCTCCGGCCACTTCCTATGGATCGGCGAGCGCACCCGGCAACTCGATGCTGCGCATGTGCACTTCGCCTCCCAGATCCGTAACCCCATCGGCGTCAAGGTTGGGCCCACTGCCTCGCCCGATGAAATCGTCGAACTCGCAGAGCTCCTCAATCCCGAGCGAGTACCGGGCCGACTCACCCTCATCACACGCATGGGCGCGGGAGCTGTGCGCGATGTCCTTCCTGGCATCGTCCAAAAAGTGGATGCCTGCGGAGTCCCGGTCGTTTGGGTCTGCGACCCGATGCACGGCAATACCCGCGAGGCGACAACCGGTCACAAGACCCGACTGTTCGACGACGTCATCGACGAGGTGCTCGGCTTCTTCGAGGTGCACCGCAACCTCGGCACCTTCCCAGGCGGCATCCACATTGAGCTCACCGGCGACGATGTGACCGAGTGCGTTGGCGGAACCGGGGGAGTCCTCGAGGGAAACCTCGGTGATCGCTACGAGACCGCCTGCGATCCACGCCTGAACCGCGAGCAGAGCCTCGAGCTCGCCTTCCTCGTCGCCGACATGCTCATCAAGCGGTAGGTACCGGCCCTGCTGTACTCGGTGTTCCGCGTCCCCGGCGGGGAACTCACCGTTGTCTGCAGTCCGCAGCAGATCGGTGATCGCGGCGAGCAGGAATACGGCGCGGTCATCGCCGCGACCTACCGCGGTCTCGACGATGCGACGAGCCGGCTCGATCTTTTGGAGCAGCCCAGCCGGGCCGACCTTGGGCCGGTGGCCGAGGTTATCGCGAGGTACCTTGACCAAGACCTCACCGCCTTGGATTCGGTGTCGGTGTGCCAACGGGGCGGGCCGTTTCAGCAGCAAACGTGGAACGCGATGCGCACCATCAGACCGGGCAGTATCGACTCCTACGGCGGACTCGCCCGGCGAGCAGGCCGGCCCCGTGCGGCGCGTGCGGTTGGCACAGCGTGTTCATCGAACCTCGTCGCACTCTTTGTCCCCTGCCACCGGGTGGTAGCAGCGAACAGCATTGGTGGCTACGGGTACGGCCTTGATGTGAAACGGGCGCTGCTCGTCCATGAGGACGCCGATCCAGATCAGCCGAGGTAGCCGGCGAGCCGCTCGATCGTGCCGTCGATGTCGGTAGTCGTGGTTCTCGGATTGATGATGCACAGGCGCAGCACAGTGCGCCCCGAGAGCACGGTACTCGTCACTGCGGCGAATCCATCGGCGGTCAGGCGCGCGGCCGCACGGGCGTGCTCGGCATCGGAGGCGCTCGGGCTCGCGAAGGTGATGATGCCGAGTTGGGCCGGGGTGACGATCTGCAGCCGATGATCGACCTCGATCACCTGCTGCGCATACTCGGCAAGTCCGATGCCCCGATCGATCGCCCTTCCGAGGGTCTGGAGACCGTACGCGCGCAAAGTGAGCCAGAGCTTGATGCCGCGGCCGCGGCGGGTGAGCTCAAGGCTGCGATTGTGCATGTCGACCGCGCTGCCCGTGACGTCGGCAAGGTACTCGGGGTACATCGCGAAGGTCTGCTCGAGTGCGCCCGGCTCGCGGACGAACAGGCAGGCGATGTCATAGGGCTGGAACAACCACTTGTGCGGATCGACGACGAAGGAATCGGCGCGGTCCAGTCCGGGCATGACGGCCCGACCCCGGTCGCACAGTGCTGCCGGCCCACCGTACGCGCCATCGACATGGAGCCAGATCCCATGCTCGGTGCAGATATCCGCGATGGCAGGGAGGTCGTCGACGGCGCCGGTGTTCGTGGTGCCGACCGTTGCTACGACCATAAGCGGCCGCAATCCGCGCGTGAGGTCGGCGGTGATCGATGCTTGCAGGGCTTCGGGGCAAAGCCTGAATCGAGCATCAGACTCAAGGACGCGAATGGCGACAGCGGGCTGGCCCATGGCGAGTAGGCCGCGCTTGATCGATGCGTGGGTCTGGTCGGTCAGGTAGATCACGCCCTCGCCCCGTAGGTGCCGAGCGGTGAGGGCGCCGGTGATATTCGCCATTGACCCGCCGGAGAGGAGCACTCCCTCACACGAGGGTGCGAGTCCGATCGCGTCACGCAGCCACTCGCAGGCGATGATCTCGACCGCGGTAGGTCCCGACCCGCCGCCCCAGGACGACGCGACCGACTGCATTCCGGTGGCGAGCCACTCCCCGAGGACAGCAGGGTAGGAGGATGGACCCGGCACCCGGGCGAAGTATCGGGGGTGGTCGCCGTGCTGCTGGTTCTTCAGAGCGACCTCGGCAAGGAGTTCGAGATCGTCGTCGAGTGCGGACGGAGCGATCGGTGTGGATCCACCGAGAAGGGCGAACAGGCTGGCCGGATCGGTCTCGGTGATCGCGCGTTCATCGCCGATGGAGACGGTGTGGTCGATCACTCGATCGACGATCCAGTAGCCGAGACGACGCATCGTCTCGGGGTCGATTGCAAGGATGTCGCTCGGGATATCGAGCGCGTTCCTCGTCCCCTCATTCATGGGTGCCATGCTGCATCTCCCTCGATAGTGATCAGACGATGTTTCGCTCGGCCCGCAGGGCGCCGCCTGCGAACCTGCCCGCAGTGAACGGACTCACGTCAACGCTGGGCTCGCGGCGCAAGTAAAGATCGCGGAGCACCTCGCCCACGGCGGGCCCCTGGAGGAATCCATGCCCGGAGAACCCCGTTGCGTACAGGAATCGATCGATGCTCGCGTCCTCGCCAATCAGGGCATTGTTGTCGGGCGTGACCTCATACAAGCCGGACCAGCGGTGCGCGATGCCGACTTCGAGCAGGCTTGGGCAACGTCGTTCCATAGCCTCGGCGAGATCGGGCATCCAGTCCTCGCTGAACTCAAGGGCAAACCCGTGCGTCTCCTTGGCGTACGACATCCCCAGGAGCACGCCTGGGCCTTCACGGTGGAGGTAGAAGGTTGTAGCGGCATCGATGGTCATCGGCATGCTAGATGGGAGGAGTGAGGTGAGCGAGTTGCTGAGTGGCTCGGTGATGAGGATCTGCCGCCGGAGCGGCTCGACGGGGAGGGTGACGCCTGCCATGGCACCGACCTCCTTCGACCATGCCCCTGCAGTGCACACGACCGCGCCTGTGCGGACCGGGCCAGCGCTCGTTTGCACCGCGACAATATTCGTGCCCTCGATGTCGATGCCCTCGACCGAAACCCCGGTTCGCAGGATCGCACCGTGTCGGCGGGCGCCGGCCGCGTAGCCATGTACGACCGATTCGGGGCTGCAGTGGCCGTCGCGCGAGTGGAAGGTTGCTGCCAGTACATCGTCGACGACGATGCCTGGAGCGAGTTCGCTGGCCTCGCGCGAGGTGAGGAAGCGGCTATCGATTCCCATCTCTTGCTGGAGGCTGACCGATTCCTCGTATGCAGCGAGATCACCTGGATCCGTGATGACGAACAGGTAGCCGACCTGGTGGAGGTCAATCGCCCAGCCCGGACGCTCGTGGAACTGCTCGAATGCCGCGAGACCGCGGGCACCGAGCGCGATGTTCACCGGATCTGAGAACTGGGCCCTGATCCCACCTGCTGCCTTCGAGGTCGAGCCGCTTGCGAGCCCGCCACGCTCGAGCAGAAGCACATCACGCACGCCGGCCTCAGCGAGGTGAAATGCGGTGCTCGTACCCATGATCCCGCCACCGATCACGACGACGCTGGCGCTTGCGGGAAATTGCGAGCCGGATGCGGTGGTCATCCGAAGTTAACCCCCTGTGCCAGGGGAAGACTCGTCGAGTAGTTGATGGTGTTCGTAGCCCGACGCATGTAGGCGCGCCAAGAGTCTGATCCAGATTCGCGACCGCCGCCGGTTGATTTCTCCCCGCCAAAGGCTCCGCCGATCTCGGCACCTGATGTGCCGATGTTCACGTTGACGATGCCGCAATCAGATCCCGAGGCAGACATGAACTCCTCTGCCTCCCGCTGGTTGAGCGTGAAGATGCTTGATGACAGTCCCTGGGGGACGTCGTTGTGCATGGCGATTGCCTCGCCCATCGTGGAGTAGGTCATGACATACAGCAGTGGCGCGAAGGTCTCCTCGCGGACGACTGCAGTCTGCCGGGGCATCCGCATGAGGGCCGGCCGAACGTAGACCCCGTCCGAACCGGCATCGATGCGCTCGCCGCCGACGATGAGTGTTCCGCCATCGGCGAGCGCACGGGCGATCGACTCCTCCATGCGGGCATAGGCGGCAGGGTTGATGAGGGGACCAACGAGCGTGCCCGCCTCGAACGGGTCGCCGACGGCCAGGCCCCGGTAGGCGGTCTCAATACCGCCAATGAGCTCGTCGGCGAGGGACTCGTGGACGATGACGCGTCGCATCGTCGTGCACCGCTGGCCCGCTGTGCCCGCTGCGGCGAAGACGATGCCTCGAACCGCAAGGTCGAGATCGGCCGAGGGGGCCACGATCGCGGCATTGTTGCCTCCGAGTTCGAGCAGGGTGCTGCCGAAGCGTGCAGCAACGCGTGGGGCGATCTCTGCACCCATCCGCTCCGAGCCCGTCGCGCTCACAAGGGCGACACGCGGGTCGTCGATGAGGGCCGCGGCGGATGAGCGGTCAGCGATGACGACCTGATGCACGTGGGCTGGAGCACCCGTCTGCGCAATTGCCCGATCAAGGAGCGCCGAGCAGGCGAGCGAGGTTAGGGGTGTCAGTTCGGAGGGCTTCCAAATAACGCTGTCGCCGCACACGAGGGCGATCGCCGTGTTCCAGGACCAGACTGCGGCGGGAAAGTTGAAGGCTGAGATCACGGTCACGACACCGCGTGGATGCCACGTCTCCATGAGCCGGTGGCCGAGCCGCTCCGACGGCATCGTGCGGCCGTCCAGCTGGCGGGATAGCCCGACCGCGAAGTCGCAGACGTCGATCATCTCTTGGATCTCTCCGAGAGCCTCAGACCGAATTTTCCCGACCTCGACGGTCACGAGATCAGCGAGATCCTCCTTGTGGTCCTCGAGAAGCCGGCCGAGAGCCTTGACGAGGGCGCCGCGTTGCGGCGCGGGGACCGATCGCCACAGAGTGAACGCTGCATGCGCGCGGGCAACCACCTCGTCGACATCGGTCACGCTCGCCGTTGCGAGGCCGAAGAACTCCTGGCCGGTGATGGGGGAGCGCGCGTGCAATCCATCGCCAGTCGGAATCTGCACGAGGCAGGCATCGAGGGTTCGTCGGGCAATGGTCTCGAGGTCTTCGTTGGATCGCATGCAGGAAGTCTGCCCGGTTCTTGGATTGAGGGTGCGAGGTGCCCTCTCGGTTGGTCTAGATGATGCGGATCGTGACCGCGCTGCCCTTGGGAATCTGCGTGCCGGCCACCGGATCCTGCGAGTAGACGCGATTGAGTGGAGTCGCCTCGGCTTCGACAACCCTCGCCTTGAGACCAAGGCGCTTGAGCTCATTGATGGCCTTACTCTTTGGAGAGTCGATGAGGTTGGGAACGGTGACAGGCGGGGGGCCCTTCGAGGTGACGAGCGACACCCGGCTCCCCGAGTTGACGACGGTACCGGCCTTCGGGGACATCGTGATGACATCACCCTTGGCGACCGTCTCAGAGAACTTCGCATCCGTGACGATGGTGAGTCCGAGTCCCGACAGGGTCTTCTTCGCCCCGCCCACCTTTCGCCCGACGACATTAGGGAGCGGCACCGGCTTGGCGCCCTTCGACACGATGAGGTTGACGACGGTGTCGCGCTTCGCGTCGGTTCCGATCTTGGGATCGGTCTGGGTCACCTTGCCGGCGGCCACGGTGTCATCGAACGTCTCCTTAGATGAGCCCACCGCGAGGCCTGCACCGGTGATCTCAGCGGCAGCATCTGCCGCAGATAGCCCGCGCACGTCCGGAATTGTGAATCGCTCCGGGCCGCGGGAGATGACGACACCGACCGTCCCTTGTTCGCGGACGTCGAAGCCGGCGGCAGGGTCGCTTGCGAGGATGAGGTCCGCGGGTACCTCCTCGCTGTAGGCCGTGTCAGTGACAATGAGGCTGAGTCCAGCCGCCGCAAGAACCTGCTCGGCCTCGGCCTGCGTGAATCCGACAATGCTCGGGGTCGGCACGGACGCGGCTCTTCCGACCGCAAGGTACCAACCGGCGAATGCAGCGATCGCGACCGTGAGAGCAACGAGGCCGACGACCGTCAGCCGTTTGCGCCGGTGAGGGCGTTCCTGGGGAAGGGGTCCCGAGGCCCGACTGGCTGGCACGGGCGGCTGCTTGCGAGTGCCTCCTGCCGGGGGAGCCTTGCGCCTGCGGGCCGCACCACCGGCCGCTGCCGTCGAATCGACGACGAGAGTGGCGCGCGAGTCGGTGAACGGCCGTGCTGGTGGCAGTAACGTCCGGACCCGGCGAACATCGGCGAGGAAGTCGATTGCGCGCTGGTACCGCAGTTTCGGATCGCGTCGGGTCGCGGTCACGACGAGGGCATCGATCTCGGGAGGGATCCCTGACCGACTTCTTGATGGCGCGGGAACGTCACTGTTCACGTGCTGGTACGCCACTGCGAGAGGGCTATCACCGTCGTGCGGGACGTCGCCGGTCACCATCTCGTACAGGAGGATCCCGGCGGCGTAGACGTCGGACCGGCCATCGGCGTCGCCGTGTTCCACTTGTTCCGGCGACAGGTAAGCAACTGTCCCGATGATGAGTCCGGAGGTGGCGATCGAGTTATTCGACGAGAGCGCTCGCGCGAGGCCGAAGTCAGCGACCTTTACCCGGCCATCGTCCGAGATGAGGACATTCTCCGGCTTGATATCGCGGTGGACGAATCCCGCGGCATGGGCTGCTGCGAGACCCTCGAGAACCGGCTCGAGCATGACGAGCGCCTGCTCGCCGGACAGCGGCCCGAACTGGTGGAGCACATCGCGGAGGTTTCGGCCGGGGACGTATTCCATGGCGAGATAGATGAGCCCCGCGGCGGTGCCCTGGTCGTAGACGGCGACAACATGGGGGTGGGTGAGGCGCGCCGCCGACTTCGCCTCCCGATGGAACCGCGCGACGAAGTCTGGGTCCTCGGCGAGGTGGCGATGCATGACCTTCAGCGCAACTGTTCGATCGAGGCGAAGGTCAAGGGCCTGATAAACGGTAGCCATGCCACCCCTAGCAAGGAGCGCGAGCACCTGATAACGCCCGTCGATCGTCTGACCGACGAGTGCCTCCTGCGCAGACGCCACCACTCTGGTGATCTTAGGTCGCAGGTACGCCCGCGGGCGGCTGCCACGCACGGGAGACTGCTGCCAAGCGTTCCTCGAAGGCCGCGACTGCTGTGGCGAGCCTGGTTTCGTCGTCGCCGTAGAGCTCGGTGACTCCGATTCCAGCGGGAGCGAGGGAGTCGTGAATGAACAGCCCGATACGCGCATCGACGAGTGCCCGGTACTCGGGCCCATCGCGCTGACCCGGGTCCGGGACCCATGGAATGTCGGTGCGGCACCACAGGAGCAGGTCATAACTGCTCGTGTGCTGCACGGCGTCTGCGAGCAGTGAGTCGTCGCTGTAGTACACGTCTGAATACAAGGCGGTCATGACAGGTGCCGGATCGCCGATGACAAGGTGCGCATGGTTGGCTGATGAGCGAATCATCGCGTCCATGACCGACTCCTCTCGGGCGATCTGATCGAGCATCACCTGCCGCTGCTCGTCGCGCCGCGGCACCCGGCCCCGATTCGCGACGAACTCGCGGAGCACCTCGCTCGCAACCGACCCCGACAGGCGCTTGGCGAGCATTGCTGCGATCGTTGACTTGCCGGTGCATTCCCCGCCGATGAGGCCGATCCGTGTCGGTTCCAGCGAAGGGGTGTCGAGCGAGTGCATACGAGAGGATATCGAGATGGATCCCGGACGCTGGTCGTACGTTGCCGTCCTCGGCTTCGTGCTCATCGGCTGCCTCTGGTTGGAGTTCGCTCTGCGAACGCGCGTCCTCGTGCGGACACGGCGACTGCTTGCCAGCATGGTCATCCCCCTCCTCGTCTTCTACGCCTGGGACGCCTATGCCGTGGCCTCGGGCCACTGGACCTTCGACCCGGGACGGATCCTCGGCGTCCATCTTCCGGGAGCAGTTCCAATCGACGAGGTGCTGTTCTTTCTCGTGATCCCGCTCGCGTCGATCCTCACGCTCGAGGCGGTCCGATCGGTGCGTGGATGGAAGGCAGGTGACGAGCCGTGACCTACACGCAGCTCGGCGTTCTTGGGGTGATCCTCGTCGTTGTATTCGACCTTTGGGCGGCCCGGACCAGGCTCGTCACCCGTCGGCTGTTTTGGGTGTCGTACGCGATCATCGTGTTCTTCCAGCTCATCACGAATGGGATGTTCACCGGCTTCGGCATCGTTCGGTACTCAGGTGATGCGATCATCGGCGGGTCCTCACCCGCGGCTGGCCCGCCGGCATTCATCGGTGACGGCCGGCTCGCCTTCGCACCGGTCGAGGACCTGCTGTTCGGGTTCGCCCTCGTCCTGCTGTCACTCTCCTGCTGGATCTGGCTCGGACGCCGCGGCCTCCAGAGCACCCCGCTCGCGGGCCCACCAATCTGGCGCAGAACACCACCACCCCCCTCGCCGTTTGCCCCATTTGATGGGACAAACGGCAAAATTCCGCCGGATTCCAACAATATTTGACCGTTGGTCCCAGAATACGGATGAAATGACGGGGGAGGACGGGGCGGCCGCAGCGGTGTCTGGTTGGGCTACCCAACGGGATGAAGTCCATTGACCTGCCCGGGTCCATAGCGGCGCCTAGCCCGCCTGGCTCGCGCCCACGCCGGCAGGGCGACCTGCAAGCGGCGCCGGATCGGCACGCTGGCCCGCTTCGTGAATATCTCGTAGTCGATGCGTTCAACCTCGTCGACGATGCCGCAATAGAGCACCCGTGCGGCCTCGATGCAGTCACGCGATGAAGGGTGGAGAAGCTCGATGCCTCCGCGCGACTGTTCTTCGAGCACCCGTACGCGGGCTATTTGAAAGCGAAGTGCGTCCTTTACCGCTGGTGTGGCCACCCGGGTCTCGAGATCCGCGCGCGTGACGCCGAATGCCGCGAGCTCATCGAGCGGGAGGTAGACCCGTCCGCGATCGAGATCCTCGGCGACGTCGCGCACGAAATTCGCAAGCTGGAACGCGACTCCGAGGTCTTTTGCGCGCTCGAATGCCTCCGGGGCCGTCGGCTCGAGGATCGGGATCATCTGCAAGCCGATGACGGCGGCCGATCCGTAGACGTACTCGTAAAGCGCTGGATAGTCGGCGTACTCGGTGACCGTGAGGTCCATCCGCATCGAGTGGAGGAAGGCGGTGAAGTAATCGACCGGAATGTCCCACCGCAGGACAGTGTCAACAACGGCCCTGCAGACCTCGTCCTGGGAATGGCCGCGGGCTAGGTCGTCGAGGAACTGCTGGCCCCACCCGACGAGCCACTCACTCTTTTCCGCATCGGTAAGTGTTGAACTCAGGTCATCGACGATCTCGTCGGCGTACCGCGCAAAGCCGTACAGAGCATGGACGTACGGTCGCTTTCCCGGGGGCAGCAGCAAGGTGGCGAGGTAATAAGTCTTGCCGTGGGCGGCATTGAGCAGCCTGCATCGCTCGTAGGACGCTCTCAGGAGGGGATCATGAATATCGGCTGCGTCGAGGTCTCGTGAGCTCACTGGCGCATCCTCCCATCTGCCATGTCGTTCGTCGGTGCACCTAGGAGAAGGCGTCGTTCGCGTGGGCTTGCGAGCGCGACGAGGGCCACGATGGCAACGGCGATCACGAAGGTTATCCCGTCTGTGATGTCAAGGAAATTGTCAGAGGTGGTGCTGCTTTCCACCATGCCATGCACGGTGAAGGCGGCCGTCATGAAGACGGCCACCTGCATTCCCCGATGGGTCAGGCCGCTCACGGCGAAGAGCGGTAGTGCCCAGAGCAAGTACCACGGCTGGATGACCGGGCCGAGGACGACGAGGGCGCCGATTGCGAGTGCGGCGCCGCGCACGGGGCTGCGCCCGGATGGCCGCAGGATGAGTATCGCGATGATGACGAGGGCCGTGGCACTGCCGATCGCCCGGACGATGAAGACGGCCGGTGCGCCGTCGGCCGTGACCCCGATGGCGGTGGTGAGGTATCCGATGATCTGGCCGACGGCGGTCGTCGGGGAGAGCCAGGTGAGCACGCCGGAGGGAGTGCCAAACGTCGCAGACAGCACTCCGTATCCGGAATCGACCGCGAGAAACAAGGATGCCGCGGTGAGAACGAAGACGAGTGCGGCGAGGAGCGACGCCCGAATCCGCTGCGGCCACGAGGCCCCGGACCCCGCCCAAAGCAGCCCGATGAATGGCAGTGCGACGATGGCGATGGGCTTCACGGCGAAGGCTATGCCGACGAGGGCTGCGCCCCAGACGCATCGGCAACTAGCTGCGAGCCAGAACGCAGCCACGATGAGCCCGACCATGAGGGAGTCGTTATGGGCCCCGGAAACGAAGTGCATGATCACCAGCGGGTTGAGGACGGCGAGCCAGGTGGCGCGCACCGGATCGACGCCGTGGATAGCGGCGAGTTTCGGGACAAACACCACGAGGAGGACGACACCCGCGAGTGATGCGACCCTCAGGAGCAGTGCAGCTAAGTAAGCGTTCGGATGGGCGAAGGACGCCACCGCGCGCTCGATAGCAAGGAAGGCCGGACCGTAGGGGGTTGGCGATTCGGCCCACATCGGGTCCGCGCCGTCCTGGAACCAGCCCGGAATGCTCCCCACCCCCATGGTCGTCGGATCTGATCCGGCTTCGAGGAGTCTGCCCTGCACGTAGTAGGAGTAGACGTCGCGGCTGAACATCGGCGGCGCGAGGAGGAGGGGAACAGACCAGATCCCCATGATCCAGGTGAGCGACCGCAGCGATGGTTGTCTCTCGTCCAGGAGGTCTGCGCCGAGCACCAGCCATGCCTGAAGCAGCACCGCGAGCCCGAGGAAGACGAAACCGCGAGCGACGAGCGAGCCGCCGGCCGAGCCGCGCAGGAGATCGACGAGGGGATTGGCGAGAAGATTGGTCTCAAGCGGCAGCCAACCGACGCCGAGCGCGCCGATGGCCAGTAGGCCGGATCCGGCGAACCCCGGCAGGCCATGGCGCAGGATCGCATCGCGACCGAATCCCCCCGGTGCGGTCACCGTCGAGCGCGTGAGGCGTACCGCGGGTCCTTGCCGAGAATCCGCTCCGCAGCGAGGCGTCCCGAGATGAGGACCATTGGCACCCCGACTCCGGGCTGGGTGCCGGAACCGGCGAAGACGACGTTCTCGCCCCACAGGTTTCCGGGTCGAAATGGGCCGGTCTGCATGAATGAATGTGCGGACGCGAACGGGGCCCCGCGTTCCATCCCCCGCTCCTGCCAGTCCAGGGGCGTTGTGACGTCCTCGACCTCGATCGCATCACCGAACCCGATGTAGCCGCGCTCCTCGAGGACTCGCACGACCTCGTCGCGATAACGAGGACCCTCCTTTCGCCAGTCGATGTCGGCGTCCAGATTCGGTGTGGGAAACAGTACGTAGTAGATCTCCTTGCCATCCGGGGCAAGGCTGGGATCCGACTGCGACGGGTTCGTGACAAGCAGGCTGGGATCGCTCATGAGTTTGCGCTTGTTGATGAGGTCCTCGAAGACGCCCCGCCAGCTTCGTCCGAAATGGATGTTGTGATGGGCGATCTTCGAGTAGGACGCCGATGACCCTGCGAGGAGCACGAAGCAGGAAGGCGAGTAGTTCAGCCGTTTGAGTGAGAGGGGCTCGCGCCCGAGGAGATCACGGTAGGCGACGGGCAAATCGGGATTGAGCACAACGGTGTCGCATGCGATGCGCTCACCGGTCGAGGTGATGACGGCGACCGCCCGTGAACCGACCGTCTCGACCTTCGTGACCGTGGTGTCGTACCGGAAGGTCACCCCGTGCTTCTGCGCGGCAGCGGCCATGGCGGTCGGCAGGGCATGCATTCCGCCCTTGGGGAAGAAGACGCCGGCGACCGAGTCCATGTAGGCGATGACCGCGTAGATCGCGAGGGCGTCGTACGGCGATAGCCCCGCGTACATTGCCTGGAATGAGTAGATCCGCTCGGTTCGAGGGTCGGTCATGTACTCACGAACCTTCGGGGCCAGCTTTCGGAACCCGCCGATCGAGATGAGCTTCGCGAGGTCAGGGGTCACGAGATTGAACGGTGAGTCGATATTGCGGTCGATGAAGTCCTTCATTTCGTAGCGGTACAACTCGGAGACGAAGTCGACATAGCGGCGGTAGCCGGCGGCCTCGTCCGGTCCGATGACCTCGCGAATCTCCTCGGTCATTTCATTGACGTCGGCGTGAACATTAAGGACCGAGCCGTCGGGGTAGAACGCGCGGTACAGGGGCGCAACCGGCTCGAGGGTGAGCCAGTCCTCCATGGTCTCGCCGAGCGCGTCGAAGCAATCGGCGATGAGATCGGGCATGGTGAGGACGCTCGGGCCGGTGTCGAATTGGTAGGTGCCGTCAGCCGAGGGGATGTTCAGTCGCCCCGCGCGTCCGCCCGGGATCGACTCGCGCTCAAGGACCGTGACAGTTCTGCCTGCACCCGCGAGGCGCATTGCCGCAGAGAGTCCAGCGAGGCCGGCGCCGACGACCACGACATGCTCGGTCGGCCCGGTGACGGTCCTCATCCGGCTACCGGGTAGCCATCTGGTGAAGTCGGTCGCGCGCGGGCTCATGCGTACTCCTTTGTTGGTGACGAGAATCGGGTGAGAGACATGAGGCGACGCAGGGCCGATCAGACGCTTCGACTTGTCGCTGCGTGAGCAAGATCGGTGAGGAACCGCTGCGCGACCGACTCGATGAGGGGGCTGGCGGCCGCGGTGAGAGCATCGTCGAGTCGAGTCTGGATCTGTTGCTCGACGAAGGCGAGCGCACCCGTGTCGCAGATGACGCTTCGTAGTGCCTCGAGGCCGGCGGCGTCAAGGGCGGGGTCGCCGAGATGGGTTCGCAGGACGATGGCCTGGGTCTTTGTCGCCCGATCTAGGGCAGTCGCGATGAGGACGGTGCGCTTGCCCTCGCGAAGGTCGTCGCCCGCGGGCTTCCCGGTCTCCTTCGGGTCACCGAATACCCCGAGGACATCGTCACGCATCTGGAATGCCTCGCCGAGGGGGAGCCCATAGGCGGTGTAGGCGTCGGTGAGTTGGGGGCTTGCACCGGCGAGCGCCGCGCCGATGTGCAGCGGACGTTCGATCGTGTACTTCGCTGACTTGTACTGGACGACGCGCAGGGCTCGATCGATCGATCCGCCGCCCCGTGCCTGCTCGAGAAGGTCGAGGTACTGCCCCGCCATGAGTTCGGTGCGCATCTCGTCGTAGACGACCTTCGCACGGCGGAGCGCATCGGCCGGCATTCCCGAGGTGAGGAGGACCTGATCGGCCCATGACAGGCAGAGGTCCCCGATGAGGATTGCGGCACCGACCCCGAAGGTCTCGGGGGAGCCGAGCCACTCGGATCCGCGATGGAGACTGGCGAAACGGTGATGGACTGCGGGGCGTCCACGCCTGGTGTCGGAGCAGTCCATGACGTCGTCGTGGATGAGGGCGCAGGCTTGGAGAAACTCTAGGGACGCAGCTGCGCGAATCGCGGCCTCGTCGAGCACAGGGTCGTTGGCATCGCCGCCCGCGCCCCGCCAGCCCCAGTAGCAGAAGGCCGGGCGCAGTCGCTTGCCCCCTGACAGGAACTCGTTGAGGGCTTCGCTGAGCGGGACGAGATCTTCGCTGATCTGTGTGAGGAGACGTTCCTCCTCCATGAGGACCGAGGCGATGACAGACTGGACCCGAGAACGAAACTCCGCTGAGTCGAGGCCGGATTCTGACACGCCACAGAGCCTACGCGTAATCGAGCCTGCCGGCCTCCCGTCCTCGCACGACTACGCTTCACTCATGCGGAAACCGGGGACATTCGTCGGCAACCACGTGAGCGCCGCTCCCGGTCCCTCGCTGGGTGAGGTGCTCGCACGTGGCGAGCGATCCTTCTCATTTGAGCTGTTCCCGCCGAAGACCGATGATGGCGAGCGCGCGCTCTGGCAGACCATCCGGGATCTCGAGGGGCTCAATCCGACCCTGATCTCGGTGACATACGGAGCCGGCGGATCCACCCGCGATCGCACCGTACGGATAGTCGCGGGGATTGCCGCGGAGCCGGAGCTCACCCCGCTTGCGCACCTCACATGCGTCGGTGCGAGCCGAGATGAAGTTCGGGCGGTTATCGAGGAGTACGCGGCGGCGGGGGTGCGAGCCATCCTTGCGCTGCGCGGGGATCCGCCGGGCGGCCCGGGCACGCCGTGGGCCCAACACCCTGATGGCCTTGCGCACGCCGATGACTTGGTGGAGCTCATCGCATCGATGGGCGGATTCAGCGTGGGTGTCGCGGCATTCCCGGAAGGGCACCCCGAGTCACCCGACCTTGATGCAGATGCCGTCATCCTCGCCAGAAAGCAGGATGCGGGTGCTGAATTCGCGATCACCCAATTTTTCTTCGATGCCCGCGACTACGAGCGGCTCGTCAGTGATGCGGGGCGCCATGGCTGCACGATGCCAATCCTTCCTGGCCTGCTGCCCGTGACGAATGTTGCGCAGATAGAACGGTTTGCTGCGCTGTCCGGCGCTGCATTCCCCGCGGAGCTGGCCGCCCGGTTCGCCCTCGTCAAGGACGATCCTGACGCTGTCCAGGCCCTTGGCGTGGAAGTCGCGGCCGAACTTGGGCAGGAGCTTCTCGATCTCGGAGCTCCGGGCTTGCACTTCTATACGCTCAATCGCTCGACCTCGACGCAAGAGGTGTTTCAGGCCTTAGGCCTCGGCTCGGCCGATGAGCGTCGCGACGATCTCTGCGCTCATCCCAACGAGGGGCAGCCCGCCTCCCGGGTGGGCGGAACCACCGACGAGATATAGACCCGGTACCGGTGAGGCGTTCGCGGGCCGCTGGAACGCGGCGCGGGACCCGTTGCTTGAGGTGCCGTAGATCGAGCCTCCGGGGGCCCGGACGTCGCGCTCATAGTCTTGCGGGGTGCGAATCTCGCGCCACAGAATGCGGTCGCGCAGGTCGGTGCCGCGGTTGGCGAGCACCGTGAGCAGATGATCCGCGTAATCCTCGGCGACGCCGGGTTGTGACCAGTCGACGGTGCGATCCCGTCCGTCACCGTGACGTGGAGCATTCACGAGCACGAACCACGACTCGTGGTCTGAGTCGGGTCGCATGAGGGGATCATTCGGTACACAGGCGTAAACCGTCGGGTCCTGAACCGGGCG
>CAMDKQ010000006.1 GCA_945901095.1 Bifidobacterium breve
GTCGATCGCGTCGATCTTGGCGCACTGCTGGTCCCGTCGACAGAGGGTATGGACCTTCAGGTCCAGGTGGATGAGCAGTCAGGAAATATCGTTCAGGTGACACTCGCCATGCTCGGATCAGCCGTACAGGTGCAGCCATATGCGGCTCCGCGCTCCGGTGGCATGTGGGACGACATTCGGGCCCAGATCAAGAAGTCGATCAGTGCGGCAGGTGGCCTTGTCGAGGAGGCGACCGGCCCCTTCGGGATTGAGTTGCGTGCACAGGTCAAGCCATCCGATGGCGGCAACAATCTTCAACCGGCCCGTTTCGTTGGGGTGGAGGGCAGCCGATGGTTTCTACGGGCAGTCTTTCTGGGGAAGTCGGCCCGACCCGGTCCCGAGGCGACAGCGCTGGAGGGCGTCGTCCGCGGTCTCGTCGTCGTTCGTGGTGGTGATGCTATGGCGGTTGGGGCCCCAATCGCGATGCGTCTTCCCGAGGCCATGGAACAGGCCGGACCGGCAGGACGCGCGCCGGTCAATCCCTTCGAGCGCGGGCCCGAGATTACTGAGATCAGGTAGGGATAGCCTGAGCGCGTGAGAATTGCACTGTGGGAACGACTGATGGGAAGCCGCGCCGATCAGGAGGCAGATGAACTCCAGCGCGAGAGCGCTGATCGATCCTGCGGACGGATTTGCGATTGCGCCCCGGGGGACACCGTGACCATCGCCGGAACCGTCCGGTCTATCACCCTGCGGCCCCGCAGTGAAGCGCCCTCGCTGGAAATCGACCTGTACGACGGTTCTGGCAGCATTCGCGTGGTCTGGCTCGGGCGGCGTCGGATTCAGGGCGTCAGCGCGGGTCGTCGTCTCGTCATCACCGGCCGTTTGAACCAGGTCGCTGGAGAACCGGTCGTCTACAATCCCCGGTACGAACTCAAGCCAATGGCGGCCTGACGTGTCTGCCGAGCAGCCGATCGAATCGCCGAAGCCCTCCGATCCAGATGCCTCTGGATCGCAGGAGCATCTGGCTCACGAGAGTAAGGCCGATGTACGAGCGGAGTCGCTCCTCCTCGAACGCGCGATCGGTGGGTGGCGGGGAATCATCGACTCGGGCCTGCCAACAGCAGTGTTCGTCATCGCGTTCATCGTGACATCGCAAAACCTACGCTCATCGATCATTGCCGCGATCATCGCAGGTCTGGCCATCGTCATCTGGCGGCTCATTCGGCGGGAGAAACTCGGTCAGGTGGCCGCAGGCTTCATCGGTTTGGCGATCTCCGCTTGGTGGGCCTCCCGTAACGACAACGCATCAGACATCTACCTTCCCGGGATGCTCACCAACCTTGGGTACGGCTCGGCGTTTCTCATCTCCATCATTGTGAGGTGGCCGCTGCTCGGTATCGCGATGGGATTCCTCACCGGCGAGGGCACGAAGTGGCGCCGCGACCCGGCACTGCGCCGGGTCTATGCAGCGGCATCGTGGATCTGGGTGGTGCTGTTCTTCAGCAGGCTCATCGTCCAAACGCCCCTTTATCTTGCTGGCTGGGTTGAGGTCCAGGGCATCGTGAAAATTGTCATGGGATACCCGCTTTTCCTCGGGGCCGCCTACTGGACGTATCGCGTGCTCGCACCGGTGTTATCGAGTAAGCGTGCCGCACGCGAGGAATGAGCACGCAGGGAAAGCCGACGGTCAGAGGTGACCGAGTAGGCGCTGCAGTTCTGGCTCCTGGTCGGGAGCGGCGACGAAAAGTAACTCGTCTCCGGCCTCAAGCGGGTCATCCGCTGAAGGCGCAATTACCCTAGGTCCGCGCACGATCGCCACGAGTGCGGTATCCGGGGGCCACGTCTGATCGCCAACACGCTGGTTGACCACGGGGGAGTCGGTCGAAAGAGTGATCTCGACAAGATTGGCGTCGCCCTGTCGGAAGGTGAAGAGCCGGACGAGGTCGCCAACGCTTACCGCCTCCTCAACGAGAGCGGAGAGCATTCGCGGGGTCGACACGGCGACATCGACGCCCCACGACTCGTCGAACATCCATTCGTTCTTCGGATGGTTGACCCGGGCAACGACCCGCTGCACCCCGTACTCGGTCTTGGCGAGGAGGGACACGACGAGGTTGACCTTGTCATCACCTGTCGCGGCCACGACGACTTGACACTCGGAAAGTCGGGCTTCCTCGAGGGCCGAAATCTCACAGGCGTCGGCAAGGAGCACGTCGGCGCCCTCGACGATGCCTGGACGCGCTAATTGAATATCACGGTCGATGAGGAGGACCTGATGGCCGTTTCCGATCAACTCGCGGGCAATTGCCCGCCCGACCTTGCCGGCTCCTGCAATGGCGACGCGCATCAGATCTCCTTGGGACCGGTTTCGAACGCTGACTCCACGGCGAGCCGATTGTCGGAGGAGTAGATGGCGTGGACGAGATCGCCCTCCTGAACGACGCTGTTGTCCGACGGCAGGAGTGCGGATCCGTAGCGGGTGATGAATGCGACACGTGCGCCGGAAGCTCGCTCCAAGCTGGTCACTAGGTGGCCAATCCAGGCCGAGCCAACGTGTACCTCGGCGAGGGCGATGGTTCCGCTTGGATCGCGGTATTCATCTTGGGCACCCATCGGGAGCATTTGACGCATGATCTGGCCGGCAGTCCAGGCGACGGTGGCCACGGTCGGAATTCCGAGGCGCTCGTACACCTCAGCTCGACGCTGATCGTAGATTCGGGCGACGACGCGTTCAACGCCGTAGGTCTCGCGGGCCACCCGTGCCGCGAGGATGTTCGTGTTGTCGCCACTGCTCACCGCGGCGAACGCGTGGGCTCGCTTGATCCCGGCGTTCTCCAATGTCTCGCGATCGAAGCCGACTCCGGTGACGGTGAGCCCGCTGAAATCCGAGGGCAATCGTCGAAATGACTTCGAGTCCATGTCGACGACGGCCACTGAATGGCCGAGTGAGTCCAGATCACGGGAGATGAGTGCACCGACGCGTCCGCACCCGAGGATCACTATGTGCACGATGTAAACGTACACGGAGCTGGTGGGCGTAGGCTCTTGCCGTGCCTCTATCGGACGGCGCCAAGCGCCTGCTTGTCGGCCGAGCGCTTCGCAGCGACCGCCTCCACGACACCCTTCTGCCAAAGCGGATTGCGCTCCCGGTGTTCGCGAGCGACGCCCTTTCCTCGAATGCCTATGCAACGCAGGAGATTCTCCTCGTACTCTCACTCGGCGGGTTGTCTCTCTACTCGTTCGGACCGTGGGTCGCTGTGGCCGTCATCGTCATCTACTTCACTGTTGTTGCGTCCTACCGCCAAAACGTCCATGCCTACCCGAGTGGGGGCGGAGACTACGAGGTGGTCTCCAAGAACCTCGGACCGAACTGGGGCGTGCTGGTTGCGAGCGCGCTGCTCATTGACTACGTGCTCACGGTTGCGGTGTCGATCTCATCCGCTGTCGCGAACCTGTCATCGGCACTTCCATTCATCGGCCTGCACGGCACCTGGTGGGCGGTCGGGATCATCGTCGTCATCACCGTGCTCAACCTTCGGGGGATCAAGGAGTCCGGGGCCCTCTTTGCCGTGCCCGTCTACTTCTTCATGCTGGCGATTTTCGTGATGATCGCGGTCGCGGTCGTGAGACTAGCGGCGGGAAGCGACCTCCAGGCCGAGAGTGCCAACTGGGATGTGATCCCCGAGGAGACGTTCGCGGGACTAGCACTCGTGTTTGTTGTCGCACGCGCCTTCTCGTCTGGCACGACCGCGCTCACTGGAATCGAGGCGGTCTCGAACGGGGTTCCAGCATTCCGCCGTCCGAAATCGAAGAATGCGGCGTCGACGCTGCTGCTGCTCGGGGTGATCTCGATGGCGATGTTCACCGGCATCACCTGGCTCGCCCTGCAAACAGGGGTACGCGTCACCGAATTTAACAAGGACCTCATCGGCCTCCCCGCGGGGCAGGAGCAGAAGACCGTGATCGTGCAGATCGCGAACGCTGTCTTCGACAATTCCTATGTTCCGGTGATCACCATTACGTTCGCGACCGCCCTCATCCTCGCGCTCGCCGCGAACACAGCGTTCAACGGTTTTCCGGTGCTCGGGTCGATCCTCGCGCGGGATGGCTTCCTCCCGAAGCAGTTACATACGCGCGGTGACCGTCTCGCATTCAGTAATGGAATTCTCACCCTCTCTGGTCTCGCGGTCATCCTCGTTGTCATATATCGGGCAGACGTGACGGCACTCATCCAGCTGTACATCATTGGCGTGTTCGTATCATTCACCCTGAGTCAGATCGGCATGGTCCGCCACTGGAACCGGCACTTGCGCTCCGAGACCGACCCTGCTGCGCGGCGCACGATGCATCGATCGCGTGTGATCAACTCATTCGGCCTCGCCATGACCGGATCGGTGCTCATCATCGTGCTCGTCACGAAGTTCACGAAGGGCGCATGGCTCGTCGTCCTTGCGATGCCGCTCATCTTCCTGCTCATGCGGGCCATCTCGCGTCACTACGCGAAGGTGCGCGAGGAACTCGCGACCACAGATCGTGACAAGATGATCCTGCCAGCACGGGTTCACGCGTTGGTTCTCGTCTCCAGGATCCACAAGCCGACGTTGCGGGCACTTGCATACGCCCGCGCGACAAGGCCCACCGTGCTCGAGGCGATTATGGTGAACGTCGATGACGATGAGACGTGCGCTTTGCAGGATGAGTGGGAGCGCAGGGCGATTCCGGTCCAACTCAAGGTGCTTGACTCGCCGTACCGCGAGATCACCCGGCCCATCCTCAGTTATGTGAAGGAATTGCGATCCGACAGTCCGAATGATCTCGTCACCGTGTACATCCCTGAGTACGTGGTGGGCCACTGGTGGGAGGCTCTCCTTCATAACCAGTCAGCGCTGCGGCTCAAGGGCCGGCTATTTTTCAGCCCGGGGGTCATGGTGACGAGCGTTCCGTGGCAACTCGAGTCAAGCGAAGCCGTCATTGACCGGGACAGGTAGTTGACTACTGGCGCCGGAGTTAGGCCGGCAAAGACCGCAGTTCATGTTGGCGATCAGGCGATCGTCGACATCGGGTCGGTTGCGCACGGAGGTCATTTCATTGCTCACCTGTCGGGGCACACTGTCTTTGTCCGTCACGCACTTCCCGGCGAGCGCGCACGAATTGTGATCACCGATGTGGCGTCAAAGATCGTCCGAGCGGACGCGATCGAGATCCTCGACGCATCCCCGGACCGGGTGGGATCACCGTGCGCGTGGGCTCGCCCAGGTGGATGCGGTGGCTGCGATTTTCAGCACGTGGAGCGGTCAGCGCAGTTGGTGCTCAAGGCGCAGGTCGTGCGTGATGCCCTTGCACGCCATGCCGGTTTGCCCGGCATTGACGTGCAGGTCGAGGCACTTGATGATGATGGCAGTGGGCTGCACTGGCGTACCAGGGTGCGCTGGACTGTCAACAGCGACGGTCGGCCGGGCTTGCTTGCCTACCGCACCCATGACGTGGTGCCGGTGGATGAATGCCTGCTTGCGAGCCCTGGAATCGTCCAACTCGGTATTCCGCTCACGCGTCGGCCAGGGGTCACTGAGGTGAGCACGATCGAGGGCGATGAGGGCCGGGTCAGCGTCGTGCTCGATGGACGGCTTACATCGGGGAAGCAGCGGACCGACCAACGGGTGCGCGGCCGCGACTGGCGGGTCGACGTCGCGAGTTTCTGGCAGGTGCATCCTCGGGCGGCAGACACCCTGGTCTCAGCGGTGCTTGAGGCGGGCCGACCGGCTCCGGGGGAGCACTGGTGGGACCTCTATTCGGGCGTGGGTCTCTTCAGCGCCTTTCTCGCGGAGGAGGTGGGGGTGACGGGCGTCGTGCACGCCGTCGAGAGCGGTCCTAGCGCCGTCCGTGATGCCCGCAGGAGCCTGCACGATCTCGGTCAGGTGACCCTCCACCATGACAACGCGCTGCGCTGGCTTCGGGCGGCCGACGAGCGGCCGGACGGCGTCGTCCTCGACCCTCCTCGAGCCGGAGCGGGCCGCGACGTTGTCCAGGCAATTGCTGGCGCAGGGCCAAGGGTGGTTGTCTACGTCGCCTGCGACCCGGTAGCCCTAGCCCGGGATGTCGCGCTCTTCGCCTCGGCCGGCTACCGACTTGCGGGACTCCGCGCGTTCGATACCTTTCCCATGACCCACCACGTCGAGACCGTCGCCGCCCTCGTTCCTATCACGTTGGCGCATCCGATATCTTGACGTCGAGATACTTCGTTGCGAGAGGATGAGTCGTCGTGAGCGTCAATAGCTTCGGTGCCAAGAGCACCTTGCATGTCGGCACCGAGAATTATGAGGTGTTCCGGCTGTCGGCGGTCCCCGGCTCCCAGCGGCTGCCGTTCACGCACAAGGTCCTTCTAGAAAACCTCCTGCGGACGGAGGACGGGGCGAACGTCACCCGCGAGACGATCAACGCGATCGCCACGTGGGATCCCACGGCTGAGCCTGTCGATGAGATTCAGTTCACCCCCGCCCGCGTCGTGATGCAGGACTTCACCGGAGTGCCGGTCGTTGTCGATCTCGCGACCATGCGCGAGGCGGTCGCCGAACTCGGTGGGGATCCGTCAAGGATCGAGCCGCTCGCGCCCTCCGAGCTCGTCATCGACCACTCAGTCATTGCGGACTTCTTCGGTACCCCGGACGCCGAGCAGCGCAACGTGGAACTTGAGTACGAGCGCAACCGTGAGAGGTATCAATTCCTTCGCTGGGGACAAAGCGCATTTGAGGAGTTCAAGGTCGTGCCGCCCGGCACCGGAATCGTCCACCAGGTGAACATCGAGCACCTTGCGCGGGTCATCATGGCCCGCGGCGGTCAGGCCTACCCGGACACCGTCGTTGGCACCGACTCCCATACGACGATGGTGAATGGCCTTGGCGTGCTCGGTTGGGGGGTGGGCGGCATCGAGGCGGAGGCCGCGATGCTCGGTCAGCCGGTCTCGATGCTCATCCCCAGGGTTGTCGGCTTCAAACTCGACGGTGAGCTACCGCAAGGCGCAACCGCGACAGACCTCGTCCTGACAATCACCGAGATGCTTCGCCGCCACGGGGTTGTCGGCAAGTTTGTCGAGTTCTACGGTGCCGGGGTCCCGGCGGTGCCCCTCGCCAACCGCGCGACGATCGGCAACATGAGCCCCGAATACGGGAGCACGGTCGCGATCTTCCCGATCGACGAGGCAACAATCGGGTATCTGCGCCTGACCGGCCGAAGCGAGGAGCAGATCGCGCTCGTTGAGGCGTATGCCAAGGAGCAGGGACTGTGGCACGATCCGGCGAATGAGCCGATCTACTCCGAATACCTCGAGCTTGATTTGTCGACCGTCGTTCCTTCCCTCGCCGGCCCCAAGCGGCCGCAGGATCGCGTCCTGCTGTCCGAGTCCAAGAAGTCCTTCCGCACCGTCCTCGTTGACTACACGAAGGATTCGCAGGCCGCCGCCGACGCAACCCTCGATGGCGAGTCGGTCCGTCTCGGGCACGGCATCGTCGCGATCGCATCGATCACCTCGTGCACGAACACCTCGAATCCGTCGGTAATGATGGCGGCCGGCCTGCTCGCCAGAAATGCTGTCGAGCGCGGGCTGCAGACCAAACCCTGGGTGAAGACCACACTGGCTCCCGGGTCCAAGGTCGTTACCGACTACTACGACAAGTCGGGTCTGACTCCGTACCTCGACAAACTCGGTTTCGATGTTGTGGGATACGGCTGCACGACCTGCATCGGCAACTCGGGTCCCTTGATTCCCGCGGTGAGCAATGCAGTGAACGCCGCGAACCTCGCGGTCGTCTCGGTTCTCAGCGGGAATCGCAATTTCGAGGGCCGGATCAGCCCCGACATCAAAATGAATTACCTGGCCTCGCCGCCGCTGGTCGTGGCGTACGCCATTGCCGGGACCATGGACATTGATCTGGCCACCGAGCCCCTCGGCACCGATCCCGATGGCATTCCAGTTTTTCTTGGCGATATCTGGCCGAGCGCCACCGAGGTTCAGGAGGTGATCGACTCGTCGATCGACTCCCAGATGTACTCCTCCCGCTACGCCGATGTGTTCCGCGGCGATGAGCGCTGGCAGTCGCTCCAGACTCCGAGTGGCAATGTGTTCGACTGGGATCCCATGAGCACCTACGTGCGCAAGCCTCCCTACTTTGACGGCATGTCAGCGACGCCCTCACCGGTGAGCGACATCACCGGCGCCCGGGTGCTGCTAAAACTCGGTGACTCGGTCACGACAGACCACATTTCGCCGGCGGGGTCTATCAAGGCCGACAGCCCGGCAGGTGCCTACCTGCTCGCCCACGATGTTGACCGACTGGACTTCAACTCCTACGGCTCTCGCCGCGGCAACCACGAGGTCATGATTCGAGGCACCTTCGCGAACATCAGGCTGCGCAACCAGATGCTGAGCGACGTCGAAGGCGGTTTCACCGTCGACTTCACCACCCCGGATCAGCCGGTGGTGCCCGTGTACGACGCGGCGATGGCCTACGCGACGCACGGCACCAAGTTGGTTATCCTCGCCGGTAAGGAGTACGGGTCGGGGTCTAGCCGCGACTGGGCAGCCAAGGGTACGGCGCTCCTTGGCGTGCGGGTGGTCATCGCGGAGTCCTATGAGCGCATCCACCGCTCGAACCTCATCGGCATGGGTGTTCTGCCCCTGCAGTTTCCGGTGGGATCAAGCGCGGATTCGCTTGGGCTCGAGGGCGACGAGGTGTTCACCGTCCGCGGGATCACCGCGCTCAACGACGGGGTGACCCCCGCAGCCGTTGAGGTCGAGGCGGTGGCGGCCGATGGCCGGACCGTGGCGTTCAGCGCACCGGTTCGCATCGACACTCCGGGGGAGGCCGACTACTACCGGCACGGCGGGATCCTCCAATTCGTGCTTCGGTCACTTCTCGTCCCATGACCCGCTTCGTTCCACCGGGTTGGCCGCGAGGCCTGCCGCCCGGCGGAACAGCGGAGTTTGATGAGCGCGTCGTTGGGTGGCTTCTTGATCAGGGGCCTGCTGACCTACGTACCTCGGAATTGCGGCACCTGCCCTTCGCGTTGGCGACCTACGTCGAGCATCACCTTGGCGGATGCCTCGAGGGTGCACGAAGGGCCTATGGACAGGCTCGCACCCAACTCGGCCCAGCGCTGCCGGCGGACCAACTCGAACGCGCGCAGCGGGCCTTCGAGGCAGAGGGCGCGCGACTGCTGCAGGCGCAGCGCGAGGTGCGGCTCGTGCTCGAGGCAATGCGTGTTGGTTCACCCGGCAAAGGGGCCGAGTGAACCGTTGACCCGTAGAATGCGGAAGTGAGTCTGCTGCGTGGGATCCGCGATCCCCATGATGTTCGTGCCTTGCCGGTCGAGCAACTTCCTGTGTTGGCTGGGGAGATCCGCGCCTTCCTCGTAGAGAAGGTGTCGGCCACCGGCGGTCATCTGGGCCCGAATCTTGGTGTCGTCGAATTGACGATTGCACTCCATCGCGTCTTCGAATCTCCGAGCGATGTCCTGGTGTGGGACACCGGGCATCAGGCCTACGTCCACAAGATGCTCACCGGGCGCATTGACGACTTCGACCAACTTCGTCAGAAGGGCGGCCTCTCCGGGTATCCGAGTCGTGCAGAGAGTGTCCACGACGTCGTAGAAAACTCGCACGCATCAACGTCGCTCTCCTATGCAGACGGCATTGCGAAGGCCTGGGAGCAGCGGGGGCTCCTCGGAGCGAACCATGTGGTGGCCGTGATCGGCGATGGTGGCCTCACCGGCGGGATGGCATGGGAGGCGCTCAACAACATCGCCGGATCGGATCGGCAGGTGGTGATCGTCGTGAATGACAATGCGCGTTCCTACTCGCCGACAATTGGCGGCCTAGCCCATCATCTGTCAACTCTGCGGACTACCGGGAGTTACGAGCGGTTTATGTCGTGGGGCAAGCAGGTTCTCAAGCGCACCCCGGTCGTGGGCGAGCCGATCTACGGCACCTTGCATGGCATGAAGAAGGGGCTGAAGGACATCGTCGCCCCGCAGGGGATGTTCGAGGACCTTGGGCTGAAGTACGTGGGCCCAGTCAATGGGCACGACTTCGCCGAACTCGAGCATGCCCTCGGTCGGGCCAAGGAGTTCGACGGTCCTGTCATCGTGCACGTCATCACGGAAAAGGGTCGTGGTTACGCTCCGGCGGAGGAGGACGAGGCCGATCGGTTCCACGGAGTCGGCATCATTGACCCGGATACCGGCAAACCACTCACCGAGGGTGGGCCCACCTGGACCAGCGCGTTCGCCGATGAAGTTGTGCGCATTGGGCATGAGCGGAGTGATGTTGTGGTGATCACCGCGGCGATGCTCGGCCCCACAGGCCTCGATCGATTTGCAGCAGCATTTCCCTCGCGTACCTACGATGTTGGCATCGCGGAACAACACGCGGTGACGAGCGCGGCAGGGCTCGCCTTCGGTGGCATGCACCCAGTGGTAGCCCTCTACGCGACCTTTCTCAACCGAGCCTTCGATCAGGTGCTCATGGATTGCGCACTTCATCGGGCTGGCGTGACCTTTGTCCTCGACCGCGCCGGTGTGACTGGCGACGATGGTGCCAGCCACAACGGCATGTGGGACATGTCGATGCTTCAGGTGGTCCCAGGCCTGCGTATGGCCGCTCCCCGCGACGAAATCACCCTGCGGGCCGAGCTGCGTGAGGCGGTTGCCGTTTCGGATGCCCCAACAGTCGTCCGCTTCTCGAAGGGCGCCCTCGGGCCTGAGATTCCAGCTATACGGACGTTAGGCCCACTCGATGTCATCGCCGAGTCCGGTAATGGCGATGTCATCATCGTGAGTGTTGGGGCGTTTGCGCCAATCGCAGTTGAGGTTGCCGATCGACTCAAGGCACAGGGGATCGGGGTTATCGTTGTCGACCCGAGATGGGTGAAGCCACTTCCCGCTGACCTCATCGAGTTGGCATCGACTGCCCGCCTCGTTGTTGTCCTTGAGGACGGTGTTAGGCAGGGGGGAGTCGGTTCCGCGGTGAGTCAACTCCTGCGTGATCACGACGTCGACGTGCCCGTCCGCAACCTAGGGGTTCCGGTGGAGTTCCTCGATCACGCGAAGCGAGCGCAGGTCCTCGCCGAGATTGGCCTCACCGCCCAGGAGATCTCCCGGTCGATCGTCGAGGCTGCGGCGCGGCACGCCCACCTGTCGGACGTGCCGGCCAGTGCCCCCTGAATAGAGGGGGGTAACTCGCTCGGTAGCGCTGCGTTGGTTGGCTAGCCTCTCATCATGCGAATCTCTACCGTTGCACCATTTGCCCTAGTTCTCGCTTTCGCTTTGCCAGCGACTGCCGCCCACGCCGCCGATGGTGGAGTGGACCAAATGCTGACGCTGGCCGATGTTCCTTCAGTCGTTGGTACGGTACCCCCGGGAGTTGATCCGGTGAATGTCACTGTGCCCGCTCGTGGGCTCGAACTGTGCGACGCTGCCCTCGGATCATGGCAAGTTCAAGTTGCAGGTCCGGCCACGGTGAGTGAAGTCGTCATTCCCACGAGCAGTTCAGGCACATCGGGGTTGAGTGAGCTCGCCTATGTCTATCCCTCAGAGGCCGACGCTCAAAAGGCTTGGATCAATCTGCGTTCGGCAGCCAAGGCCTGCAATCGGACGGAGAGGAAATCGCAACCTGATGTCGGCGCAGTGACCTCGACGGTCACGACCGGCTACTTTCCGGGAGTCACCGCGTATCCGGACCTGTGGATCAACCATCGAGACGTCTACTCGGGGGCTGCGGGGCGCCGTCAGGGGACCATCGTTCGATACAGCGTCTTCAGCCAGTCCAAGAACGCCATTCTCGTCACCTCAGGCACATCGACCACGACGCCCAAGGGTTTTACCAAGGAGCAACGAGAGGCCGTTCGCGCCCTTGCCCAGAAGTTGAGCGATCGCTGGGATGTTCGGTGACCGCCGAACTGCCTTGTCTTTGGTGGCGGCGTTAGCGTTGATCGGCGTGATATCGGCCGGGTGCAACACCCCGACGAGGTTAGCCGCAGGTTCGTGTCAACAAGGCGCCGAAGCATTGAAGGTCGTCGTGCAGGTGCGAAACAATCTGAACGTTTCGATCACCTTCCATGTCCCGCAGGGCTCGTTCGCGCCGGATGACTGGCTTTGCGGAGAGGACCCAAGCCGTTGGGATGACGCCGAACTGAAACCTGGGCAATCCCGTGAGTTCGCGCTGATGCCAAACCCAAAGCCTCCACTGCAGCCAACTGAGCAGCCAAGGGCTTTCCCGCTGAACCTTTCCAGTGGTGATTCGAAGATCACTTCCTTCAGATACGCAGTTGACGTGATCGATCAGGTTGATCGACAGTACATTCAACTTGCGAACAGCAGAAGGTATGACTGCTCACTGCAGGACACTTGGCAATTTGCCTACAGAGGAGCACCAATGCAGGCCCGAATCAACTGCCAAGGGGACCTGATGATGACCTTTGAGTATCCACTCACCCTGGTCCCTTGACGTGATTCCGATGATGAAGCGAACCCGACCGGGACTCGTTTTCGTCTGCATGGCTCTGGTCTCGGCACCCCTCATGACGTCGTGCTCATCGGACGGTGTTGGGCGGGATGCGGCAGCGCCTCGCGCTCTAGTGATTGTTCCGGCCGATTTTGAGACCGCTGACTCCTCGAACGAGGATCAAGGGCTCAATGTTGACTCAGGCTCCGACGTCCTCTTCCAAAATGCGCTCGGGGAGCGGGTGAGCAGCGTGGTTGTCGAGGATGAATGCTGGTCGGATGAGGAGTTTCGTCTCCTGTGCGCATCCTCGACGCCGAAGCCCGCTGACCTTGATCTCGCCACGATCTCGCGGACAGGGGACACCTTCACCGCTCAGACAGCCGCGGACAGCACCTATCTCCCGGCTCACCTCATCCTCACCGTAACGAGTTCGACCAAGGAATATCCAAGCAAGACCCGAAGCCGAACGGTTCTCCTTACGCTCACTTGCTGCTGATATGGAGGTACGTCCATGGTGACGATCGCGGGACGAGCGTTCCTCGTCCTTGATGACCATGAGTTGGTCCTTGAGGCAATCGGCCAGCGGTTACGGGTCGATTTCCCCGGTTGCACGATCATCTACTCGGGGGGCTCGCTCAAGGATGCGGTGAATGCAACGCGCACGGCGCACTGCGACTGTGCCATCGTCGACCTTGACCTTGGCGACGGCGCAACGGTTGCCGAACTCGTGAGCTCGTTCACATTGCATGGGATCCCAGTGGTTGTCGTGAGTGCTCTCGGTCGGCCAGAGGTCATCAAGGCCGCTCTGGCTGTCGACGTGAGTGCGTTCGTGACGAAGAGGTCGAGTGCGACGTTCCTTACGACAGCGATCAAGGAAGTACTCAAGGGCGGGACTTGGTTTCCAGCCGATATGGCAGGTGTGCTTCTTCAGGAATCTGGCAGCGTTGACCTGTCAGGTCAAGAGAGGCGAGCCTTGACCCTGTATGCCTCCGGACTCACGCTCGACATGGTCGCCCGACGAATGGATGTCAGTCCGAACACGGCGAAGCACTACATCGACCGGGTACGGTCGAAATACACGGCCGCGGGTATTGCATCGCGAACGAAGATGGAACTCAACACCGTGGCGAGGAATGAGGGGATGCTCCCTTAGATCGGTGGGCGGGGTCGTGAGCGGATAGTGGCGGTCAGATCGACGATGCGAATGATCGTCCAATGATGCATCGACGCAGCCATCGGCACCCGATGCATCAACGTAAGCCTCCGGAGTCAGCACATGCGCATCATCCCCGAGTCTCGGGTGTGTCGTTACTCGGGAAGGGATGCGATTCCCGGTGCTAGGAAGCGCTTCCCGGTGGCGCGCACTGATGCCCCGCTGCGATCGAGGTATGGGGTGAGTCCGCCCAGCGCGAATGGCATACCCGATCCCAGGATCATGCACAGGTCAAGGTCCTGGGGTTCGGATACGACGCCATCGTCGAGCATGATCCGTGCCTCGCGGGCGAGCGCATCGGCAACCCGCTCAAGGACCTGTGACTCATCGAGCGCCGTATCGCCCTGGTCTAGGAGTGCGACGACCTCGGGGTCAAGCTTCGGATTGCCCTTGCCCCCTGGCAGGAAGATGCCCGGCTTGCCGGCCTCAACGATGCGGCGCAGGTTGTTGGAGAGCGGGTAGCGATCCGGAAATGCGTCGTTGAGCACCTCCATGACGTGGAAGGCAACCGCAGGTCCGACGAGCTGCAGGAGAGTGAAGGGCGACATCGGCATGCCGAGTGGCCGAAGGGCGCGGTCGGCGATGGAGAGATCGGTGCCCTCGTCGACTGCGCGGAAGACCTCAGCCATGACGAGGTTGAGGAGCCGGTTGACCACGAAGCCGGGAGTGTCCTGCACCAAGACCGTGGACTTCTTCAGTGTTCGGCCGACCGTGAAGGCGGTGGCGAGCGTGGCGTCATCAGTGCTCACCGACGGGATGATCTCGAGCAGCGGCATGACTGCAACGGGATTGAAGAAGTGAAATCCGACCACCCGCTCCGGATGCGTCATGGCGCTCGACATCTCGGCGAGGGAGAGCGATGAGGTGTTCGACGCGATGACGCAGGTGTCGGAGACCACGGCCTCAAGTTCGGCGAACACCTGCTGCTTGACGGCCATGTTCTCGAAGACCGCCTCAATAACGAAGCTCGCATCGGCGAACCCGTCCTTCGAGGTGCTGCCGCTGATAAGCGCGCCGAGCCGGTTGGCCATGTCGGGCTTCATTCGGCCCTTGTCGACCTGCTGCTTAAGCTCCCCTCGGACGAACTCGAGGCCCTTGTCGATCCTGTTCTGATCGAGGTCGGTCATGACGACGGGAACCTGAAGCCGCTTAGCGAACAGGAGCGCGAGCTGGCTGGCCATGAGTCCGGCGCCAACGACGCCCACCTTGGTGACGGGGCGAGCGAGCGAACGATCAGGCGCGCCGACTGGTGATTTTGCCCGCTTTTGGACGAGATCAAAGGCATAGAGAGAGGCGCGGAGTTCATCACCCATGACGAGGTCGGCGAGCGCCTCGTCCTCGGCGGCAAAACCCTCGTCGCGGGTCGAGGTCTTGGCCGCTGCAATGAGATCAAGGGCCGCGTAGGGGGACTTGAATGCCCCGTGGGTTCGGGCATCGAGTGTTGATCGCGCGAACCCGATGACGGTGTCCCATAGCCCGCGGTCGGGATCCTTACGGGTGATGACGATGTCGCCGGTGAGCACTCGCGCTGCCCAGTTGAGGGACTGTTCGAGGAAATCAGCCGGCTCGAACATGGCATCGAAGATGCCGAGTTTGCGGCCTTCAGCAGGCTTGAGCTGACGATTCATGGTCATGGCGTTCGTAAGGATGACCTGCATGGCATCGGCAGGCCCGATGAGGTTCGGCAGGAGCCAAGCGCCTCCCCAGCCTGGGACAAGACCGAGGAAGACCTCGGGAAGCGACAGGGCAGCAGCGCCGCTCGACACCGTGCGGTAGGTGCAGTGGAGGGGTAATTCGAACCCGCCGCCGATGGCGGCCCCGTTCACGAACGCGAAGGTCGGGACATCGATCTCGCCGAAGCGGCGGAACACGTTGTGGCCCAGCTGCGCGATCTCGATGGCCTGCTCACGGGCCCGCACGTGCGAGATGCCCGATAGATCGGCGCCGACGGAGAAGATGAAGGGCTTGCCGGTGACGCCCACCGCGATGATGTCAGGTGTTGCGATGATCTGGTCGAGTGCAGCGTCGAGTGAGGCGAGGCCAGCAGGACCGAAGGTCGAGGGCCTCGTGTGATCGCGGTCGTTGTCCAAGGTGATGAGCGCCATGGTGCCAGCGCCGAGGGGTAGGTCGATAAGCCTCACCCTCGCGTGGGTGACGACCTCGCCTGGAAGGGCACCTTCGGTGATGGTCTCGGTCATGCTGCACTCCCGTGGTTGAGGTTCTCCCAGATGACGGTCCCACCCATGCCCAGCCCGATGCACATCGTCGTGATGCCGTAGCGGGCCGACCGGTCGTGCTCGAAGTCTCGAGCGAGGTAGTTCATCAGGCGGATGCCGCTCGATGCGAGGGGATGCCCTACGGCGATCGCGCCGCCCATCGGGTTCACCCGCGGATCCTCATCGTCGATGCCGAAGTGGTCGAGGAAGGCTAAGACTTGCACGGCGAATGCCTCATTGATTTCGAAGGCGTCGATGTCAGTAATGGAAAGCCCTGCTCGGCTCAGGGCCTTCTCGGTACTCGGTACCGGCCCCACTCCCATGACCTCCGGCTCGACGCCGGCGAAGGCGAACCCCACCATTCGCATTTTCGCGGTGAGGCCGAGTTCGGCGGCAATTTCGGCGCCGGCGAGCAGTGCCGCCGTGGCACCGTCGGTGAGTCCCGAGCTGTTGCCCGCGGTCACTCGGCCATGCGGGCGAAATGGCGTCTTGAGGCCGGCGAGGCCGGTGAGGGTGGTGTCGGCACGGGGGACCTCATCGACGGTGACGAGGCCCCATCCCTGCTCACCATCACTGACGGCGACGGGGACGAGATCGACCTGAATGCGACCCTCGGCATAGGCCTTGGCGGTCTTTTCTTGGGATCCGACGGCGAAGGCATCGGCGCGGTGCTTCGTGATCGACGGGAAGCGATCGTGCAGATTCTCGGCGGTCTTGCCCATGAGCAGGGCCTCGGGATCGACGAGTCTCTCGGCAAGGAATCGGGGATTGGGGTCGACGCCCTCGCCCATCGGGTGCCGGGACATGTTCTCGACACCGCCCGCAAGGGCCAGATCAATTTGCCCGGCCATGATTGCCGATGAGACGGTCGTGACGGCGGTCATGGCGCCGGCGCACATGCGATCGATTGCGTATCCCGGGACCGAGTTCGGGAGGCCGGCGAGCAGGGCCACTGAGCGTCCGATGGTCATTCCCTGATCGCCGGTCTGTGTGGTGGCGGCGACGGCGACCTCGTCAATGCGTGACGGAGGAACATTGGGGTTTCGGCGGAGCAGTTCGCGCATTGCCTTGACAACGAGGTCATCGGCGCGAGTCTCCCTGTAGACCCCGCCGGCCTTACCGAAGGGGGTGCGAACCCCGTCGACGAACACAACATCGCGTGCCTGTGCCATGACTATCCCCTTGGGTTGCCGACTCGGTTTCGTCATATTACCGGTCAGTAACAAGTCTGGCTACGGGGCCACCATCACCGCGACTGCAAGTGCAGAGGCGGTGAGGTCTATTTGCCACTCGCGTGCACCGCCGGCCCTGAGGAATTCCTCGATCGATGCCGAGGTTGCCGGGTCTGGCGGCTCCCAGCACAGTCGCCGAACGAGGTCAGGAGTAAGAAGGTTCTCGGCGGGCATGTCGATGCGCTCGAGGATGACCCCGAGCGCAGCCTTTGCTGCCTCAAGGCGTGTGAACGCCTCCGGATTGCGCTCGGGCCAGTTGCGGGGCGGGGGAGGTCCGGTGGGCGGCGGGCTGATCTCGGGAAGCTCGGATTCCGGGAGCGCCATTGCTGCAGATACCGCGCTCCACCAGCCTGGTAGCCGGCGTTGCTGACCTCGACCGCTGAACTCCTTAAGGGCACCGAGTGCCTCCTTGGAGATGGGGAGTGCGGTTGCTGCCGCGACAATCGCCGCGTCGGGCAGGATCCGGCCCTGGGCGATGTCGCTGCGGCGCGCCACTTCATCACGAGCGAACCACAGTGATCGCACGACTCCAAGGGCTCGCGACTTGCGCAGCCGGTGGATCCCTGACGTGCGCCGCCATGCGTCGTCGCCTCTGTCCCTGGGAGTGAAGTGGACGAGTGCCGCGAATTCCTCATGTGCCCAGTCGAGTTTGCCCGCGGCCTCGAGCTCATCGTTCATGCGATGACGCAACTCAATGAGCAGCTCGACGTCTAGGGCTGCATACCGCAACTGACTTGGTGTCAGCGGACGAAGGGACCAGTCGGCGGATCCATGGCCTTTCTCGAGAATCTCACCGAGTTCCGCTGAGACGAGGGCGGCGAGGCCCACCTTCTCCCTGCCGAGGAGTCGACCGGCAAGCTCAGTGTCGAACAGGAGGGTTGGACGGAGCCCGATTTCAGCGAGGCAGGCGAGGTCCTGGGTCGCTGCATGGAGGATCCATTCGACCCCCTCCGTCGCCGACTGAATGACGGAGAGATCGGGGAGGTCGATCGGGTCGATGAGTGCCGTGCCAGCGCCTTCGCGGCGAAGTTGTACGAGATAGGCGCGCTGGCTATACCGGAATCCCGATGCGCGCTCGGCATCGAGCGCGAGCGGACCGACCCCGGCAGCGAGCTTCGATGCATAGCCTTCGAGGTCCTCGAGGGTGGTGATCACTTGGGGGACGCCGTCGCGTGGTTCTAGGGGCGCCGTCTCGGGTAAAGCTTCGGCAGGGATCGTCACGTCATCCTTCGTCTGGAGGGGCGCATCCTCAGGAGTGGACCGGCGCTGGGTGGATCTGAGACTGCTGGACATGCTGCGCGCCGGGCGCCATCGGCATGAGCCCGGTCGCATGCCGCAGGAGTTCGATCCATGCTTCGACGTGGCGCTCCATGAATTCGTGCACGGGCGCATCGTCAATGGAGCAAGGGGTCCACGATGCCCGGATCTCGACGAAGCCATCGCGCGGCCGATCACTGAGCGAGCCGAACGACTGGCCGGCTGTTGCGGTCACCGTGCCTCCGAGTTGCGAAGCGTGGGCGCCAGTTTCGGCCAAGGACTCCATGAGCCACGTCCATCCGACGTCGTGGAGCATCGGGTCCGCGACAAGGTCCGGTTCAAGTGATGCCCTCGCGAAGATGACCGCTCGGAAATCTCCGTCCCACTCGTCGACGCCATCGGGGTCATGGAGGAGGACGAAGCGACCGGAGAGCGGGTCACGATCATCAATGGCTGATTCAACGGTGAGGGCGAGTGCGAAGGGTGCTAGGCGCTGAGGCGCAGGGGCCTCATCAACCCGAAATTCCGGGCGGATGCGGGCCTCGCGCACGCGGGCCGACGCCTGCGCGAACGCCTCGGCACTCGCTGTCACTGACCTCACGGTCGCAGGCTACGCGCAGTTGGGTGCCGCAGGGAGATCGGCGCGCCGAGTCCGGGCGGGCGGACCTCGAGGCGCGTGCGCAGGGCGAACTCGCCTAGAGTCACTGCGCATGGGCGCCCTCCTTGCACTGGCGTCGTCGATCATGTGGGGTGCGGGCGACTTCGTCGGCGGGATGACGAGCCGCCGGCGCCCTGCGCTCGCTGTGTACCTCGGCTCGCAGGTCTTCGGATTCCTCGGCCTCGTCGTGGCAGCGACCCTCACCGGTGCCTGGGGCACAGCGCCGGCGTACTGGCCTTGGGCCATTTCGGGTTCGATAGCCGGCGTCATAGGGATGTTCGCGTTCTACCGAGCGCTCGCCATCGGTCCCATGGGGATCGTGTCGCCGCTCGTCGCCCTAGCAGTCGTTATCCCGGTGGGCTTCGGGCTCATCAACGGGGAGACTCCGTCGAGTTTGCAGGGACTGGGGATTCTCGCCGCCATCGTCGGTGTCTTGCTCGCGTCGGGTCCTGAACTCAGCGGCGCCGAGTCGGCTAAGCCACTCGGCTACTCAGCCGTGGCGCTGGTGTTCTTTGGTGTCATGTTCGTCACCATTGCCGAAGGCAGCAAGACGAGCCCCCTCATGACGATGACAGGCATGCGCGCGACCTCGATGTTGCTCATCATCGTGGCGATCATCGTGTTCCGCTCGAAGGGTGGCATCACCCCCCGTGACTGGCCGGTGCTCGCGTTCGTCGGTCTCTTGGACGCCGCAGCCAACGTCGCATTTGGAGTCGCGACGACCCTCGGTCTGCTATCGACGACGGCGGTGCTCGGATCGCTCTACCCGGTCGTGACAGCAATTCTCGCCGCAGTCGTTCTCAAGGAGCGATTACGTCCGATTCAGTATGTGGGAGTCGCCGTCACCATGCTCGGGGTGTTCCTAGTCAGCGCCGGAGTTGAGGCGAACTGAGATGGAATTGATGCAGTAGCGCAGGTCGGTGGGCGTGCCGTATCCCTCACCCTGGAACACGTGACCTAGGTGGCCGCCGCAAGCGGCGCACCGAACCTCGGTGCGCACCGATCCAAGTGACCGGTCGTCGATAGTGACGATCCGATCCTGGGCGAGTGGCGAGAAGAAGCTTGGCCAGCCGCAGTGCGAGTCGAACTTGGTGTCACTGCGAAACAACTCCTCGCCACAAGCCCGGCAGCTGTATACGCCTTCGGTCTTGGTGTCGGTGTACTCGCCGACGAACGGCCGTTCGGTGCCGGCCTCGCGCAGGACGTGATACTCGAGCGGGGTCAATGCGGCCCGCCACTCGGCTTCAGGCTTCGAGATCGGGTACGGGGTTCCGTCAGGCATGAGGTTCATACTTGTTACAGGGGTGTCGTGGCTCATGGGACCATGCTGCCATGAGCCACGATACTGAGACCATGTCCTCCTGGCTGAGTTCCCAGGAGTTGGCAACCGCGCGCGAGCGAGTGCCCATCGTGTACGTCGATGCGATCCCGGTCCGCACTGATGCCCAGGGGGCGGTCACTCAGGTGGGCCTCCTTCTTCGTGCGATGCCCGACGGAACAATCAGTAGAACCGTGGTCTCCGGACGGATCCTGCACGGCGAGCGAGTGCGCGATGCCCTGCTCCGCCACCTTGAGAAGGATCTAGGGGCCATGGCCCTTCCGCAGATCCCGCCGTCACCCCAGCCATTTACCGTCGTCGAGTACTTCCCTGACCCCTCGGTGACGGGTTTCGTCGATCCGAGACAGCATGCCGTGGCGTTGGCCTTCATCGTGCCGATCGCGGGGGACTGTGCACCCTCGCAGGATGCCCTTGACCTCGTCTGGGTGACCCCAGAGGAGGCATCGAAGCCTGAGTTTCAAGGGGAGATGTCGGGTGGACAGGGACGACTCGTTCGTATGGGTCTCGCACATTGCGGCTTGCTGCCATAGTCTGCCGTGTGTTGCCCTCGTTGGGGGCACTTGACTTGAGGGCAGGCGACTGCCGAGGAAAGGGTTGACTATGAGTGAATTCGGCAAGGCGGCGACTGAGAACAAGCGAATCTCCGTGCGTGGTGTCATCGCCATCATCATTCTCGTGATCGCTGTGGTGTTTATGGCGCAGAACACGACAGATGTGACCATCAGGGTGCTCGGCTACAGCTATGACGTCTGGCTGTGGGCGCTGATCCTCGTGGTCTTCCTGCTCGGAATGGTCCTCGGTGGCGCCGTTCGCGCGGGAGTCCGCAAGCTCCGTGGCGAGGAGAAGGCACCGAAGTAATCACGCTCACGTAACGGGTCGACTCGTGCGGCGCTTCATCGTCGTACGAGTCGACACCGAGGCCACGAGTCTCGAGGAGACTCGTGGCCTGAGTGAGCGTGAAGAGGCATGGTGACCACTTGGTTCATTAGAGTGGTGCCATGACCGTTCTAGCTGACGACCTAACCGCCCAGCGACTGCTCATCGACCTCGAACCCGTCGTCGAACGTGAACTCAACCGGCACCTGTCGACAGCGAAGGAATGGTTCCCCCACGAGTACATTCCGTGGGACGAGGCAGAGAACTTCGACGGACCACTCGGCGGCCGCGAATGGACTCCGCAAGAGCGGCGATTCAGCGAAGCGGCCCGCACCAGCCTCGTGATCAACCTCCTCACCGAGGACAACCTGCCGAGCTACCACTATGAGATCGCCACTCACATGGGTCGCGACGGCGCGTGGGGCACCTGGGTCGGGCGTTGGACTGCCGAGGAGGGCCGGCACGGCACGGCGATCCGTGACTACCTGCTCGTGACGCGGTCCGTCGACCCGATCGAACTTGAGCGTGCTCGAATGATCCAGATGGAGGCGGGCTTTTCGGCGATACATCCGGGCCTGCTCGGTGGGCTTGCCTACGTCTCATTCCAAGAGCTCGCGACCCGCGTCTCACACCGCAATACCGGTACCGCGACCCAAGATCCGATCGCCGAGCAGCTCCTCGCCCGCATCGCGCTCGATGAGAACCTTCACATGATCTTCTATCGCAACACCTATGCTGCGGCACTTGACCTCGCACCGGATCTAGCGATGCGCTCGGTAACTGACAACGTCCGAGATTTTGCGATGCCCGGGCACGGAATCGAGGGCTTCGGGCGAAAGGCGGTCGAGATCGCGGTCGCCGGAATCTACGACCTGAAGCAGCATCGCGATGAGGTCATCCTGCCGGTCCTGCGCAAGTGGCAGATATTCGAACGCAATGACTTCGGGCCCGAGGGGGAGGCTGCGCGCGACGAACTCTCCGCCATTCTCGCCGACATGGACGTGGCGGTGGATCGCTTTGAGGAGCGTCGCGAGGCGCTTCGCGCCCGGCTCGCTGCGCGCGACTGAACGCCGAGATGCTCGGATTGCGGGTACTCGCCGAGCCTCTGAGCGTCTGCCGTCTGGAGCCGGGGGTTCAATGGCCGGGGCCGGTGCATCCGACATCGATCTTCTCGGTGACGAGAACCCCGCACGAGGTATCGGTGGTCTGCCACGCATCTGACGAGCCTGCAGGTGCGGTGGTCGAGCCGGGCTGGCGGTGCCTCGAGGTTGCTGGGCCCCTCGACTTTGGCATGGTCGGTGTCATGGCCGCAATCACCGGTTGTCTCGCGCGGGCGGCGGTGAGCGTGTTCGTCCTTTCCACATACGACACGGACTATGTCCTTGTGCGCGAACAGGATCTCAAGACGGCAGTGTCATCGCTCGCACAGGACGGCTACCACGTGAGCGAGTCCCGTTCGCATCACGACTAGCCGATGAGCAGCGGGAACAGTGGGTGGTCGAACTTCGCTCCGTCGGCGAGCGGCGGATCGAGGTCATCAAACGGTGGCGAGGTGCGCCAGGGCCTCATTGCATGCCGTGCATCGTCGCCGACGAAGCGCACTGAGAATGCGCGTCTCCTGCCTTGCGACCCGGCCGAACCGTGCAGTGTGAGCATGTGAAAGAACACGGCGTCGCCGGGCTCGAGGGTCCAGCCGAGGATCGGATACGAATCGCGATCGGCCTCCACCTCCGGCAGTTCACCGAGGGTTCCCTCGGGGAACCACTTTGCCTGGTTGTCCTTGAAGGTCCGCGGCATAAGCCACGGTCCGCGGTGAGTCCCGGCGACGAACTCTAGGGTGGATGCGCGGGGTACCGGGTCGACTGGCATCCACATCGATACGTTCTGAAACCCATCGATGTTGTAGAAGGGCTGATCCTGGTGCCAGGGCGTGCGCTGTCTGGTGTTGGCAGTCTTGGTGAGCATGTGATCGTGGTGGAGGCGCACCGTCGTGCTTGCCATGAGTTGTTGGGCGATCGACGCCGCTGCTGACTCTCGGATGAACCGCTCGTACTCGTTGATGCGAGTCCAGTTGCGAAAGTCCTCGACGAACGTGCCGGGATCGCCCGAGTCGCTGGCAATTAGGCAGAGCGGGCTCGGTTCTGCGAGGTTCCGCTCAATTCCTCGCTCGACGAGGGCTACCTGCTCTGGCGTGAACGCTGATCGGACGATGACGGCTCCGTCGCGCGCAAAGTCAGCCGCGACGTCTCCGGGAAGCTTGAACGCAAGGGTCATGTTGAGAGCCTACGGTGCGACCCGCCGATCGCGGGCGTAAAGCAAAAACCGATGATTCTCCACACGATTCCTCGAAATTCAGGTTGAGCATGAAAGCATTTACCCGTGGTGAATTACGAGGCGAAGGGGGAACATCGCGCGGCGCCTGATCGATCGTCGGTCCGCGAAGCCATCGCCGGTGAATGGGCGACCTCTCCGACTCTCTGGCTCCTCGCCTTCCCCTTCATTGTGCTCATTCAGCAGGCTCGACTACAACTGTTCTCCGAATGGGTGACTCCGCAACTTCTCGGCATCGCCTTCCTTGGACAGGTCGCGGCGCTCCTCGTGCTCCTAGCGGCGCGACGCGTACGGGTCCGAGTACCTGATGCAGAACCCCGGAGCCTCGTCGCAGTGATTGGGATTTGGCTCATTGCAGGGGGAGTAGCGGGCGCTGTCAGCGGATGGCTCGTAGGCCTGTTCGATATCTTTCAGGTGCCCGGTCAGGTCCTCAGGGCCATGCTGTCGATGGCCATGACAACGGTGCTCACCTACCTACTCGTCTCCTTCACCATCGGCGTGGTTCGTGGCCACCGGGTGGAGGTTGTCCGCCTCCGTGCCTATCGCGATGTACTTGTGCTTCGCAGTCAAGAGTCGGGTGCCTACCTCGAGGACCAGCAGCGACTTTTGCGCACGGCGCTGGACGACGACGTCCTTCCTGCATTCCGCGACCTCGTCGAGCGCGTCGAGGCCCTGAGCTTCCGACCACTCCAAGAGGAGCTTGTGCAGTTGCGATTGCGCGTCATCACCACCTCGGAGAAGTTGGTCGGTCGCGTGAAGGAGGGTATCGACGATGCGGTCCAACAGCAGCGAACGAATCGACTGCGAGGTATCGCTCAGGGTAGGCGGACCGATGGGGGATGGCGGAGCATCATCCTAAATACGTCGGTCACTCCACGTATCGGTTGCCTCATCGTTATCGCCTTCGCGTTTGTGGAACGACTTCGCGGCTGCGCCACAACCTCGGTTGTCATGGCAATTGGGATGGTGATCGTGGTTCTCGCCGGGGCCACCGTGCGCCGGTACACCTCCGGTGAGCCACCGGGCACTCGCCTAGCCGTGGGCGTGGGAACAATCGGAACAATCCTTCTGGTCTTCTGGGCGGTGACCCGCCTTGAGATTGCCGGCTGCACGTGGACAGGATCAACCGCGGTCATCGTCACATCCGGCTGTGCACTCGTAGGCGCACTCGCATTCGCAGGGGTGTCGCTTGAGGCGGATCGTCAGTTGAGGCTCATGCAGGACGAACTTCGTGACGCGAATGATGCATCCCAAGCCGCAATCGCAGTCCTGAACGAGACTGGCCGCACACTCCGCGATCAGGTCTCGCATGTGCTGAACGGGGTACTTCAGGGAAGGCTCGCCGCGGTGTCGATTGCACTCCAAGCCCACATTGACGACCTCGGTCGGGGTGGGCACCCGAGCACCGAGCGACTCGTTGAGCAAGTGACAGCGCTACTGCACCTCGCAGACCAAGACATCGCCGAGATCGTCACCGAGCCGGTTCAACCGCCTCGAATCGACGAGGCCTTACACCGACTTCGAAGCCGCTGGGCGGGACTCCTCACCGTCGGATGGGATATCGAACCTGCGGCGCAAGCGCTGCTTGACGATGACATCATCCTGCTCCAATGGGCGAACGAAGTTATTGACCATGCGGTGAGAAACTCGAGCAGGCACGGCGGGGCGGCAGGCCTCACCATCTTGGTGAGCGCCTCGGGGGTGGTGATCGGGTGGCTCAGAATTCGAATACAGGACAACGGATTCGGACCAGGGCCTGGTGAGGTGCTGGGTGGATCGGGTGCACGATTGGTCACTTCACGTCAAGGCACCTGGGTGCTACGTGGCCGACCGGTCGGAGGAGCTGAGCTCACCGTGGATCTGCCTGGAACGCGATGGTCGAGCGCTCACTTTGCCTAAAATTCTCCGCACTTCTCGCGGACCGAGGGCCACTGCGTCGTAGGCTCGTGCGGGGGGATAGCTGGAGGTTGCGGTGAACATGGCGGCGGTCGAGTACTCCTGGCGTGATGCGCTGAGGAGTCGTTGGTCGACGTCACCCCTGATGTGGCTTGTGGCTGCTCCCGTGCAGATCTGCGGAATCGCCATCCGAAACTTCCCCCTCCATCAGGACCGTGCAGCGATCATCGTTGTGATCGCTGTCGTCGCAGAACTTGCGGTGCTGCTCCTGCTCATCTTGGTGGCTGGGCAGCGCTCGCCGCGGGGCCGGTTCCCGTCAATGACCACCGGTCAGGTGATGTTCGTATGGTCCGGGTGTGGGGTCCTTCTTTCGCTCATCATGGAACTTGGCATCGACTTGCTCATCGGGGGAGGCGGTATTGGACTCGGTGGCCGACTGCTATGGACGGTTGGAAGCACACTTGCATTGTTCGGTGCCGCCACCATCGTTGGGGCGGGCGTCAGAGAGCGACAGGCTGACATCGAGCGCCTGCGCCGCGCGGATGATCACATCAACGAGCTCGGTGCCGCATCACAACGTTTCGCTGCGGATCAGCGACTACTCCTCGCGGATGCACTCGACGCAGTGGTGATTCCGGCCCTCAAGCAACTTGCGGAAGAGGCAGAGGAACTCAATCTGGCTACCGATAGCGACCTAGAGCCGCTGCGGTCTCGGGTCGCTTTTTACTCCGAGACGATCATCCGGTCCCTCAGCCGGGAGGTATCGGGCACTGCTCCGCAGTGGCCGGAGCGAACGCCTGCGACTGATACGAGAAGGGGCTTTACCCTTCGAGGGCTCCTAGACCTCTTCATGACGGCGAGGGTGCCGATACTTCCGTCAGCGGCCTTCATCGGCGTCATCCTGTGGGCCCAGATCGTCCCCTCATGCCTCGAGCGTGATGCGTTGGCGTTGGCGAGCGGCACGATTGTTGTCGTTATCGGCCAAATGATCTCCCGATCGCTGTTCCCTGGATCGCACCGGGGCACGGGGTTCGTCAACCTCGTGATCTATCCTGCGATCGGCGCTTCGTTCGTGTGGAGCGTTCGAACGCCAATCGTTGCCTGCGAATGGGAGCGCTCAAACCCTCAATTGCTCGTCGTGGTCGGTATTGGGTTGACATGCTTGGCGCTGATCGCCATGGCGTTCGAGGTGACCAGACGTTCACGGGATGACGCCTTGTCGCTGGCTTCTCGCATTCGAGTTAGTGAGGCGATAGCGGCAGAGTTGGATCGTGCTGGTGCGCGAATGCGCGATCAGGTGTCGCTCGTGCTGCATGGTTCCGTCCAGAGTCGCCTGACCGCAGTAGGGCTCGCCCTGCAGGTGCACATCGATGAGGTGAGGTCTGGTGGACACCCCGATAAGCGACGACTCCTCGCGCGCGTGACCATGCTGCTGGAACAGTCCGCGGCTGACGTGCAGTCGGTGTTTGCCGAGGAGCCGCCCCCCGCGAGTGTCGAGAAGCAAATACAGGACATACGAACTCGGTGGCTCGGACTCATTGACATTTCCTGGGGGATGTCAATGAGGGCCGCGGAGGTTCTCGGTGCCGATCCCGAATGTGCTGCTTGGGTTTTGGAGATCCTTGGCGAGGCAGTCACGAATGCCAGCCGGCACGGTGAGGCAGGCTCGCTCCAACTGCGAATTGACGTCGACCATGGGACGGGCACGATGCTCATCATTAGCGCGACCGATGATGGCATTGGGCCGTCGAATGACCTTCGTGAAGGTCTCGGTACCCATCGAATCAGGGCCCGCGGCGGATCCTGGGCACTTGAAGCTGAGCAAGAGGGTGGGGCTCGCATGACCGCGATGCTCCCAATCCGCCAAGGTAGAGGAGCCTGACTGCTTGTGATATTTGTCGATGAGGTGCGGATAATCGGGCGTGTGTGTGAGAAAACCGAGCATGGGAGGTGGAGACTCACCTACGGAACGGGGGGGAATGCGCCAAGGTCGACTCGGGCTCGGGACAGAAAGGGGGGTGAGCGACAGTGACTGAAGGCATCCCGGGATTTCGAACGAAGGTCCTCGTCGTTGAGGACGAGGAGTTCACGCGCACCATTCTCGCGGACTCACTGGCCGCCAGCGGGATGACCGTCCGGTCTGCCATCTCGGTTGCCGAGGCCCTCGAGATCCTGCTCGAATTCGAGCCGAATGCCGTGGTGACGGATCTTCACCTTGGTCCGGGCCCTGACGGGGTGGACCTGCTCGAGCGTCTGAACCGTGATTTGCCGTGGATTGGGCAGGTTGTACTCACCTCGCATACGTCCGTCCAGGTCGCGCTGGGCATCAACCGGCGGATTCCTGAGCGGGCGGTCTACCTCGTGAAGTCACGCATCACTTCGCTGGCAGATGTCGAGGATGCGATCTTCGATTCGATCACGCGCACGTCCGCGGAAGACTCGATCTCTCTGGAACCAGCCGAGGGGCGAATTGAGCTGAGCGCCTCGCAGGGCGAGATCCTTCGTCTCATGTCCGAGGGCCTTTCGAACGCGGCCATCGCGGCCCGGCGCGAGACAACCCTGCGATCGACGGAAAGCCTGGTCGCACGCACGTTCGCGACACTCGGACTGTCTAATGACCCTAATGTGAATGCCCGGGTTCTCGCCGTTCGGATGTGGCTGCAGGGCCAGGTGGTCGTTCGCGGGCGAAGCTGAGCACTCGACAGGTAATGAGCTACCCCCGTTCGAGGGTGTCAGTCTCGCTCGATCTCGCGGCGCATGATGGCACGCTGGACGACAGCCGGATCTGGCCCGACACCGCGGACCTCGAGTGACGCGAGCGCCCGACTCGTTACCCGGGCCTTGGCGTCCCATTCCTTTGTGCCAGGCCGTCCAGGTGCGATCTCGGCGTGCAGGCCCCGTTCGTGCGCGACCAAGGACTCGGTTCGAAGAAGGAGTGCTTCGATGCTCCCTGCGTCGGAGGCGAGCCCAAGCTGACACTGGGCGAACAGCACTGCAAGCATCCCGGCGATGGAGGTTCTCAGCTGGACCGCGGTCTGGTCGGCCAGCTGCGTGGCCATGGCCTCGCGAACCAGCTCGTAGCGAGGGTCCTGGGGGCTCAGTTCGACCGCGACCCCGATACCCGCCATCGCGGAAGCGGCACCGGTGAGGGCGGTGAGCGTCGCGATCCCCCCGACCATGCCGCCGGGACCGAAGGTGGCGAGGGTGCCGGCTATCGCTGCGGCGCCCGCGAGGCCCACCGGTACTGCAATGGCTAGGCCAACACCGGTGGCGGCGAGTAGACCGATCCCGGCGGTGATGAGGACTGGCCCCCAGCGGAACCCGGATTCCTGAAGCGCCGCCTTTGATTCCTTCACCGCCGCGATCACGGCATGCGCTAGTTCTGGCCCGGAGTGCGCCGAAGACGGGCGCCTTATCTGCTCGAACAGGGCCTCGAGAGCCTCGTGGGCATGTGATCCAGCGACGTCGAGGTCAAATGGCGGCAGGGCCGGGGCGAGAAGGAAGTCGACGCCTGCGACAACGAGTTGGGTATCTGACATCTGGCCTCGTACGAGACTGGCTGCGTGGATGAGGAGATCGGCTTCCGTTGGGGTCCGCGATGGGTGCAAGGGACTGAGTTCCCGCAGGTCTTCCGGCAGTCCGTTGTGCCGTCGTCGGATGTCGTCGATCGTCCGGCGGGCGAGGACCCGGCGCGCTGCGTCAAGGTTCCGGCGAAACCCCCACTTTCCTGTGTCGCACGTGGCCCAGAGTTGCTGGGTGTAAGCGAAGCGTAGGAGGAGTGGATCCCAGCGCGGATCGAGGCGACGCGACGGTACCCCCTGCGATCGTTGCTCGGCGCGGTCGCCGAACATGGTGAATCCCACGGCCGCAGCAACGACCGGGTGACTCATATAGCCGGTGAGGCTGTGTGATGCACCGGTGTTAATCGGCGCATCGAGGGCGGCCTTGAAAAAGGGGCTCGCGCCTCGTCCGATTGTGATGATGTCGCCCGGGTCATAGACATTGAGCCACGACAGCACCCGGTCGGATGGGAAGCCGGTGGCTGTGTCGACACCATGATGATGACGGCGCAATGCCTTGACCCCCATGGGGGACCCGATAGTCAGGAGGAGGTCGATCTGCAGGCCCGGGGGCAGTCGCGTGAGGAGGTCGATCATGAGGATCGACCCGAGACTGTGGGCGACGACGGTAATCTGGCCCGCCTCCGGAAGGCAGCCAATGACCGCGCGCCATGCGGCATGCCGGTGCCTGCTCGACCCTCGATACGTTGCGACGGCCTCCATCGTTCCGGCGATCGCATTGGGCAGGGGGGTGTCACTCACGAGGCCCGCGTGCAGTGGCCCAGGGTTATTGCGCGACTGTTCGATCACCTCGGCGAGTGCTTCCTGCCGTACGAGGTAGTCCGCCCAGTTCGCGTGGCGTTCCCGCGACTCGGGCTCGGCCCACTCGATCGCCGGGGTGATGCCCTCGGAGCCTTCGAGTAGCGCGACGAGGTAGTCGGCCTCAATGATCCGATCGCCATGCGCGCCGATGACGGGATAACCGAGGCCTGCCAGGCCTGAGTTGAGTGGACCGAGCCAGGACTGCCGCGACTCGAACCCGCCCTTGCCGTGCACGAAGAGGATGGTCCGACCGTCGGTCATGGCGCATCCCTTCGATGATGCCGTCGTTCAGATTGCGTGTCCGTGAAACGCTTGTCGTAGGCGCCCTATGCTTACGATCGCCCCCGGCAAGTGAGGGCAGTGCGTCGACGATAGCCTCCAAGGAGCCCCAATGTCTCGTGCCGCCCATGCCATTCGTCGCTCTGGTGGGATGCTCGCCCTCGCAGGGCTCGCTGTCGTGGTCCTTACCTCCTGCATGAACGTCAATTACACACTCGTCGCGAATCCCGATGCGACGGTCAGCGGAACTGTGCAACTGCAGGTCGCCAAGGAGGCTGCGTCGATGCTTGGCATCGCGACCGCAGAGGACCTTGAGGCCCAGCTCAAGTCAGGGGAACTCACAGACGCAGGCAATTCAAAGGTCCTCGACAGTTGCGTGCCGGGATCGGACGACACCTACATCATTTTGAACTGCAGCGTCACGAATGCCCCGCTCGCCGATATTGATGATGGCTGGAGCCTCGTCCCCGAGGGGGACACCCTCGTCATGCATGTGAAGACCGACAGTGGCGCAACGGGTGAGGAATCCTCGGTCGATCTCGGTGCGGTCTCAATCACCGTGACCTTTCCCGGGGACATCCTCAGCGTGGAGGGCAACGGGGTCACAAAGACGGCACCAGACACGATCGTCGCCAAGGGGTCTATCGATGAGACCCTCGACTTCACGGTGACGGCCGCAGCGTCCAGCGAGGGGGGCATCGACCCGATTTGGATCCTGCTGGCCGGATTCATCGTCGTCATCGGCGGCCTCGCACTACTGCTGCTCATGCGGCGCCGGGGTCAAGGGTCAGAGGCATTTCCGGCTGATACGGCATCTCCGTCCGACACGGCGGGGCAGATCGACTAGCCTCACCGCATGCCTATCGCCATCGGAGACCGAATCCCGTCTGTAGACATCCGCCTCATGGTCGATGGGGCTCCCGCTATTGAGTCTGCAGCAGTGGTGCTCGGCCGCGGGCAGATTGTCCTGTTCGCGGTGCCCGGAGCTTTCACTCCCGGCTGCTCGACACGCCACCTGCCCGGCTACATAGAGCGCGCCGCGGAGATCTCGGCAAGGGGCGTTGATGTCATCGCCTGCATCTCGGTGAACGACGTGTTCGTCATGGATGCGTGGGGCAAGGCTCACGGCGTTGCTGAGACCTTCACGATGCTCGCCGATCCAGATGCTGGGTTCACCAGGGCCATCGGGATGGAGATCGACGCCTCAGCCTTCGGCCTTGGGGTGCGATCGAAGCGCTACGCCATGGTCATCCGCGATGGCGTCGTCACAACCCTCCTTGAGGAGGACAACGGGTTGTCGATCATGAACAGCACTGCCGAGTGCGTGCTCGAGCGGCTCTAACTCACATCAGATCCGGGTAGTGCAACCGGACAACCTCCGGGTAGCTGCGTACGTAGTAGTTCCACATCTGCTCGCCGAATACCGGCGCAGGCGCACTCGTCGTTCCTGACTCACCGGCAAGTAGCTCATCGCGCTTTGCCATAAAGGCAGCATCGCGGTGGCGGGGACTCACTTGGACTGCCGCCGCAAAGCTTGGGTCGAGGACGATCGGGTGCAGGTTTGTGCGCAGGTCTGGGCCGTGAAAGTACGCCGACGAGTAGCGCTGGGATGACGTGATAACCCGATGGGTGGTGGCGACGAGGTAGTTGCCGGTCATTGACTGCAGCATCTCGCCAAGGTTAATGACGAAGGCGTCCGGCGTCGGAGGAACATCGATCCAGTCCCCATCAGGGTTCAGTGCCTGCAGCCCCCCGACTCCGTGCTGGAGCAGGATGGTGAGAAAGCCCGCATCGTGGTGCCCGTTCACGCCCGCCTGCCCTGGAGGAGTCGGTGGATATGAGATGAGCTTGGCAAATGAGAGCGGCCGCTCCCCGAACACGGCGCGAAAGGCGTTGCGCTCAAGTCCTAGGCCCACGGCGAGAATCTCCATGAGCTCATCGGCGAGGGCGCCCATCCGCGCGAGGAAGTCGTTGACGATCGAGTGGAAGCCGGGGAGCACGGATTCGGGGAGCCACTGGTTGGGTCCGTCGAGGCGAAGGTACGGCGGCATCGCGTCAGGCGGATAAGGAGGATGTTCGGTCGAAAGATCGAGTTGCTCACGATAATCGACCCGGTTGTCGGTGAGCTCTGCCCCGACCTGTTCCCACCCGCGAAAATGCGGGGACTGTTGCTTGTCAATGAGAGCCTTGGCTGCGCTCGGTAGTGCAAAGAAGGACTCGAGGGCAGCGAAGTAGGCGGCGATGAATGCGTCGTCGATGCCATGATCGACGAGGGTGAAGAAGCCCACCTCGTGGCAGGCTTTGACGACCTGCTCGGCGAATGACTGGCGACGAGAAGGATCCTGCCGCCACATCGCGAGCGACACGATGGGAATGTCGGTGAACGCGATTGTTGGCGCGAGTGTGGTCCCGGTCACGTGGTGAATCTATCCCATCGTTGTCTGAACGCCCTCGAACAGGAGCCACGCCCCAAATATGAAGAACAGGCAGGCCGCACCGATCCGAATGACCCGTTCAGGAAGCGCCCTTCCGAGAACGGTCCCCACTCCGATGGCGAGCGCATCGGCGGCGACCATGCCGACCGTCGACCCAAGCCAGGTACCGAACCAGCCCTGTGTCGTGGCGAGTGTCACGGTCGCAAGCATCGTCTTGTCTCCAAGCTCCGCAAGGAAGAAGGCGATCATCACGGCAATGAACGCTGGCCGGGTGCTGCGTTGGACTCTTGACTCCTCGTCCTCGCTTAATTCATCGCCGCGCAGGGTCCACAGGCCGAAGGCGACAAAGGCGATGCCGGCGACGAGACTGATCGGTCCCGTTGGAAGGGAAAGGCCAACGATGCTGCCCAGGGCCACCGAAAACAGGTGGATTACGGCGGTCGCTGCTGAGATGGCTGCGATGACCGTCCAAAATCGATAGCGTGTAGCGAAGGTCATTGCCATGAGCTGGGACTTGTCGCCGAGCTCCGCGATGAAAATCACGGCGAAGCTCAGGAGGAATGCGCTCATGCAGTTCCGTGTCCTCAGGTTCTGTCGGTCAACACAGGTATGCGCAGACCAAAGAGCAGGCTATCGGTGGCAAAGGGCGGTATCCCCGGGGCGGGTCGGGCGCCGTGGGCTAGTGATGAGTGTCTGCATCGTGCTGATGAGCGGATGCTCAGGGCCGCCCGCGACCTCAGTTTCAAGCGCCCCGACAACCGTCGAGCCTGCGGTTGTTGACGAGTTGGTCATCGTGTACAACTTCTTTGACTCCTCGGTCCCGCCACCCTCGCACCGGAGCCTAGAGCTCACCGTGAGCAGCACGCAGTCGCGGCTTGTTATCGACAGCTATGGCGATGTGCTCGCCGATGAATCGCGGACCACCCCTCCTGAGGTCTGGAGCGGCCTTGTTGATGGGATTCCGTCCTTGGCCGCTCTGCGTGTCGAAGGTGCGCAGGAGGGGTGCGTCGGTGGAACGGGGGAGGCGGTGCACGTGTCGTTGGGAGAGCAGCTGATTGTCGAGCTCGCAGTTGACGAATGCGCCGGGAGCAATGAGGTCGTAAGCGACGTCATCGGAAGATGGATCAAGCCGGCTCGGGAGGTGTTCCCTTCGACGGAGGTGTTGGCTCCGACCGGATAGCGGTGCCTCGCAGGATGAGCGCTGTTGTGCCGCCACCATGGTGGGTACCATGCAATATTGATGGAGGTAGCGATGCGGGCCTCCGTGCGTGCAGTTTCTGATCCGCGTCTGACCAGGGAGCACATGATGTCCAATCCTGAGAATTCCAGCGAGTCGATCGCCTATCTCCCCGGTGCCGGGGACGGCGACAGTGCTGCGGTCGCGACCGGGGCGGAATCCGGCGGTGATGCTCAGGATCGGCTCGCCGCTCTTGAGCATCAGCTCGCAGAGAGCGTGGCCGACCGCGATGACCTCCGCAGGCAGCGCGACGAGTTGCGCGATGAGGTCCTTGAACTCCCTGAGGAGTTGGAGGTCATTACGAACTCGCGGGCCTTTCGCATCATGAAGTCCGGGCCCCTCCTCGCGATGCGCCAGCCGCTGTCAACCCTGCTCATCATCAGCAGCATGGGCTTGCTCACGAACCTTTGGTCGTTCACGCCCATGGCAACGTCGATTTACATTGGTGTCGGGTCAGTCGTGCTCCTGATCTCGGCACTGCAATTTTGGGCCAGCAACGACTGACCGAATGAACGCAGCCTCGGCGTGCTCGACCTTTGTGCGCGTTGTTACCCCAAGGCCACGGACGCAGAGCTCTCACGCCCATTGCGATCGACCGCGGTAACGAGGTACGTCACGATGGTTGCGGGATCGGCGCTCGTCTTGCCCGAATCTGTCCACGACATCGCCTCACCGGTCCGGCGCACGGTTGCGATGAGATTGCGAGCATCAGCGAGGTCACATGGGCCGGCCGATGACCCGGGAACCCGATAGATCGCATACGAGGCTGCGGAAGGGTCGGACCCGGTCCAGTTCAGCGATGCCCCGTTGCGACTGACGGACGTGACCGCTTGGGGCGCAGATCCCTGTGAGTCGCCGACAACGGGGAGGAGCGCCGGTCGCGTGTACCAACGCTGGACGAGTGCGGTGGTGGTTCCGCGCCTGTCCGCCAGCACGTCCTTCGCTGAGAAGTAGATATTGCCGAGAACTTCAGGAATTCCAGCGGTAACGGCGAGATGGCGACTGAGTTCCTGGCGCTTGCGCCACTGTCGATCACCCTTCGTTCCGGCTCGGTAGGTGGCCTCGCCGATGTACAGGCCCACGTTGTGCCCGAGTGCGGCAGCAGCGGCGACCTCGCGGGCCCACCAGCGGGCGATCGTCCCGTACCGAGCGATCTTGAATCCCCTGGTCCAGTAGATCTGAGGGGCGACATAGTCGATCCAGCCCTCGCGAACCCAGAGCCTGGTGTCGGCGTAGAGGTCGTCGAATGTTTCGATGCCGGCCCTCGTTTGGGACCCCTCCGCGTGGGTCGAGTCATTGCGCCAGACCGCGAAGGGCGACACCCCGAACTGAACCCAGGGCTTAACGGCGTTGATGCGGTCGTGAAGTCCCTTGATCAGGGCATCGATATTCGCCCGACGCCAGTCGGCCTTCGAGGCGTAGGCGCCTCCGTAGGCCGCATACGCCTTGGCATCGCGGAAGGGCCTGCCGGATCCGGGGTAGGGGTAGAAGTAGTCGTCGAAGTGGACGCCGTCAACGTCGTACTTGGTAACGGCGTCCATGATCGCGTTCGTGACGAACTCGCGGACCTCCGGGATGCCCGGGTTGTAGTAAAGCTTGCCGTCCTTGCGCACGATCCAATCCGGATGTGCGCGTGCCGGGTGGGTAGGTGCGAGCTTCCTCAGCTTGGCGTTCATGCTCACCCGGTAGGGGTTGAACCAAGCGTGCAGGTCGAGATTCCGCTTATGAGCCTCATCGACGGCAAAGCGAAGCGGGTCGTAGCCGGGATCTTGACCCTGCTTACCGGTGAGCCAGGTGGACCAAGGCTCGAATGGCGATGGCCAGATCGCATCGGCGGCCGGCCGCACCTGGAGCACGACCGCGTTGAAGTTGTTCTTGACCGCGAGATCGAGCCAGGAGCGGAGTTCTGCCTGCTGGGTCTGAGCGGAAAGGCCGGGACGTGAGGGCCAGTCGACATTGGCGACACTGGCGATCCACATCGCCCGGAAGTCGTGCTTCTTAAATTGAGGATCGACCGGGCAGGCATCTGATGCTGGGAGATCGACCTGCGGCACCATGGCGTTCGCAGGCGTCGTCGGGGTGATAACGGTTGTGAGCCCGATGACCAAGAGGCTCGTTGCGGCGATGAACGCCGTGACGCGTTGATATGCATGGATGGAGGGCAATGGACTCGGCGATTTCATGGCCGTTTGATCCTACGTTGAATACGCACGAATCCCATCGATCAAACGCGGGGCTTTCGGGCAATAATGATGTCGCGCTGGATCGCCTGATCGACACGGTGGCTGAACCCCCGTTCCGAATCCGGCTCGACTATGCGTAGCCCGGCGGACTCAAGGGCTGCGGCGGCATCGTCCCGCTTTGTCACGTGGGTATTCCAAGCGATGCCGATGGCTCCTCCGGGCCTCAACACTCGGGTCCATGCGGGCGCGTTCTCGGTAATGAGTTCGAGGGGACTGCGAGAAAGTTCCCGGCTTCTCGCGCGACTCCCGTGCTGCACGCCATAGGGAGCGTCGGTCACAATGAGGTCGACGGAGGCGGCGCGAAAAAAGTCTGGGAGCAGGGAGGTGTCGGCGCTGACGACGTCAAGTCGCTGGACGACTCCCGCCTTGTAGTCCTCCTTGTTCGCAGCGAACGTGATATCCAGGCGGTGTGCGACGACTCGGCGGTCGCGTCGCACCGGTCCGTACTCTGCCCGGTGCTTGAGGCGCTTCTCCTTGAGCCACCGCTGGATGAATACCGCGTAGGCGTCGACGTCGCGGTCATCGATCTCGATTCCGTAGGCGTCCCAGCCGTACATGAGCGCCTGGTTGAGCGTGGTTCCCCTGCCGCACAGCGGATCGAGCACCGTGAGGCTGCGTTCGAGCATGGCGCTCGCAAAATCGGAGGCGAGGACGGTCACGTTCATCAGGAGTTTCGTGAACTGCTCGTTGGTCTTGCCGGAGTATTTCTGAATGGTGATGAGGTCGTCGTCGAGGCGGTCAAGCGGCCGCGCGGTCACCGGACGCAGGACGTCACCTTCCATCGCGAACAGGGCGTACAGCGATGAGAGGTTGGCGAGGAGGGCGATGTCGCGGTCGCCGAGGTCGTCGCACTCGAAGGTGACGTACGGCACACCGCCGATGATCTCGGCCGCAATTGTGCCGATGCGCCTGCCGAGAACTGCCTCATTAAAGGCGGCTAGCTCAGCCTGGGTCAGGGCGATGGCGGCATCGGCGTAGACCCGGTTGGCGGAGGGGAGGATGAGGACGGCGTAGCGGCTCATGGCACCGGGACAGATCTGGGCATCTTCACGGGTACATCATCCAATGCAGGCGCATCGCTCCTAGGGTTGAGTCCGATGGCGCGGACAGCAGGGAGGTTGAGGGATGACAGCGCACGACGTTCTGATCAAGGCCCCGATGACGTGCCGGGCGATGGACCTTATGGTGGTCGATGGCTTGCTCGACGGAGCTGACGTCGACCGCGCCTACGAGGTGGTCTGCGAGTCGGACTTCGCGATGATCGGCCGGGTAGAGAGCAGCAGGGAGAGCCTGCGATTCCAGATCACCAGCCCCGATGCCGCGCAGCACGAGCACCGGTTGGTTGAGGATGAGGACGGGAATGCTGTTGGTGTGCTCGTGATTGAGCGCGACGCTGCAGCCCGGTTGGTGTTCGCCGACGCCTACAGCCTTCCGGGCCTGGAGGCTGCTGTGCTCGCGCCACTCGTCGCGATGGGTATCGCTGCCGGTGGCCGGTTGAGCGAAGGGGAGCCCGGTTGGCAAATGGAGGCTGGCGCTCTTGCAAAGGATGTCGCGGCGTGTGCGGTGCTCGAGTCGAGCGGTTACGTCCAGGTCCGCCGCTTCTGGCAAATGGGCATCGACCTTGCCGATACCTTCGTCACCGAGCCCACGCCGCCGCTGGGCGTCACGAAGTCAGTGGCTGAAGGAGAGGGTGACAGGCGACTGCTCCACTCCATTCATGAGTCGGCATTTGCAGAGCACTTCGGGTCGGTGGCGCGCCCGTATGAGCAGTGGCTGGCGTGGCACAGGGATCGGCAGGATGCCGCGCCCGACCTGTGGTGGCTGGCCTGGCTTGACGGCGAGCCGGTCGCCGAGATCACCCAGGATCACTCCCGCGAGGGGATCAATGCCGCGTACGTGAGGAGTCTCGGCGTAGCGCCGAATGCTCGAGGCTTGGGCATCGGCCGATGGCTCTTGGAGTGCGCATTCGCCGACGCTGCCCGGCGTGGCCGCGAGCAGGTGTGCCTCACGGTCGACAGCGACAACACCACCGGCGCGACGGCGCTCTATGAGTCCGTCGGCATGGTGTCAGAGGTGGTCATTGACCTGTTCCGTCGGCCGCTTGGTGGGTCGGGCTGACCGCGGCGGCCTGATCAGCGGAGAATGGGCTCGTGGAAGCGGCGATCCCTTTGGCCTTCACGGCGGCTTGGGCAAGTGGTATCAATCCCTACCTGCTGGTCTTCCTCATGGGGCTTCTTGGACGGGTCACCGATCTCGGTGTCCCGGTCGCGTTCGAGCGTGTTGACGTCCTCCTCGTCTTCGGTGTCCTTGTCGTCATTGACGCCATCGCGGACAAGATCATGTGGCTGGACTCTGCGTGGGATGTCTTCAACACGGCGATTCGGCCGATCGCCGGCGGGGTAGTCGCGGTGCTCATCGCCTCGCCGAGTGTTGACCTGCCGAGTGCAGTGATCGCAGCGGGTGGCGGGATCGTCGCCCTCATCACCCACTTCGCCAAGGCGACGACACGGCTCGCGGTGAACACCTCGCCCGAGCCAGCGAGCAATGTCGTGGTTTCGGTCGCTGAGGACGCAGCTATCGCCGGCGTCGTCATCACGGCGATCTTCAACCCGTGGATCGCGGCCGCCATCGCGGCGGTCCTGTTCATCGGCGGGGTGGTCGTAGCCCTCGCGGTTGCCGGAACAGCAAGGGCAGCCCTGCGCAAACGAAGACAGCGCAAAACCCAACCAACAACAAACCCAACCACCCCCCTCATTTCATCTGGCCCAGAATCTGGGCCAGATGAGTGAATATCCGTCAATCGGTGTCGCATTCGTTCATTTGGCCCGCAGGCGGCGCGCACGCCGAGGAAGCATCACGATGCTTGAAGGATGATGACTTGGTGTCCACAGGCTAGACTGCGCTCATGCGGACGACACTGACATTGGACGATGATCTCGCCATGGCGCTGCAGGAAAAGGCTCGCAGAATGTCTCTGCCATTTAAGGACGTCGTCAATGCGTGTCTGCGCAGGGGCCTAGCCTCCGAATCCGAACCGCCTCGCAGCCCGTTCGTCATTCGCACCTTTGACGCAGGGCTGCGCGAGGGCATAGACATGACGAAAGCTCTAGACCTCGTCGCCGAGATGGACGATGAGCACTTCGAGGTATTGACGCGCCGATTGCACCCGGGAGCTCAGGGCCAATGATTGTCCCCGATGCGAATCTCATCATCTACGCATCCGACAGCGGGTCGCTGTTCCATGAGCGCGCTCGGGAGTGGTGGACCGCAGCACTCAATGGCGATGAGTCGGTGGGACTGAGCTGGCTTGTCCTCGTCGCTTACGTCCGGGTGATGTCGTCGGCGCGCATCATGAAGCGCCCTGTCGCGGTCGGCGAGCTGCTCGACGAGGTTGAACGATGGCTCGCAGCTTCGCACGTGCAGGTGCTGCAACCGACGGCCCGCCACCCGAGTGCACTGCGATCACTTCTCGTCCCGACCGGGGTTGGCGGAGACCTCGTGAATGACGCTCACCTTGCCGCGTTGGCGGTGGAATACGGTGGGATCGTCCATTCGGCCGACACAGATTTCGCCCGATTTCCGAATGTTCGCTGGGTGAATCCGTTGACCGGGTAGGGAAGAGTAGAGCGAGCGGCAAGGCCACGGTGCCCAGCGGATGTGGACAGAATTTCTGCAAGGATGCTCGGATGTCGAGAATCGATGATCGGGCGCATCTCGTCATCGACGTGCACGAGTGGGACCCCTGCGACGACATGCCCGTCCGACGGTGCGACCTCACCACGACCATGGAGGACTTTGCGAATGGCTGAGCAACGCGGTGGCGGTACTGACGATTTGATGCGCCAGTTCAAGGACATGATCGCGAGCATGTCC